>NZ_JBXAFX010000003.1:0-298877 GCF_058793515.1 Novosphingobium sp. GW835-FHT14H07
GGCGCCGACAACGGCACCGCCATGCGCGACTACATCGCAGACTGGTGCGCCCAAACATTCAACGAAATGGTGTAGACTGGATCTGACGAACGCCCCGGTTGCAAAGGAGAATGCGCATGATCTTCGCCGATCCCCGCGTGGCTCGCGTGTTCGACCGCTACCGCGACCGCGCAAGAGACGATGGGGATCGCATGAAGACGCTCGGCCTCGCCGGGTTTGCCGTCCGTGACGAATTCCTGCTACCAGTAGGCGAGGATGCCGGACGTTTCATGCATTCGCTAATCCTCGCACGCCGCCCGGCACGCATACTCGAACTCGGCACCAGCTACGGATATTCGACGCTGTTCCTTGCAGATGCCGCAGCGCAGATCGGTGCGCTTGTCGTGACCTGCGAATTGGCCGACTACAAACAGACTTACGCCCGCGAACAACTGGCAGAGGCAGGACTGGATCACTTCGTCGAATTTCGGTGCGGTGACGCTCTGGATTGTCTTCAAGACGATGAAGGGCTTTGGGACTTTGTGCTTCTCGACATCTGGAAAGAGCTCTATTTGCCTTGCTTCGAGGCATTCTATCCTAAACTGAGCGACGAAGGCGTTATTGTTTCCGACAACATGATCGAACCCGAATTCGATCGTCCTAGTGTTCGCCAGTATCGTAACGCAGTCCGCTGCAAGCCCGATCTGCAATCCGTGCTGCTGCCCATCGGCAGCGGAATCGAACTGACCGTGCGCTGGAGCGCCGACAATCCGAAGCTTTGAAAGACCATCGATGATTCACGAAATCGCTGCGCTCACCATTGATCCCGCCCGCATGGACGAATTCGAAGCCGCGGTGGCACAGGCCCGTCCACATTTCGAACAGGCGAGGGGATTTGTATCGTTCGCGTTGCAGAGGGTGATCGAGGAACCGGGAACCTATCGCCTGGTCGTGGGCTGGACCAGCGTGGAAGCCCACATGGTCGACTTCCGGGAAAGCCAGGGCTTCCAGGAATGGCGAGCCTTGGCTGGTCCATTTTTCACGGCCCCGCCTTGCGTCGTGCATGTCGAGAACGTGATCTGACGCCGCTCGGCCGCATGATCATCTTCCTCGGTTGTTTGTTCCCGAGTTTCAGTCAGTTCCGCCCTGACCGACCACTTCCCGCTTATTGATCTTCTCGAACTGCGGCATAAGGTGCGGAAGATCAGGGCGGGGGGCGGCACTCCTTTGTGCCGAAGATAAGCATGGCGCACGACATTAGCGGGACATTCGAACGGCCTGCGCTTGCCTCTCTGGCTGACGAAATGGAGCGCCACGGGACAAGTCGCGATGCCCCCGTGCGCGAAATCATGGCGCTCCTCGGTGACCGGTGGTCGACTCTGATACTTCTGGTGCTTGCTACCGGAGAGCTTCGCCACGCCGAACTGCGGCGCCTGCTTGCCAGGCTCTCAGCCGAACGCGCCATTTCCCAGCGCATCCTCACCATGAAGCTCCGCACATTGGAACGGGATGGCTTTGTCACGCGCAGGATCAGCGGCGATGTGCCACCGAAGGTAAGCTACAACCTCACCCATCTGGGGGAGTCCTTGCACGTTCAGACGCGCGGCTTGATCAACTGGATCAATGCCCACCAGGACCTCATCCGCGCTTCCCGCGCGGCGTTTGACAGTGAGGAAGAGTAGACCCCTCCATCAACAGAAGGAATTGTTCATCCCCCACGGGACTTTGCAGTCCCGACGAAGTCCGGGTCGACGCGCTCTCTTGCCTGGCCGCTCCGAAAAGTTAGGCTGCAGCAAGCAGTGCGCGGCTTTCGGGAAGGCATCCGTGATGTTTGATTTTATTCGCAAGCAGTTTGTCGATGTCATCGAGTGGCTGGAGCAGCCCAGCGAACTGGCTTGGCGCGTGCCCTTTGCCGATCGCGAAATCCAGCACGGCGCCCAGTTGACGGTGCGCGAAGGACAGATCGCGGCCTTTGTCAATGAAGGCCGCATCGCAGATTTCTTCGGACCGGGCCTGCATACGCTCGAAACCGCCAACCTGCCCCTGTTGTCCAACCTGATGAACTGGGACAAGGCTTTCAAATCGCCATTCAAGTCGGACGTGGTGTTCCTCTCGCTGAAGGAGCAGCATGGCCTGAAGTGGGGAACTGCCCAGCCAGTTACAGTGCGCGATGCTGAATTCGGCGCGCTGCGCCTGCGTGCATTCGGCTCATATTCCTTCCGCGTAAGCGAAGTCGCGCCATTCGTCTCGCGCGTGATGGGGACGCTGGCCGACATCTCGGTGCCCTCGCTCGAACCGCAATTGCGTGCCGCGATCCAGACCGCGATAGCCACTGCCCTTGGCGGCAGTGGCATTGCCTTCCTCGATCTGGCGGCAAACCAGCAGGCGCTTTCTGACCGGATCAAGCTCGAGGTCGACAAGGCCTTTGCGCAGTGGGGACTGACCTGCCTTTCGTTCTACGTCGAAAGCGTGTCGCTGCCCGATGAAGTCCAGGCCCATCTGGATAAGGCCAGTTCGATGCGAGTGCTTGGCGATCTCGGAAATTACACTCGTTTCCAGGCGGCAGAAGCAATCGAGGATGCTGCAAACCAGGATGGCGGCGGGGTGGCCGGTATCGGCGCCGGGGTTGCTGCTGCAACGGCATTGGGCGGCGCGATGGCCCAGGGACTTGGCCAGGCAACGATCCCCGCAACTGCTCCCGCTGTCACCCAAGAAGATCCCCTCGCGATGATCGAGAAACTCCACAGGCTGGTAACGCTGGGCGCATTGAGCCAGCAGGAGTTCGATGCCAAGAAGGCCGAGCTGCTCGCGCGAATCCGCTGATTGCGCGTTCGCATTGGGGGGAAGCGGGACGTGATGAATTGCCCTTCGTGCGGAGCGCAGGTGCCGGTGCGAGGCCCGTCCCTTCCCTATGCGACGTGCCCCTACTGCCAGACACTGATCCTGCGCCACGGGCTCGATATCGAGGATGTGGGCAAGGTTGCAGTCCTGCCATTCGATGTTTCACCGATCCAGCTTGGCACCACGCTGGTGGCCGAGGGACGCAGCTTGGTCGTGGTCGGCCGGGTGCGCTGGGCCTGGGCCGGGGGCTCGTGGAACGAATGGCTGGCCATGGCCGAAAGTGGCGCGCAGTTCTGGCTGGCCGAGGCAGCTGGCATGTTCATGCTGACAGCCGAGTGGCCACAACTGCTCGACCGCGCGGACGTCCGCGCCTTTGCGGAAGGCGGCACAATAACGCCGGGAGACGTGATCGAGGTTGATGGACGCCAGTTGTTTGCAAGTGACATCAAGCAGGTCGAATGCCTTGGCAGCGAGGGTGATCTGCCTATCCCCACGCAGATCGGCACGAAGATGACCAGCGTGGACTTCCGCTCCGCCAGCGGCGAAGTCCTTTCCCTTCAGCGCGATGAGCGCGCGACAACGGCGTGGTTTGGCGATAGCTGGGACCTGATCAGCCTCAAGCCCGGAAACCTGCGTCAGATCGAGGGCTGGACTGTGCCCGGAGAATTGCGGTGACTGCTGGCTCTGCAGGCGCCAAAGCGGTCACCTGCCCGGCCTGCGGCGGGACGATCGAAGTGCGGGCGGCGGGATTTACGGTCAACCTTGCCTGCCAGCATTGCGGATCGCTGCTCGATGTATCGCGGCCGGAAGTGGCGCTGATCCGCAAGTACAAGCGCGCCAACGAGAATTTTGCCTTGGAACTGGGCAAGCGCGGCACGCTGTTCGGGCAGGAATGGGAGGTCGTCGGCGCGCTGCGCCGCAAGGACCCGATCACCATCTGGCAGGAGTTCCTGCTGTTCAACCCGTACCTCGGCTATCGCTGGCTGGTGGCCTGCGATGGCGAATGGCAATTCGGCACGATGCTGGCGGATCGGCCTCAAGGCCCCCGTGACAGGGTCTACTGGCGGAGTACGCCATTCACGCGCATGGGCCGGGACCAGACGACCTCGACTACCGCGGTGGCGGGGGAATTCTACTGGCGCGTGAAGGCAGGCGATACGGCAACCGCCACGCTGTTCCAGTCGGGCCAGACCATGCTCTCGCGTGAGGTTTCGGAAGGTGAGGAGAACTGGACACAGCTTGTGCCGGTGCCCGAAGCCGATGTCGAAGCCGCCTTCGGCCTCAGGCGTCGCAGTCTGCCGAGGCGCAAGGCAGCGAGAGGGCCGATGCTGTTCCGGCCCGCGATCGGCATGGAGCAGGACGACCTTGGCAACATGTTCAAGCTCGCACTGGCTGTCTCGATCATCGCCGCGATCGCAATGGCTGTACTCGCCTGGCCGAGGACCAGGACAAGTGCGATGGTTCAGGTCCCGGTCGGCGGGCAGATCGCCCCGGTCAAGGTCGGCACGATCATCGTGCGCAGGCCATGGCAGTTCGTTACCATCGAAGCGGACACCAACCAGTTCGAAAACCGCTGGGTCGATCTCGAATACAACCTGGTCGATCGTTCAAGCGAGCAGTCGATCGATGCGTTCGGTCTGGTCGAGCACTATGCGGGCACCGATTCCGATGGTGCGTGGAGCGAAGGCAGCCATCATGGCGACACCATGTTTGGCCACGTGCCGCGCGGCACCTACGATGTCTACGTCAGCGGTTCTGCGCATGGCTGGCCGGTCGACCCTGGAATCAACGACGCCTGGGGCTCGGTCGAGACGATCAATGTCTGGGTGGAAGCAGAGACCGGCGCAATGTCGTGGGGAATGTGGTGGACATTGGTCATTGCCCTGTTCGCCTGGCCGGTCACCATCCTGTGGTGGAGGTTCCGCGACAAATGACCAGACGCCTCATCCTGTTCGCGCTGTGGAGCCTTGCGCTGCTGGCAGCGGCGCTGTTCGCCGCCTTCAACGCCTATTCGTTCTACAGCGACGAGGAAGACCGCCCCGTCGCATCGGGCCACACCGGCCCATCGCACAAATGATCACCGGATCCTGAAAGGAGCCTGCCATGCTCACCGCAAACGTCTTCCTTGCCACGATGCTCTATGCCGGACTGGGGATCGTCATCTTCATCGTCAGTTTCGTATTGGTCGACAAGCTGACCCCGGGCGAGTTGTGGCGCGAGATCATAGAGCGCAAGAACCTGGCCGTGGCCCTGCTGGCCGGAGCCGTGGCCATCGGCATATCCAATATCATCGCCGCCGCCGTGCATGGATGAAGCACCGCTTGCCGCCAGCAACGCCAGGCGGGATGCAGCGCCGGCTTCGCTTGCGGTCATCCTGCTGGTTTCGGTCCTCGTCGTTGCCACCTGCGGCCTGATCTACGAACTGCTGGCGGGCACTCTGGCAAGCTATCTGCTCGGCGACAGCGTTACCCAGTTCTCCACCGTCATCGGGACGTACCTGTTTGCCATGGGCGTCGGCAGCTGGCTTTCGCGCCATGTGCGTTCGGGCGAGATGGCGGTGTTCGTCCGGGTGGAAATCCTCATTGCAGCGCTGGGGGGATGGTCTGCGGCCGGTCTGTTCCTGCTGTTCCCGCTGGTGGGAGACTTTCGGGTTGCGCTCTATGCCCTGGTGATGACCATCGGCGTGCTGGTCGGGCTGGAAATCCCGCTGC
The DNA here is from genome assembly GCF_058793515.1 of Novosphingobium sp. GW835-FHT14H07. NCBI lineage: Bacteria > Pseudomonadati > Pseudomonadota > Alphaproteobacteria > Sphingomonadales > Sphingomonadaceae > Novosphingobium > Novosphingobium sp. GW835-FHT14H07. The sequence continues at coordinate 5,532 of NZ_JBXAFX010000003.1, forward strand.
TGATCCGCATCCTGCGCCACCGGTTCGCCTTCCGCGAGCTTGTCTCAAACGTGCTGACGTACGATTATGTCGGTGCGCTGATCGCCTCGTTATTGTTCCCTCTGGTGCTGGTGCCCAAACTGGGCATGATCCGCACCGGCTTCGTTTTCGGCCTTGCCAACGTGGCCGTAGCGATCGCCTTGCTGATCGCCCTGCGCCGCCAGGAACGCATCTGGCGCGACATGATCGCGGCGATGCTGGTCTCCGCCTCGCTGCTTGGTGGTCTTGCCTTTGCCGACCGGCTGCAGCGCTGGAGCGAAGTTGCGTTCTACAACGAGCCCGTGGTCTATGCCCGCTCCACGCCCTACCAACGCATCGTGCTTACGCGGCAGGACGGTGATCTGCGGCTCTATCTCAACGGCAATCTGCAGTTCTCCACGCGCGACGAATATCGCTATCACGAAGCATTGGTGTGGCCGGTGCTGGGCCGGGTCGCTGCGCCTCGGCAGGTGCTGATACTCGGCGGCGGCGATGGCCTTGCCGCCCGCGAGGTGCTTCGTGACGGCCGCGTTGGGCATGTTACGCTGGTCGATCTCGATCCCGAGATGACCCGCCTCTTCCGCGATACGCCGCAACTGGCGCAGCTCAATGCCGGAGCGCTTGCCTCCTCTCGGCTCACGATGGTGAATGCCGATGCCTTTCGCTGGGTGCGCGAACAACGGCGCCAGTTCGACGCGATCATCGTCGATTTTCCCGATCCCACCGAATTTTCGCTGGGCAAGCTCTATACCGAGACATTCTACCGCCAAGTCGCCCGCCTCCTCGCCCCGGGTGGCGTGATGACGGTGCAGAGCACCTCCCCGCTCATTGCGCCGCGCTCCTATTGGACCGTCGCCAGCACGCTGGAGGCCGCCGGGCTCGCCGTGCGCGGTTATCATGCCTATGTGCCGAGCTTTGGCGAATGGGGCTTCACCATGGCTGCCCACGTCTTCCCGTCCGATGCGGTGCAACTGCCGAAAGACCTCCGATTCCTTACCCCCGCCAGCGAACGCGCAATGTTCGATTTTCCGCCCGATATGGCCCGTCGCCCAGCGCCCGTGAACAGGCTCGACAACCAGGCCCTGGTGCGCAGCTTCGCCGCGGAGTGGGGCCGCTATGAAAGCTGAGCCAACCCGGCGGCAGGTGCTTGCTGGCGCAGCGGTCGGAGCGGGGGTGACGGCGCTGCTCGGAGGATGCAGCCAGCCAGCGCTGCCCGGCACCCTGTCCGGCACCGATTGGCAGCGGGGCCACCTGATCCGGGAAGGCCGGTTTCCGGCACCATCAGGCCCGGTAGAGGAAATCGACATCCTGATTGCGGGCGGCGGTGTCGCAGGCCTTGCCGCCGGCTGGCGCCTGGCCGAAGCCGGCTTTACCCGCTTTGCCCTGTTTGAACTTGAAGACGCGCCCGGCGGCAACGGGCGATCGGATCGCAACGCCATCAGCGCCTATCCGCTTGGCGCGCATTACCTGCCGGTGCCAAACCGTGAAGCCCGCGCCCTGCGGCACATGCTGAGAGGCTTCGGCATGATAACGGGCGAAGCGAACGGCGCGCCGGTCTATGATCCGCTGCAGCTTTGCGCCGACCTTGAGGAGCGATTGCTATGGCGCGGCAAATGGCAGGAAGGTCTTGTCCCCCAGACCGCGCTTTCGAATGACGATTACGCCCAGCAGGCAAGGTTCACGTCTGCGATGTCCGGGTTTCGTGAGGCCATCGGGCGGGATGGCAGGCACGCATTCGCATCACCCATGGCGCTCTCTAGTACGGATGAGCGATACCGCTCGCTCGACCGGCAAAGCTTCGCGCGATGGCTTGATGCACAGGGCTATACTTCCGTCCCATTGCGCGCCCACCTGCGTTATTGCTGCAGGGATGACTATGGCTCGGAGCCCGAGAACGTCTCGGCCTGGGCGGGCATCCACTATTTCGCCGGGCGTCGTGGCTGGGCAGCGGGCACCGACGGTGACCGCGAACTGACCTGGCCAGAGGGCAATGGCCGACTGGTCCGGGCGATGGCTGACAGGATCGCGCCACATCTGCGCCTGGCGCGGTCGTTGATCCGGGTCGAAACAGACGGATCAGGGGTACTCGCCCATGTCTTCGATCATCGCGCCAGTGCCACACGCATCGTTCGCGCCCGCGCCGCCATCCTGGCGATGCCCCACTTCGTCGCCCAAAGAATAGCGCCGCAACACACGGCCAGCGGTCACTTCACCTATGCGCCGTGGGTCGTGGCGAATGTCACGGTCAGCCGCCCGCCGCGTGGCAAGGGCGCACCATTGGCGTGGGACAATGTCTCGGCAGCGAGCGAAAGCCTCGGTTATGTCGTTGCCACGCACCAGACCTCTTCGGCGGATGGCGGTCCGACCGTACTGACCTGGTATCTCCCGCTCAGCCGTGAAACGCCGAGCCAGGCCCGCAAGATTCTCATGACCCGCACGTTGCAAGCCTGGCAGCGCATCGTGCAGGATGATCTTCTGGCGATGAACCCCGATCTTTCGGGCGCGATCGAGCGGATTGATGTGTGGCGCTGGGGCCATGCCATGGTGCGGCCCGAGCCGGGCTTTCTGTCGGATCCAGCCAGGATGGCGGCGCAGCGCGGGGCACCGCCGCTGTGGTTTGCCCACTCCGACCTTTCGGGCCTTTCCCTGTTCGAGGAAGCGCACTATCGCGGCGTGATTGCCGCCGAGAGCGCTCTTGCCCATCTTGCGCATCCGTTCGAAAGTCTCGCCTGATGGTTCATCTTCCCGGCACGAGTGTCCATCTCATCGCCGATCTTGATGGATGCTGCAGGCTTGATGATGCCGTGCATGTGGAACAGGTCCTGCGCATGGCTGCTAGCGCGGCCAAGGCGCACGTCGTCGGCGTTCATCTGCACCATTTCGGTGAAGCCATGGGATTGACCGCGGTGGCCATGCTGGCGGAATCGCACATATCGATCCATACCTGGCCGGAGACCGGAGTAGCGGCGGTAGACCTGTTTGTCTGTGGCGAGAACGCCGATGCTGCGGCTGGCTTGGCGGTAATCGCCTCCATGCTCGGTGGCAGGATTGCGCGGCAGCATTCGCTGCAGCGTCTCGGGACTGACAAACCCTGCCACTTGCCCTAAGGGCGCGGCATGGAATCTTCGGTCACCGTCGCAGCGCTTTACCGTTTCACGCCAATCGCGGACCCTGCCGCCTTGCGCGATGCGCTGGAAAGCACCTGCAAGGCGCAAGGCATCAAGGGTACGCTGCTGGTTGCCCACGAAGGGCTGAACGGCACTATCGCCGGTAGCGCCGAGGGCATTGCCCATGTGGTGGATTTCATCCGTGCCCAGCCCGATTGCGCCGATACCGACGTCAAGTACTCCCACGCATCCGCCATGCCGTTCTACCGCATGAAAGTGCGGATCAAGCGCGAGATCGTGACGATGGGCGTCGAGGGCATCGACCCGCGCGCAAGCGTTGGCACCTACGTTTCGCCGCAGGACTGGAACGCGCTGATCGCCGATCCCGAAACCATCGTGATCGACACCCGAAACGACTACGAAGTGGCCGCTGGTACCTTCGAACGCGCCATTGATCCGAAGACGACAACTTTCCGCGAGTTCCCCGGCTGGTTCCGCCGTGAACGCGAGCGGCTGCTGGGTAAGGGAAAGACCCCCAAGGTTGCCATGTTCTGCACCGGCGGCATCCGTTGCGAGAAATCCACCGCCTTCCTCAAGGCTGAAGGCATCGAGGAGGTTTACCACCTGAAAGGTGGCATCCTGAAATACCTCGAGGAAGTGCCTGAAGATGAAAGCCTGTGGCGCGGCGAATGTTTCGTCTTCGACGAGCGCGTGACTGTGGGCCATGGCCTTGCGCTCGGCAGCCACGTCCTTTGCCGTGCCTGTCGCCGACCCGTGGATGAGGAAGGGCGTGCTTCACCTCTCTATGAAGATGGGGTCTCCTGCGCAGGTTGCTACGATGAGCGGACAGACGAACAACGCGCTTCGGCCCGCGAACGTGACCGTCAGGAGAAGCTCGCGCGCGCCCGCGGCACGAGTCACATCGGTGCTACACGCCCCTGATAAACGCGACCATCTCATCCGTAAGACGGCGATCGGCGGTGCCGATGTGCATGGCCATGGAATAGTGGTTATGTCCGGACAGGATCATGCCGTTCGGTAAAGCGCCGTGCCGTTCGAGACGCTCTGCCATCAGGCCAAGGAATTCGGCCTGGAAGCGTGGAGGATCGTACTGCGCACAGCAGATGAACAAGGGGATGCTGGTCGAGGCAATGGCCTGACGCGGCATTCTGGCCGCGTAGTCCTCGTTCAGGCCGTAGTACGGCTCGTCCTTGGCATCCAGCGGGGTGTAACCATACAACCCCGAAAGCAGCACCGCCCCGGCCACCGGCAGATCCGGCTGCAGCTTCAGCGCCGTGGCGATATGCACCGCCCCCGCCGAGGTGCCAACCACCACGATCCGCGCCGGGTCACCACCATGCTCCGCGGCGTTGTCGCGAAGCCATTCCACCGCCGCCGCCACGTCCTCGCCACCCTGCGGCCAGCGCGCATCGGGCAGGAGCCGGTAGTTCATCGCCGCGCCGAGGAACCCGGCCTCCGCCATCGTCCGAGCCACCGCGGCATTTTGCCAGGAACCTTCATCACCCTTGTCGCCAAGCCGGAAACCGCCCCCGTGCACGAACAGGACGACCGGCAGGTCGCGATCGGCGGCAGTACGATAAAGGTCGAGCCGATGGCGCTCATGCGGGCCATAGACGCAATCGACGGCCAAGGCCGGCACGCGTGCGGCAAGCCCGCGCTGCTCGTCATCGAACAGCGCGCGACAAGCCTCGACCACCTGCGGGCCGAGCGCACTGCCCATCGCGGCAATCGCATCGGCAGCAGACATCACGCCTCGTCGATGACGGGGTTGGTCAGGGTTCCGACCTTGCCGATCGAGATTTCGGCCACGTCTCCGGCCTTCATGTAGAGTGGGGGGGTACGCTTGTCGCCCACGCCGCCGGGGGTGCCGGTGGCGATGACGTCGCCGGGTTCCAGCGTGGTGAAGGTCGAGCAGTATTCGATCACGAAAGCCACGTCCCAGATCATGTCCGACACAGGCTGGTCCTGCACGAGCTGGCCGTTGATCCGGGTCTGCACGCGCTGTTCGGCCAGATCGGGCAGTTCGTCAGGCGTGACGAGCGCAGGGCCGAAGCCGCCGGTGCCGGGGAAGTTCTTGCCGGGCGTGAACTGGATGTTGTGGCGCTGCCAGTCGCGCACCGAACCATCGTTGAACACCGAATACCCGGCGACGTGCTCAAGTGCCTTTTCGCGCGGGATGCGACGGCCGCCCTTGCCGATCACCACGGCGAGCTCGCCCTCGTAATCAAAGCGGGTGGTTTCGGGCGGGCGCACCAGCGGTTCGCCATCGGCGATCAGGCTGTCGGCCCAGCGCGTGAAAATCGCCGGGTATTCCTTCTGATCCCGCCCGGTTTCAGCGACATGCGTGGCATAGTTGAGGCCGACGCAGAGGATCTTGTTCGGGTTGGGGATAACCGGGAGCAGGCGCACGTCGGCGCGGGCATAGCTCGCGGTGGCAGCCAGCACGGAAAGGTCACCTGCCACGGCGTCCTTCAACCATGCCGCAGCGCCTTGGGCGCCGAGGTCATGTACGGTCTCGCCATCGAGGCGGCCGAAGCTGGGGGTCCCGTCGGGACGGCGGAAACTGATGTAACGGGCCATGGTCTTGTCTCCCCTGAGGACGCCTTTTGCCTGCACCGCCGATCCGGTCAGTGCAAGGGCGGCTGCGCCGCCGACGAAACCTCGTCTGTCGATGTTCAAAGTGGTGCCGGTTCCCAGTCACGGCGGCAGCGGAAGCGCTCCTCGGCCACACGCAGGCCGGCAAAGTCCTTGTCCGAGATGCCCCACTGGTCGATGCGCTGCTCGGGCCAGGTCCAGTCGTCCGGCTCACCGGTGCGATAGTCTGCCGGAACCTTCTCGACTGCGGTCGAATACTCGATCACCGGGCCGAACGGGGCGATGTAATAGGCATAGACATTGTCGCCGGGGCCGTGGCGGCCGGGGCCCCATGCCGGTGCAAAGCCGTTGTCGCGCATCCAGCCAATGCCGCGCATCACCGCATCGAGATCGTCCATCTCGAACGCTACGTGATTGAGGCTGGCAAAGCCGGCGCGGGCAAAGGCGGTGGAATGATGGCTGTCGTTGCAACGCACGAAGACCATGCCCTTCGTCCGGTCAGAGACGCGGAAGCCCAGCACCTCCTCCACGGCGTGACCAAGGAGTTCGGCATCGGCAGAGTTGAACACCACGTGCGTCAGCTTGACCGGCGACACGCGCTTGCTGGCCTTGGCAAAGCCGTCGATGGCCTCGACCTCGCTCGATCCGGCCAGGAAGCGAAGGATCGTGCCCTCGGGCAGTTCGACAAGCAGGCCCGCACCCTCGCCGGGATCGGCAGAGGTTACCGGCTTTGCTGCCCAGCCCTTGTCGGTCACGCGCGCCTTGATGGCGGCAAGTTCCTCGCCGGAACACACGAAAGTGGTCGACCGGACGTATTCCTCATCCGATTGCTCGAACGCGACGAGGTAGGGCATCGTGCCGGTGCCGCGCAGGTAATGCGTGCTGCCGCGCACATCGGCGGGATAGAGGCCCCAGACGTCGACCATCCACGCGGCGGCGCCAGCGGGATCGGGCAGGGCAACTTCGATGCTGCGCAACTTCACGCCGGTATCTCCTGATTGAAACCTGCGGCCCTGAGCCCCGCGAGCGCGCAGTCCTCGTCGCAGTCGCCGGTATCGCCGCTGATGCCCACGGCACCGATGATCGTGCCAGCCTCACGGATCAGCACGCCACCGGGCGAGAAGGCAATGTTGCCGCCCACCGCCACGCTCACGCTCTGGAAAAAGACCGGGTTGCCTTTGGCCCGCTCGGCCAGGACGCGGGTATCATCGCCCATGCCGAGCGCGCCCATCGCCTTGGCGCGAGCAATGTCATGGCGGAACAGGCTCGCCCCGTCCTCACGCGCAAAGGCAACCGGATGCCCACCGGCATCAAGCACCACCACGGCGAGCGGCTTGGCACTGCGCGACCGCGCATGGGCCAGTCCAGTGCCAATGATCGTCTGGGCTGCGGCGAGTGTCAGGCTCACGCTGCAATCTCCTGCCTCTGACGAAGCATCGCATCTCGCAACGCGAGCAGTTCGGCTGCAGAGCCTGTGCCGAACACATAATGGTCGGGACGAACCAGCACGGCCTCGACTCCGCGCGCGTCGAGCCACTGCTCGACCGCGCCGTTGTCGGGCAGCTCGCTGGCAATGATTGCGCCCTCACCACCGCCGTCTCGTACGAACAGCCGCCAGCCTTGACCGACCAGATCGTCGAGCTTGCGCCCATCGGCGAGGACCGGCTGGATGAAGCGCTGGCCCGCTGCGGGCGTGCCTTGCGCAACAAGGCCGGTAGAAATCGCCGGAATCAGGTCTGCAGCCGTTTCGCCCTGCTTCTGGGCTGATTGCGCACGGATGCTGGCATCGCGCTCCGCCGCCTTGGCCGGATCGAGTTCGCAGATATAGCGCCCTGCCGCCACCGCCGCGCCGATGACGCCGCGCACGTGCGGGTCACGCTCGGACTGGTAGGTCGTCAGGATGGCCTCGTCCGCGCCCTCATTGACGATCGCCGCCATCTTCCAGGCAAGGTTCGCCACATCGCGAAGGCCATGGCACATGCCTTGGCCGAAGAACGGCGGGGTCTGGTGCGCGGCATCGCCTGCGAGGAAGACACGGCCGACCTGCCACTGCTCCGCCACCAGCCCGTGGAATCGATAGGTCGCGGCGCGCACGATCTTATGCGGCACTTGCCTCATCCATGCCCCGACCAGTGCCGCGACGTTCTCCTCGCGCATCATTTCGGCGTCGTCTTCGTGCGGCAGGAGCATGAACTCCCAGCGGCGATGGTTGCGACGGCCGGGAACGACCGTGGCCGGGCGAGCCGGATCGCACATCATCACCGACAGGCGCTGCAAGTCGGCCCCCTCGGGCACGCCGGTCAGGTCCGGGAAAGTCACCGGCCCCTCGACCTCGGCATCGACCACCAGCCACGGCTCTTCGAAGTCAAGGTCGTCGAGCTTCACGCCCAATGCCTTGCGCACCGGGCTGCGCGAGCCATCGGCGGCGATCACCCAGCGTGCCGTCAGGCTGCGCTGTGCGCCATCCTGCGCGAAAGTCACCGTCACGCCGCCCTCATCCTGGACAAGCGCGGTGAACTCGGCGCCCGGCAGCAGGCCGATCCTGCCATTGTCGGCAAAGGCCGCGCGCAGATGGGCCTCGAACTCGGGCTGGTAGAAGAAGTAGTCGTTGGCCCACCCGAACGGGCGCGGCTTGCCGACCGTGCCCATGTAGCGGATCACGCCGTGGTCGGCGCCGACATGCAGGTGCCCATCGGTCGCCACCATGTCCGGCTCCACTCGGTCGATCACCCCGGCGCTCTGGAACAGCCGCATCATCTCGTGATCGAGATGGACCGCACGCGGCAGCGGATAGTGCTCGGTCTCCTTCTCGAGCACGACCACCGAAAGACCTTGCCTGCCCAGCAGGTTGGCCGCCATGGCGCCCACGGGACCGCAGCCGATCACGGCAACATCGAACATCGTCGTCATCAGGCGGCAACCTCCACGGGTGCCTTGTACAGGGAACCGCCCTTCATGATCATGGCGATGCGGTTCTTGTCCTGCAGGATCGACACGTCCTGCGTCGGATCGCCTTCGACCAGCAGCAGATCGGCCAGCCAGCCCTGCTTCACGCGGCCAACCTCAAGGTCCATCAGTTCACCGCCCAGGGCCGTTGCTGCCATCAGTGCCTCGGCCGGCGTGTAGCCGAAGTGATCGACGAAGATCTGCAGGTCGCGAGCATTGCGGCCATTGGGATTGAAGGGAAAGCCATAGTCGCCGCCGATCAGGATGCGCATGCCCCGGGCCTTGAGGGCAGGCACCAGCCTGGCTTCCAGTTCCATCCGCTCGGCCGCGCTTTTCTTCATGTGGCTCATGTCGATGTGCGGGGGTGGCGTCGCTTCCAGCGCGGCAATCGAGACACCGGGCGAAGGAGCATAGAACGTCGTGTCCTTGGCCGCGATCATTGCATCGGCGGCGGCCTCGTCGGCATAGGAGGCGTGGTAGATGATCCGTGCGCCTGCTTTCAGCGCAAGCTCGATCGCCTTGGGGTAATAGGCATGGGTCGCGATCCACAAGCCGGCCTCACGCGCCGCTTCGCCAGCCGCCTCCATCTCCTCGTCGGTATAGAGCACGTCGCCGGCCGAGCCGGGCTTCAGGGCATCCTCGCCCGAAACCACCAGCTTGAGCGAGCCGATGCCCTGCTCCTTGCAATAGGCCACGAACTTGCGGATAGCTTCGGCCCCGCGCCCGTTGAACACGTCACCGGTGTCGACGCCCTCGGCCCCTTCCGGGCTGCGTTCCAGTGTCGAAGGCACCAGACGCGGCCCCGGCGTCTCGCCCGCTTCGATGGCGCGCGCCAGTTCAACCTCGATGCCATCACCCAGCGCGCCTGCCGAATAGGCGCTGGTAAAGCCATGGTCGAGCAACACTCGTGCATTGCGCCAAGCCGCGACCTTCAGTTCGTCTTCAGGCAGGATGAACTGGTGGTAGATCTTCTCGACCGACGAGCCCCACGTCAAATGCGCATGCGCCTCGACCATGCCCGGCATCAACGTGCGGCCAGCACCTTCAACGAGCGTTGCCGCCCCCTCCACCGCTGGCTCTTGACCCGCATCAGTCACGATGGCGATTCTACCCTCGCGCACGATCACCGACTTTGCGCCTTCGAGCAGCTCCTCGCCGTCAAACACCCGGACGTTTCGGATCACCACGGTCTTCGGGGTTGGCATCGCATTTCTCCTGTTCTCCAGGATGACCTAGCTCCCGCATCAGGGCTGGAAAAGTATCGATAAGCAATGTTTGGATAGACAGAGCCTATGGAATGCCGTTGTCTCGGCCAATCACAACTCAAGCAGGCTGTCCTGTCGGACAAGGCTGACGAGTTTCAGCCCATGACTCGCCGCCTGCTCGCAGGCCAACGTGGACGCTGCCGATATTGTCGCCAGCACCGGGACCCCCGCAATCACGGCCTTCTGCACCAGCTCGAAACTGCAGCGCGCGGTGAGCAAGACGAAATGATCCGCCATTGCCAGACCCTCTCGCGCTGCTGCACCAATCAGTTTGTCGAAGGCATTATGCCGACCGACATCCTCGCGCACGAGGCGGATCTTGCCAGTCGGATCGCATAGCGCGGCCGCATGTGCTGCGCCCGTTGCGCGGCCCATCACCTGTTGGTCGCGCATCTGGGCGGCCGCGCTGAAGATTGCATCTGCCCCGATCCGGACTCGGGCGGTCACCGGCTGCAGCGGCCGCATGACCTGCTCCAGGCTCTCGATTCCGCAAAGTCCGCAGCTCCCTTCGGCAAGGCGCAAACGCGCCCTTTCGAGCAGTGGAGCCGCTCCTTCGGCACCAAGCTGCACGCGCAGCATCCACCCGCCTGCGCCCCCGCCTGCATCGACCGGCGCGGCCTGTGCCGAGACAAATTCGTGCGGTGAGGCGATCAACTGTTCCGACAGGCAGAAGCCGAGGGCATAGTCTTCGAGATCGACCGGTGTTGCCATCATCACGGCATAACCCACGCCGTTGATTTCCAGGGCAACCGGCGCCTCTTCGATGAGCGGCCTGTCCAGGGCGCGTGACACCCGGCCATCAGCGAACTCTTCGCGAAATGGGAAGGCCCTTGTGCCGTCAACCGGCATCGGAGCCATGGACCTGCGGATCGGTTGCGCGGGTCTGCGGGGCCGGAATGCGCCCGTCAGCCACCCGCGCCATGGCCTCTGCCGCCACCGGATCAAGCCCGGCAGAGCCTTGCGCGATCAGCGTATCGATCATGCGCGGCGTCCAGAACGAAACGATATGGTCCGCCACCGCGGCCACCGGCTTGTCGTCATGCACCAGGTTGCGCGCAATCTGGTTGGCCATGTACGCCAGCTTTTCGGCCGTATGCGCGCTCATTCGGCAGGCTCCATCGCGCTGTCATGGCCTACTATCCGGCGCGAGCGCGAGGCTTGCGCCTCGTAGTCTTCCTGCCAGTCGGTCGGGCCGTTGGATGGCGTGATCTGCACCGCGGTCACCTTGTATTCCGGGCAGTTCGTCGCCCAGTCGGAATAGTCGGTAGTGACCACGTTTGCTTGCGTCGCCGGGTGGTGGAAGGTGGTGTAGACCACGCCCGGTGCCACGCGATCCGTCACCAATGCTCGCAGGGTCGTCTCCCCTGACCGGCTTGCCAGCTTTACCCAGTCGCCAGACTTGAGGCCCCGGTTGTCGGCGTCAGTCGGATGAATTTCGAGAACGTCTTCCGGATGCCAGACCGTATTCGCCGTGCGCCGGGTCTGCGCGCCGACGTTGTACTGGCTAAGGATGCGCCCCGTGGTCAGCAGCAGCGGGAAGCGCGGGCCGGTGCGCTCGTCAGTGGGCACGTAGTCGGTCACTACGAACTTGCCCTTGCCCCTGACGAAGCCGTCGATGTGCATGATCGGCGAGCCATCGGGGGCCTTGTCGTTCACCGGCCACTGCAGCGATCCTTCGGCATCGAGCCGCTTGTAGTTCACGCCCGAGAACGTCGGCGTCAGCCGCGCGATCTCGTCCATGATCTCGGACGGGTGGGTGTAGTTCCAGTCCAGGCCGATCGCCCGCGCCAGTTCCTGCGTGACCTGCCAGTCCTCGTATCCGTTGAGGGGCTCCATCACCTTGCGTACCGGCTGGATGCGCCGTTCGGCGTTGGTGAAGGTGCCGTTCTTTTCGAGGAAGGTCGATCCGGGCAGGAAGACGTGCGCGTAGTTCGCAGTTTCGTTGAGAAACAGGTCGTGGACGATCACGCATTCCATCGCGGCAAGGCCGGCGGCCACGTGCTTGGTGTCGGGATCGGACTGCAGGATGTCCTCGCCCTGGATGTAGATCGCCTTGAACTGCCCATCGGTGGCGGCGTCAAGCATATTGGGGATGCGCAGGCCGGGCTCGGGATCGATCTTCACGCCCCATTCGGCCTCGAACAGGTCGCGCGTCGCCTTGTCGGAAACGTGGCGATAGCCTGAAAGCTCGTGCGGGAATGACCCCATGTCGCACGCGCCCTGCACGTTGTTCTGCCCGCGCAGGGGGTTCACGCCAACGCCGCGACGGCCAATGTTGCCGGTGGCCATGGCCAGGTTGGCGATGGCCATGACGGTGGACGAGCCCTGGCTGTGTTCTGTAACGCCTAGGCCGTAGTAGATCGCGCCGTTCCCGCCCGTGGCGAACAGGCGCGCCGCGCCGCGGATAGCTTCGGGATCGACGCCGATCACCGGCGAGAGGAACTCGGGACTGTTGCGCTCTGCCGAAACGAATTCGGCCCAGTGCTGGTACTCGTCCCAGTCGCAGCGCTCGCGGATGAACGCCTCGTCGGCGAGGCCCTCGGTCACGATTACATGGGCAATGGCCGTCAGGATCGCGACGTTGGTGCCCGGACGCAGCGGCAGGTGGAAGTCCGCCTCGATATGCGGCGAGCGAACCAGATCGGTGCGGCGCGGATCAATGACGATCAGCTTGGCACCTTCACGCAACCGGCGCTTCATGCGGCTGGCGAAAACGGGGTGCCCGTCGGTCGGGTTCGCGCCGATGACGAGGATGACGTCGCTGTCCTCGACGCTGTCGAAGTCCTGCGTGCCGGCAGACGTCCCGAACGTCGTCTTCAGGCCATAGCCGGTTGGCGAATGGCAGACTCGGGCGCAGGTATCGACGTTGTTGGTGCCGAAGCCGGCGCGGATCAGCTTCTGGACGAGGAACGTCTCCTCGTTGGTGCAGCGGCTCGAGGTGATCCCGCCCAAGGCGTTGCGGCCGTAAGTCTCACGGATGCGGTTGATCTGGCCTGCCGCATAGGTCAGCGCCTCCTCCCACGAAACCTCGCGCCAGGGCTGGTCGATGGACTCGCGGATCATCGGCGAGAGGATGCGCTCCTGATGCTGGGCATAGCCCCAGGCAAAGCGCCCCTTGACGCAGGAATGCCCGCGATTGGCCTTGCCGTCCTTCCACGGCACCATCCGCACCAATTGCTCGCCCCGCATTTCGGCGCGGAAGGTGCAGCCAACGCCGCAATAGGCGCACGTGGTGACGACTGCGCGCTCCGGCTTGCCGATTTCCTTGACCGCCTTCTCCTGCAAGGTAGCGGTCGGGCAGGCCTGCACGCAGGCACCGCACGAAACGCACTCCGAAGACAGGAAGCTGTCGGAGGTCAGGCCAGCAGAGACCTTGCTGTCGAACCCGCGCCCGTCGATGGTCAGCGCCAGCGTGCCCTGCACTTCGTCGCAAGCGCGCACGCAGCGCGAACAGACGATGCACTTCGAAGGGTCGAAATCGAAATAGGGGTTCGAGATGTCGGGCATCGCGCCGAGATGGTTCTCGCCCTCATAGCCGTAGCGCACATCGCGCAGGCCCACGGCGGCGGCCTGATCCTGCAACTCGCAATCGTTGTTGGCGCTGCAGGTCAGGCAGTCGAGCGGGTGGTCCGAGATGTAGAGTTCCATCACCCCCTTGCGCAGCTTCTGCAGGCGCGGGGTCTGGGTGTGGACTTTCATGCCCTCGGCAACGGGCGTGGTGCAGGAAGCAGGCGTCCCGCGCATGCCGTCAATCTCGACCAGACACAGGCGGCAGGAACCGAACTGCTTGAGGTTGTCGGTGGCGCAAAGCCTGGGGATGGAACCGCCCGTCAGAGCTGCCGCGCGCATGACCGTCGTGCCAGAGGGCACGGTTACTTCGCGCCCGTCGATAAAGCAGGTCACTTCCGTCTCGCTGCGGACTTCCGGGGTGCCGAAATCGGCCTGGCGTTCATAACCCATGGGATCGCTCCTCGGCGGCCATCAGATCCGCCGGTGTATTGATATTAGCAGGATTTTCGAAGAATCGCACGGCCCGCGCTCCGATGGCCTCGGCAAAGGCGCGCATCGAATGTCGTGCGTCGCTGATCAGCAGCGCATCGAGCGTGGCCGAGGCACTGACGGGCCATAGCCCGATCACCGGCTGGCTTTCGCAATAGGCGGGCGCGGGATGCAACTGGGCGGCCAGATCGTCGGCAAGGCCGATGCTGTCGACAGAGCAGGTCAGCACTTCGTCATAGCCTGCGTCTCTCGCATGGTGGAGCGCAGCGGCGATACCACCCAATGGCCCCATGTCGGCGCGCGGCCAATCGGGCAGCGTCGGCGCCGGAGCCTCCACCCGCCCCACGACCACCACCGCATCGCACTGCGCCGACAGGGCATCCACAGTCCGCGCCAGCAGCGTGCGCCCACCCAGTTCGGCCAGCGCCTTGTCGCTGCCAAAACGGGTGGACCGGCCACCGGCGAGGACGGCGCCGAGGATCATGGTTGCACCGCTGCGCCTGCATGCTTCGACAAGCTCAGCATGAGCGGGTCGAGAGAGATACCTCCAACCAAACTCCGCTCATCCTGAGCCTGTCGAAGGATGTTCACGCAACCCATCACTCGGCCGCTTCCCGCGTCAAATCTGCCCCGAAATCCTCGGGGAAATTGCGCAGTGCCGAAAGCACCGGATAGGGCGTGAAGCCGCCGAGCGCGCAGAGGGAACCGAACTTCATCGTCTCGCACAGGTCTTCGAGCAGAACGATCTCGTCCGCCAGCGTCCGCTCGACCTTGCGGGCGTTGTGCATCTGCGGGAGCGCCTCGACCTTGTCCGGCACGCGACCGGACCTGGCACGGATGCGGTCAATCAGCTCCACTCCGCGGGTCGAGCCAATGCGGCAAGGCGTGCACTTGCCGCAGGATTCGGCCGCGCAGAACTCCATCGCGAAGCGGGCTTGCCTGCTCATGTCTGCCGTATCGTCGAACACGGTGATCCCGGCATGGCCGATCAGGCCATCGGCTGCGGCGAAAGCTTCGTAATCGAACGGCAGGTGGAAATCGGCGGGCGAGTGATAGGCTCCCAATGGCCCGCCTACCTGCACTGCGCGCACCGGTCGGCCCGATGCGGTGCCGCCGCCGATGTCGCCCACCAGTTCGCCCAGCGTGATCCCGAAGCCCACTTCGAACAGTCCGCCGTGCTTCACGTTGCCCGCGATCTGGATCGGCATCGTGCCCTTGGACCGGCCGAAACCGACCGCCGCATAGGCCGCGGCGCCATTGGCCATGATCCATGGCACCGCAGCGAGCGTCAGCACGTTGTTGACCACCGTCGGCTTGCCGAACAGCCCCTCGAGCGCTGGCAGCGGCGGCTTGGCGCGCACTTCGCCGCGCTTGCCTTCCAGGCTGTTGAGCAGCGAGGTCTCCTCGCCGCAGACATAGGCGCCCGCGCCCACGCGCACTTCCAGTTCGAACGGCGCGATGTGGTGCGCCGACGCGCGCACTGCCGCTTCCATCTTGGCAATCGCGTGCGGATACTCGCTGCGGATGTAAATGTAGCCCTTCTGCGCGCCGACGGCATGGGCGGCAATGGCCATGCCTTCGACCAGCATGAAGGGATCACCCTCCATCACCATGCGGTCGGCGAAAGTGGCGCTGTCGCCCTCGTCGGCGTTGCAGACGATGTATTTGCGGTCGGCCTGGGCCTTGGCGACAGTCGTCCACTTGATCCCCGCCGGGAAGCCTGCCCCGCCCCGCCCGCGCAGGCCGGATTCCGTGACTTGCGCAATCGTTGCCTCAGGCCCGACCTCCCGCGCCTTGGCAAGGCCCTGCCAGCCGCCGTGCGCGGCATAGTCTTCGAGGCTGAGGGGCCGTGTCTTACCCGCGCGCGCAAAGGTAAAGCGCTGCTGGCGGGCAATGAAGGGATGCGCTGCAATCGAGCCGATAGCCTTGGTCGAACTGCCTGACAGAACTGCGGCAACATCTTCCGGTGCAAGCGGGCCGAAGCCCTGACCATCGATCTCGGCCAGCGGTTCCAGCCAGTGCATGCCCCACGATGACACGCGCTCCACGGTGCAGCCTGCCGCCACGAACGCCGCCACGACCTCGTCCGCGCCGCAAGCCAGCGCCAGCGCGTCGTCACTGATCCGAACGATTGTCACGCCAACGCCTCCATCAGCGCGCCCAGCCTTGCCGCATCGAGCCGTGCGTGGACCTTGCTGCCGATCATGGCATTCGGGCCGACCGAGCACAGCCCGAGGCAATAGACCGTCTCCACCTTCACCCGGCCATTGTCGGGCAAGCCCGCCGCCAGCACATCGACGCCCCGCGCCTGGCAGGCCTCAGCCCGGCACAGCTTCAGGACCGGGCGCGCGTCAGGCTCGGCGTGGAAGTCATGGTAGAAGCTGACGACACCCTGCACCTCGGCGCGGCTCAGGTTAAGTGCCTGCGCGATCGTGCGGATGGCCTCTTCCGAAACATGGCCATATTCGGCCTGCACATCGTGCAGGATCGGAAGCAGCGGGCCTTCCCGGCCAGCGTGGGCGGCTATGATGTGGGGCAATCGTTCCATGGCAGTCCGATCTTGTCCGAAAGACACGTCCGGTCAAATCGAAAAAGTCGAAGCCTGATAGGATTATCCTATCAAACTCCGGCAAGACTGCGTGCCACGGCCAGCGCCGTGCTGGCCATCGGGCTCAACGGCACGCGATTGACGACCACCAGCCCGATCCGGCGCGGTTCGTCACCATCATCGAGCACGGCGCAGCGTGCCCACTGCAGGCCCGCCAGCAGGGTGGCATAAGTATCTGGCACGATTGTGCAGAACCCGCCCGAGCGGACCAGATCAAACAGCGTGACATAACTGTCGGCTACTGCGCGCGGCGTGATTGCCAAGCCGCGATCCAGCATTCGCGCATCGAGAATCCGCCGGAACTGCATGCCCTGATGCAGCAGGCAGAGCGGTTGCGCAGAAGCCTCCTCCCACCCGATCTCGGTCAAGTTCCCGAGCGGACCATCAGCCCGCGTCACGAACAGGTAGCGCTCAGCGTGCAGTGGAACGGACAGGACATTGGCCGGAGTTTCGTGATCGAGATAGGTCAGGCCTGCGTCGCATTCGAAATTATTCAGCGCCCGCTCGATCTCGCGCGATGTGGCTGAACGCACCGCAAGGCTCAGGCCTGAATGCCGCTTCAGCAGGGTCTCGCCGAACTGTCCGGCCAGCGGCAGCGCGGCGGGGATGGCCGCGAGCGCGAACTGGCCGGTAATCGCCGCAGAACTCGCGGCGACCGAGCTCGTCATGCCTGCAACGGCGCCAAGGATCTGTTCGGCCCAGGGCAGCATGGCCTCGCCGTGCGCGGTCAGCCCCACGAATCTCCGGTCACGCTCGATCAGCCGATGACCAACCTCGCGCTCCAGGGCGGAAAGCCCGGCAGACAGCGTTGGCTGCGAAACACCGCATTCCTGCGCCGCATTGGCGAAATGCCGCAGCCGGGCAATGGTCACGAAATAGCGGAGCTGGCGGGGGTGCATCATCGCAGCCTAGGTTGATAGGATGCACCTATCAAGAGTGCCCCTTCCCCAAATGGCAGGTCTCGCAACCGCCGGACGAGGCCCATATGCAGCCAATGGAACGTGCGCAGCCCCCGGAACCGAACCTGATGGTGTGGTATGATGGCGCCTGCCCGATCTGCTCGCGCGAGATCGCGGCAATGCGGCGGCTTGATCGCAAGGGCGCGATCGCTTTTGTCGACATCGCCGATCCTGCCCAGCCGTGTCCGGTCGATCGCACCGAAGCGCTGGCGCGGTTTCATGTGGCCGAGGGCGAGCGGATCCTGTCGGGCGCGGCGGCGTTTGCGGCGATGTGGCGGGCCATTCCGGCGTTGCGCTGGCTTGGCCTGCTGGCCCGCTTGCGCCCGGTGGAGCATGTCCTGGAGCGCTGCTATCGCGCGTTCCTGCTGATCCGCCCCCGATTGCAAAGGCTGTTGAAATGAGCGGATCGCGTTATCGCAAGGTGCCTTCGGCGCGGCTATCGCGCCTGGCTGCGTTTGGCCAGCTGGCAGGCGGCGTGGCGGGGGGCGTGCTGGCGGAAGGCGCGCGCAGGCTGGCGCGCGGCGAAGCGCCGAAACTGTCGGACCTTTTGTTGACTCCCGGCAATGCCATGAGAGTTGCCGACCAGCTCTCGCGCCTGCGCGGCGCGGCGATGAAGCTGGGGCAGATGATCTCGCTCGACGCAGGAGATGTTCTGCCGCGTGAACTCACCGAAATCCTGTCCCGATTGCGGGATTCTGCGCATTACATGCCGCCCGCCCAGTTGGAACGCGTGCTGAGCGCTGAGTGGGGTGCGGGGTGGCGCTCTAAGTTTCGGCACTTCGGGGCGCAGCCGATTGCCGCCGCCTCGATCGGGCAGGTGCACAAGGCAGTCCTGCCCGATGGCCGTGTGCTGGCCATCAAGGTGCAATACCCTGGAATTGCTGCCAGTATCGATGCCGACGTGGACAATGTCGCCACGCTTCTGCGCGTCTCCGGGCTGCTGCCTCAGGGCCTCGACATCAATCTCCAACTCTCCGAGGCAAAGCGGCAACTCCACGAGGAGTCTGACTATCTCCGCGAGGCAGAGATGATGCAACGCTATGGCAAGATGCTTGCGGACGACGATGCATTTCTGGTCCCCCAGGCATACGCCCCTCTTTCGGGCCGCAACGTCCTGGCGATGGATTTTATCGAAGCGCGTCCGGTCGAAAGCCTACTCACCGCGCCTCTGGAAGTGCGCAACAAGGCCATGGGGGCGCTGCTCGGCCTGACCTTGCGTGAACTGTTCGCGTTCGGGTTCATGCAGACTGATCCGAACTTCGCCAATTTCCGCTGGCAGGCTGAAACCGGCAAGCTCGTGCTGCTCGATTTCGGTGCCGCGCGTGAGGTTCCGGTGGCCACGAGCGAGGCCTACCGGCGGATGATGCTGGCGGGGCTGGCCGAGGATCGCGATGCGCTGCGCGTGGCCCTGACCGAAGTCGGTTTCGTTTCCGATCAACAACTTGCTCGTCACGGCGCGGCGTTTGACCGGATGCTGGACATATTGATCGGCCATCTTGGAAAGCCCGGCCTGTTCGATTTCTCCGACCGCTCCTTTGTCGAGCGCGTGCGCGCCGAGGCCGAAAAGGTCGCGGCAGATCGCGCATCGTGGCACGTCCCGCCAGTCGATACGCTGTTCGTCCAGCGCAAGGTCAGCGGCACCGCGCTGCTGGCCATCCGCATGAAGGCGCAACTGCCTTTGCGCGAAATGGTGGCAGAGGCAATCGGAGGGGACTGTCCTCCACAGCAAACGCTTCGTCGCGCATTGGGTTAGCAACGGAACAGGCGAGTCGAAATTCCGTTTGCCTTTCATGCAGATAGATCTTGACCAGCGAAGCACCACTGGCCCCCGGTTCCAAAGCGACACGATCCAGCAGACACTGGCCCGCTGGAACCGCGAGCGGCTGAGTCCGCAGTTTCCGTCCGACGACTGGAACCAACATTTCGAGCATGAAGCGCAGATGCGCTATCTCGAAACCTCGTTTCTCGAGGAACTCCGCGCCGAGGTCCGAGAGCGCGCAGGCGAAGCGCCAACCGATGTCGACGGCTTTGTCGAATGGTTCGAAGACCTCAAGCTAACCGGTCCCGGTCAGGGCGATCCGCTGTTCCCCTGGCTCGCGGAAAACGCCGATGAAGCGCAACTGCGCTGGTTCTTCGAACAGGAAGCGGCAGGCGAAGCCGGGTTCGACGATCTTGTCGCCTATACGCAGGTCAAGCTCCCGGTCAGCGCCAAGCTCGAACTTGCTCGCAACTACTGGGACGAGATGGGCCGTGGCAACGTGCGCGGCATGCACGGACCGATGCTCAACGATTTGGCCATGACCATGGGCGTGGAACCGACCATCGAGAACACCGTGTGGGAGAGCCTTGCTCTAGCCAACGCGATGACGGGCATGGCTACCAATCGCGGTTTCGCGTGGCATTCGGTCGGCGCGCTTGGGGTGATCGAACTGACCGCACCGGGCCGTTCGGCCATGGTGGCCAAGGGTCTGCGCCGCATCGGCCTGTCCGACCGTGAACGCCGCTACTTCGATCTTCATGCCGTGCTCGACGTGAAGCACAGCGAGGACTGGAACCGCGAGGCGTTGCGCCCGCTCGTCGAGGAAGACCCGCGCCGTGCGACGGCCATGGCCGAAGGCGCGCTGATGCGTCTGATGTGCGGTGAGCGCTGCTTCGCACGTTATCGTGCGACACTCTGGGGATAGCCTCACATCACGATGTGATTTCTGTTGACCTGTGCCATCGCGATGTGACAAACGCGACTCATGGCACAGGACATTGTGGCGCGTGCGCGCAAGCTCATCGAGGATCGGGTCATTTCGCGGGCAGCGCTTGCCCGCGCGGCAGGTCTGCACCCCAACACCTTGCGCGACGCCCTATCGCCTGACTGGAATCCCACGGCAGATACGCTGACCAAGCTCGAACGGGCAATGGACGACAGTGACGATGAGGACTTCGCGCTGGCGACGGTCGAGGAAATCATTGCCGACGTCCGCAATGGCCGCATGGTCATCCTCGTCGATGACGAAGACCGCGAGAACGAAGGCGATCTGGTCATCCCGGCACAGATGGCAACCCCCGAATCCATCAACTTCATGGCCACCCACGGCCGCGGGTTGATCTGCCTGTGCCTCACGTCCGAACGCGCCGACAAGCTCGGCCTCGAACTGATGAGCCGCAACAACGGCACGCGCCATGGCACGGCCTTCACCGTCTCGATCGAGGCGCGCGAGGGCGTCGACACCGGCATTTCCGCAGCGGACCGCGCCCGCACCGTTGCCGTGGCGGTCGATGCCACCAAGGGCCGTGACGATATCGTGACGCCGGGCCACGTCTTCCCGCTGATCGCCCGCGACGGCGGTGTCCTCGTCCGCGCCGGCCACACCGAAGCCGCGGTCGACCTGCCGCGCCTCGCCGGCCTCAACCCCTCGGGCGTGATCTGCGAGATCATGAACGACGATGGCACGATGGCGCGCCTCAACGACCTCATCCCGTTCGCCCGCAAGCATGGCCTCAAGATCGGCACGATCCGCGACCTGATCGCCTATCGCCGCCGTCACGACCATCTTGTCGAATGCCTCGACCAGGCACCGTTCCACACCGATTACGGCGGCGAGTTCACGATCAAGACCTATCGCAACAAGGTCGACGGCTCGGTCCATCTCGTGCTGCAGAAGGGCCACATCCTGCCCGACACGCCGACGCTGGTGCGCATGCACTCGATCTCGGTCCTGTCCGACGTGCTCGGCCAGCCGGGACCGCGCAAGCGCATCCTGCAGCGCGCCATGAGCGAGATTGGCGAGGCAGGCTCAGGCGTCATCGTGCTGCTGATGCCGACCGATCCCGAACAGCTGATCCGCGAGGTCGGCGGAACCGCGGGGCACGACATGGAACTGCGCAGCTACGGCATCGGCGCGCAGATCCTTGCCGACCTCGGCATTCACGACATGATCCTGCTGACCAACTCACACCACAACCTCGTCGCGCTCGAAGGCTATGGCCTGAACATCGTTGGCGAGCGGGCGATTCCCGCAGCCTGAAGCTTCGGCACGAACGACGAACGGTTCAGGTCGTGGCGCTTGCCGCCATGACCTGACGTCCATCGGCGGCAAAGGCGGCGAGTTCGACCGCGCCCCCATCCTCGCGCATTACCAGATGCAGCGCCTCGCCGCAGATCGCTGGCGAAAGCCCCCGAAAGGCAAAGCTTTTCAGCGCGTTGTCGCCCAGCTCTGCCTGCGCCAGATCGAGCAGGAGCGTCGCCGTCAATGGCCCGTGCACGACCAGCCCGCGATAGCCTTCGACTTCCGTGGCATATGGCAGGTCGTAGTGGATACGGTGGCCGTTGAAGGTCAGCGCCGAATAGCGGAACAGCAGCGGCTCGTCCGGGGTTATCGCCCGGTGCGCGGTCCATGACCCCGGATGGAAGGTGCCCTCCCCCAACGGCGGCGGGACCAAGGGCAAGCCAGCGGCGGCGGCATCGCGATAGACCACGCTCTGCACTTCGCGCACGGCCAATTCGCCATAGCACAGCGTCTCATGAGCAACATCCACGAAGAACAGCGCTCCACTGGCACCCCGTTTTTCAGTGATCGCCGCAACCGAAGACCGCCGCTCGACCGCCGCGCCCAGCACGAGCGGCGCAAGAAACTCCACCTTGCTCGACGCCCACATCCGGCGCGGCAGTGGCACCGGCGGCAGGAAGCTGTCCGGGCTGTCATCGCGCAGCGGATGACCGTCAGCCCCAAGCGCCGATGTCGGCGCATCGGGCGTGCACAGGCACCAGTGGAAGCCTTGCGGCATGGTCCCGTCGGGGGGCGCCGCGCGATCGAGCGTTGCCAGCCAGCGCGCGGCAAGTCCGGCGTCGGCGCGGTCAACCCGCCGCTCGGTCCGGCCAATCCACGCGTCCCACCGATCCCCGTCCACGTCACCCATCAATTGCGCCCTTCCAGCAGCCCGCGCGCGATGACCTGCGCCTGTATTTCCGCCGCGCCTTCGAAGATGTTGAGGATGCGCGCATCGCACAGCACGCGGCTGATCTCGTACTCCAGCGCATAACCGTTGCCGCCATGGATCTGAAGCGAGGCATCGGCGTTGGACCATGCCGCGCGCGCCGCCAGCAGCTTGGCCATGCCGGCCTCGATATCGCAGCGCTTGCCTGAATCCTTGGCGCGGGCGGCGGCGTAGGTCAGCTCGCGCGCAAGGACCATGTCGACCAGGCTCATCGCCAGCTTGTCGGCCACGCGCGGAAACTGGACGATGGCCTTGCCGAACTGCTTGCGGTTCAGCGCGTAGTCCAGCCCCAGTTCCAGCGCGCGTCTTGCCACGCCGACTGCGCGCGCGGCGGTCTGGATGCGCGCACCCTCGAAAGTCCGCATCAGCTGCTTGAAGCCCTGCCCCTCCTCGCCGCCCAGCAAGGCATCGCCCGGCGCACGCAGGCCATCGAACTGCAGCGCATATTCGCGCATCCCGCGATAGCCGAGAACCTCGATCTCGCTGCCGCTCATGCCTGCCGCCGGGAAAGGTTCATCCTCCGTCCCGCGGGGCTTGGGCACCAGCAGCATCGACAGCCCGCCATAGCCCTTGGCATCTGGGAGCGTGCGGGCCAGCAAGGTCATCAGGTCCGACCGGGCGGCATGGGTTATCCATGTCTTCGCGCCATCGATCACCCAGCCCTCGCCCTCCCGCCGTGCGCGGGTTTGCAGTGAGCCGAGATCGGACCCGGTATCGGGTTCGGTGAACACCGCCGTCGGCAGGACCTCCCCGCTGGCGATGGCTGGAAGCCACTGTGCCTTCTGCGCCTGTGTCCCGCCCAGCACGATCAGCTCGCCCGCAATCTCGGAGCGCGTGCCGAGCGACCCGGCGCCGATCCAGCCGCGTGAAAGTTCTTCGGTGACGAGGCACATCACCAGCTTGCCAAGACCAAGCCCGCCGAACGCCTCGGGGATGCACACCCCGAACGTGCCGAGATCAGCCATTGCCCGTACCGTTTCGTCCGGAATCAGCGCATTGGCGAGGTGCCACTTGTGGGCGTGGGGCACGATCTCGGCATCGGTGAAACGGCGGAACTGGTCGCGGATCGTATCGAGATCGGCATCGCCGAGGCCTTCAGACGGCCACTGCCCCGCGGCAAGATTGCTTGCCACTTCGGCGCGCGCTTCGGCATGGTCAACTTCGAGCAGGCCGGCGCAATCCTGCGCCAGTTCGCGCGCCTCGGCGCTCAGCCCCAGATCGGCCGGGCGCAGAATCTCGTTCTGGCCCATGGGCAGGCCGCCCACCATCTGGCCCAGCGTCTCGGCGAAGGCCAGGCGGGCCACCGCTTGGTCGAGCGCAGAGCCAGACCGTTCGGCCCATTCCGCCACTGCCTCAAGCGCGGCAGCGCTTGTCGCGATCCAGGCAAGGCCGTGGGCGGCACGCTGATGCTCATCGATCCGCGCGCCTTCCAGCCGCCTGGCCAAGGCCCCCTGCGCCGCTGCCTGATAGCGGCGCGCCGCGCCCAATTCCTCCTCAAGCATCCTGTTCTTTTTCCGGATTGTAGAATGTAAGCATTGCTATTATCGCCACGGCATGAAAGTCAACGTGGCCTTCTTGTCATCTGACGTCGGGCGCCTGTTCCGCAAGCGCTTTGCCGCCAGTGCCCAGCACTTCGGCGTGACCGGACCGCAGTGGCGCATGCTGGCCGCGATCCAGCGCGATCCGGGCACCAACCAGGGCGCCCTGGCAGGCTGGCTTGAAGTGGAGCCGATCACGGCCGGACGCATGATCGACCGGCTCGAGAAGATGGGGCTGGTCGAACGGCGCGATAACCCCGCCGACCGGCGCTGCTGGTGCCTCTATCTTACTGCGAAGGGCGAGGAGCTGATCCGGTCGATGACGCCGCTGGCGCAGCAGGCCATCGGCGAGGCGGTTTCCGGCCTGACGGATGAAGAACACGCTCAACTCCTTTCGCTGCTCGAACGCGTGCGCAGCAACCTTTCCGATGACCCCACTCCCGAAGCGAACCTGATCCATGGCCGAGGCTGATCCCTTTCCCCCCCAGAACGCACCTGCCGCGCAAGCCGCGAAGGAGCACGTTGGCGAGACCCGTTCGAGGCGCTCCCGCACGATCCTCATGGTGCTCGGGCCCGTCGTCGTCGTGGCCGGCGCGCTGTGGTACTGGTTCGGCAACCAGGGCACCGTCTCCACCGACAACGCCTATATCAAGCAGGATATAGTCGCCGTCGCCGGCGAGGTCAGCGGCCTGATCACCAAGGTCAACGTGCGCGAGAACCAGCACGTCAAAGCGGGCGACGTCCTGTTCACGATCGACCCCGCCACTTTCGACGCCACGATCCGCCAGGCCGATGCGCAGATCGCCACGGCGCAGGCCAAGGTTACCGCCTTGAACGCCGACGTCGCCGCCAAGGCCGCGGCACTTGCCGCCGCCAACGACGACCTTGCCCTCGCCCAAGCCAACTTCTCGCGCGAGAAGGCGCTGATGGACAAGGGCTTCAACACCCGCGCTCGCATGGACGCGGCAGAGCATGCCGTGGCCGTGGCTCGCGACCGCATCGTCTCGATCCGCGCCGAAGTGGCGCAGGCCCGCTCGGAACTGGCCACCGGTGCGCAGGTGCCGGGCGTCAATCCCGCCATCGCCGCCGCGCAGGCCAATCGCGCCAGGGCCACTCTCGACATGGAGCGCACGGTCGTGCGCGCGCCCGCCGATGGCGTGGTCACGCAAGTCACGCGCCTGCAGGTCGGCCAGATGGTCTTTCCCGGCGTGCCGATGGTCTCGATCGTGCGCGACGGCAGCGCCCGGGTGGACGCGAACTTCAAGGAAACCGACCTGAACCACATGCGTCCCGGCCAGCCGGCCGAGATCGAGATAGACGCCTATCCCGGACTGAAGCTGAAGGGACACGTCGAATCCATCGGAGCCGGCACGGGTTCGGAATTCTCTGTTCTCCCGGCGCAGAACGCCACCGGCAATTGGGTCAAGGTGATCCAGCGCGTGCCGGTCCGCATTGCCATCGACAGCAAGTCGGAGCGACCGCTGATCGCCGGCCTCAGTTCCGACGTCACCGTCCATGTCGGCAAGTAGCGCCGAGCAACCACCGCTGGTCTCGCGCAACCGGCCGCTGATGCTGGTCGGTTCAATGGCGGCGATGGTGATGTACACGCTCGACACCACGATCGCCAACGTCGCCCTGCCACACATGACGGCTTCGCTAAGCGCGACGCAGGATACCATCACTTGGGTCCTGACCAGCTATGTGCTGGCCTCGGCCGTGGCGCTGCCGCTGGCAGGCTGGCTGGTGGACAAGTTCGGCATCCGCAACATGATGCTGATGTCGGTGTTGCTGTTCACCGTGGCCTCGATGCTTTGCGGTGTGGCGCAGAATCTTGAACAGATGGTGTTTTTCCGGATCCTGCAGGGACTCGGCGGCGCGTTCCTCTCTCCCTTGGCCCAGACAGTCACGCTCGATTCCAGCACAGCGGCGGAACGGCCCCGGATGATGGGGCTTTATACCCAGGGCGTCATGCTGGGACCGATCACCGGGCCGATCATCGGCGGCTTCCTGACCGACAACTACAACTGGCGGTGGGTTTTCTACGTCAACCTGCCGGTGGGCCTGATCTGCTTCCTCCTGCTGTGGCTCTATCTTCCCAAGACCCCGACGCGGCAGCGGCGCGTGGACTTCACTGGCTGGCTGCTGGTGGCGCTGACAGTCTCGGCGCTTCAGCTGATCCTAGACCGGGGCCTGACGCTCGACTGGTTCGCCTCGGCCGAGATCGTGACTTACGCGGTCGTGGCCCTGGCCGGAGCCTGGCTTGCCGTGTTCCATCTTTCCGGCACGGCGCAGCCGCTGTTCCCGACGGCGCTATTCCACGATCGCAACTTCACCGTCGGCCTGGCCTTCATGTTCCTGATCGGCCTGGTGATGATGTCGGTCATGGCGCTGCTGCCGGGTTTGCTTCAGCAAATCTACGGCTACACTCCGCTGCAATCAGGCATGCTGCTGGCCCCGCGCGGCATCGGCATGCTGGCCTCGATCACCCTGTTCGGGCGGTTCATGACCAAGGTCGATGCGCGCGCCTTGCTGGCGCTGGGCCTGCTGCTGATGGGCGGCTCGATGTGGCTGATGACCGGCTGGTCGCTGGAGATGCCGCGCGGCCCGATTATCTTCGCCGGGCTGCTGCAGGGGCTGGGCCTGTCGTTCACGTTCATGCCGATGAACCTGATCTCCTTCGCCACGCTGCCGCCGCACTTGCGCACCGATGCCTCGAGCCTTGGCAACCTGATGCGCAACCTGGGTTCTTCCATCGGCATTTCGGCCGCTTCGGTGGAGCTTGCCCGCAACATCCAGGTCAATCACGCCGAGATCGGCGCGCATGTCACGCGCACCTTGGTGCCGTTCGATCTGGACCGGGTGACGGCCTATGGTGGCATGGGCGAGACAATGTTGCGGGTGATGGACGGGATGGTAAACCAGCAGGCCGCGATGATTGCCTACATCAACGACTTTTACGCAATGGCGATCGCCTGTGTTGTGGCCATTCCCCTGCTCATGCTGGTGCGTCCGGCAAAGCCAGCTCCGCCTCGCTGATCCTGTCACCGCTGGACAAAAAAATGGGGCCGACTTGCGCCAGCCCCTTTTGAAGTTTGGGAGAGGATGCCTGAAAGGCCTGTTCGCTATGCGAGTTCCTCCGGATTCAAGCAAATGAGAATAACGCCTCTAAATTTGCGTTTTATGCAACTGCAGCGCGCTTGGCAGCGAGGACCGTATTGCTGAGCAGGCAAGCGATGGTCATCGGACCAACCCCGCCCGGCACCGGAGTGACCGCCTTGGCGTGATCGAGCTCATGCGTCGCACAATCGCCGACGATTTTCGTGTTGCCATCATGATCGACGACGCGGGTGATGCCGACGTCGATCACCACCGCGCCGGGCTTCACCCAATAGCCGCGCACCAGATGCGGCGCACCGGCCGCGGCGACGATGATATCGGCCTTGCGCGCCACGTCGGGCAGGTCCTTCGTCTCGATGTGCGTTACCGTGACCGTTGCTTCGCGTTCGAGAAGGAGCATGGAGACAGGTTTGCCTACGATATTGGACTTGCCGATCACCACGACGTTCAGGCCGCGATAGTCGTCGATCACGCTATCCAGCAGGAGCATGACCCCTAGCGGAGTGCAAGGAACGAGGCCGCCCGTACCGGTGGAAAGGCGGCCGACGTTGACGGGGTGAAAGCCGTCGACATCCTTGCCGGGATCGATGCGATCAAGCACCAGAGCTGCGTCGATGTGCTTGGGCAGAGGCAACTGGACAAGGATGCCATGGACCTGGGGGTCAGCATTCAGCTCGTCGATCAGGGCCAGCACCACGTCCTGCGCGGTGTCCGCAGGCAGGCGATGCTCGATCGAGCGGATGCCGGCCTTGCGGCACTGGGCGATCTTGCGACCGACATAGACTTCGCTCGCCGGATCGTTGCCGACAAGGATCACGGCAAGGCCGGGCGCATCGCCGCCCGCTGCGACGATATCCGCCACTTCTGCGGCGGTGCGCGCCAGCACCTGCGCGGCCAGCGCCTTGCCATCGATAATCTGGGCCATTGCCTGTTCCTCAACCGATAATTTGTATGTGTTGCATACAATATTAGCGATGGGATGCGCCGAATGCAACCGCTTCGGGCACGACGTCTGCCAGCACGTGGGCCAGTGCCCGGGCATTCAGGTCACGCGCCTTCTCCTCGGTCTCCGCCTCGCTGTAGCAGCGCAATTCCGGCGCATTGCCGGAAGGACGGAAATGGATGATCGCACCATCAGCAAAACTCATGCGATAGCCATCGGTCGTGTCGATGCCGGTGGGGAAGCCGGCAATCTCGCCGAACAGGCGGGCGATGCGGGCAAGCTGCTCGTCTTCTTCGCCGTGGCTGAGGAAGGCAATCAGCGCGGCGCTGTTTTCCTGCGGGAAATCGGCGACGCGATCGGAGAAGGTGAAGCGCGGCGGCAGTTCGGCGACGACTTCGGCCAGAGGGCGTTCCCTTGCATTCATCACCACCGCGATGATCGGTAGCAGGGCATCGCGCGTTGGCAGTGGCGCCAGATCGTCGACCGCGCTGCCGAGCAGGAACCCGCCATTGGCCTCGTAACCGCAAACCCGCGCGCTCGTGTCCGCGTCGGCCGCGTCCATCATCGCGCGGATCACGTAGGGCGAGCCGATGCGCGTGCGCACCACCTTTGGCGCCGCGCCGCTCAATTCCAGCACGGTGTTTGAGCTGACCGGCGTCACCACCACGTCCGCTGCCACCGCCCGCGCGCACAGCAGACCGACGATGTCACCTCGCAACCACGTACCGCGGGCATCGGCCACCAGCGGACGGTCGGAATCGCCATCGGTGGAAATGATCGCATCGACCTTGTTCTCGGCCGCCCAGCTGGCAGCCAGTGCAATGTCTTCCTCGCGGATCGCTTCCGTATCGACCGGCACGAACACCGTCTCGCGCCCGAACGGCACGGCAGTGGCGCCCAGCGCCTCGACCGCCCGGACCAGCACATCGCGCCCTACCGCAGTGTGCTGATAGACGCCGATGGTCAGTCCGCTGAGCGCATCTGCCCCGAAATGACGGACATAGCGCGCGATGTATTCGTCCTCGACCGGCGTCACCTCGGGCAGGGGCACCGGCGCCAACAGGCTGTCATCGTTGCCGAAGCGCGAGGGATCGATTTTGACCCGCTGCCCGACGATGCCGGCCTCGTCGCTCTTCAGCACTTCACCGTGCGGACGATAGAACTTGATGCCATTGCGGTCGGCCGGAATGTGACTGCCCGTGACCATGATCGAAGGCATGCCCACGCCAGCGTTGTTCCCCATCGCATGGAACGCCAGCGCCGGCGTCGGCGTCAGCCCGCAGAACACCACCTCCCCGCCGCAATCACGCACCGCGGTGGCACAGGCGGCCAGGATGCGCGGCGTGCTGGTCCGGAGGTCACCGGCCAAGGCAACGCGATCTCCAGTGGAGAACTCTCCGATCTGGCGCAGATACTGGAGAAAGGCAGTGGCATAGGCATGGCACAGCTTGTCGGTCATGCTGGAGGCCAGCCCGCGCACGCCGCTGGTACCGAACGGGACCCCGCTCGACGCCATCAGTTCGGCCACGGTCACGCCTGCTTCAACGCCCAAGTCGTTCATTCGCCATCACTTTCCAGTTTCACCGCTTCGCACGAGACAGCCGCGCCAACGGTGCATGAGCGCGTGCGGCACGCCCTCGCTAGGTCGCGCCACACCCACCGAGGCGAACCGGAAGCCGTGGGTTCCGTTCCCGATTCACCGTTCGCACCGGCGCTTTATCCGCTCGAACGCTCCTCGTCTGCCCCCGAGCACACCTTGCAGGACAGCAAAAAAAGTTCACACAACGTTGGCACAAAGACACCGAACCATCCCCATTTGTGCTGCAACTGCGAAGAACGGATTCTCGAGACACGATGGCAGCCCCCCAGACCGACGCGTCCGCACACGCGGAGCACCACCCTGTTCCCACCTTCCGCGACTTCTTCCGCTGGGCAGGACCGGTGCTGGGGCCGGATACGGCGTTCTTCCGTCTCGCATTGCTGTTCGGCGCGGCGATCTCGCTGCTCTCGCTGGCGACGCCGATCTCGGTGCAGTTGCTGATCAATTCGGTCGCCAACACCGCCATGCCGGCACCACTGCTCACGCTGGCCGCGATCCTGTTCGTCCTGCTGCTGATCTGGGGCGTGCTCAGCGCATTCCGCGTCCATCTTCTCGCCAAGTTCGAGCGCCGCTTCTTCGCCCGCCTTGTCGCCGAGATCACGCTGCGCGCGGTGCATGCGCAGAACCCGTTCTTCGTCGATTCCCGCCGCGGGGACCTGTTCAACCGCTTCTTCGACATGGGCATCGTCCAGAAATCGCTGACCAGCCTGCTGATCGGCGGCTTCACCATCGTTCTGCAAAGCTTCGTCGGACTTGTGGTGACGAGCTTCTACCACCCGTTCTTCCTTGCCTTCAACGTGGTGCTGGTGCTGATCGTGCTGGTGATCTGGCGGATCTGGGCCAATTCCTCGATCGCCAGTGCCGTCGCGAAGAGCCATGCCAAGCACGCCACTGCGCACTGGCTTGGCACGGTCGGCGGGTCGAACGGCGTCTACAAGTCCAGCCGGCACATGGCCTATGCCATCCGGCGCTCGGAAGAGATGACGGCGGGTTATGTCGCGGCGCATCGCCACCATTTCCGCTACACCTTCGGCCAGACGATTGCCTTGCTCCTGCTCTATGCCCTGTCCAGCGCCGGCCTGCTGGCGATGGGCGGATGGCTGATCCTGCAGGGTGAGCTGTCGATCGGCCAGCTGGTCGCGGCAGAGCTGATTCTCTCCGGCGTGTTCTACGGCATCGCCCAGCTCGGCACTTACCTTGAAGTGCTCTACGAGCTTTCGGCGAGCCTGGAGGAACTGCACCTGTTCTGGGAAGTGCCGCAGGAAGCATCACCCAAGGACAACGCCGCCTGCCCGCCCGATGGCGCGATCCGCCTGCGCCAGGTCCACCACGGCGATCACTTGCTCGATTTCTCGGTGCCGAGCGGCGCGCAAGTCGGCGTGCTGGCCGCGCCCGGAGTGGAGCGAACGCTCGCCACCTTGCTCAAGCGGCTGGAAGTGCCGCGTTCGGGCATCGTCGCGGTCGGCGGGGCTGACCTCGCCACGCTCGACATGTATCGCCTGCGCTCGGACGTGATCGTGCTTGACCGGCCGACCATCGTCGAGATGTCGGTGCGCGAATACCTCGGCCTGGGAGACCCGACCCGTCCCGAGGCGCAGATCGATGCGCTCGAGATTGTCGGGCTTGCTAGGCGTGTCGGCTCGCTGCCGGGCGGTCTCGACGCTCTGCTTTCCAGCTCGGGCTATCCGCTGACGGTGGGCGAGACGATGGCGCTCAAGCTGGCAGGCGCTCTCGTCGCGCGGCCGCGCGTGCTGATGCTCTCACCACTCTACGACATGCTCCCGCCAGCCCGCCTGGAACGCGCGCTTGCCGCGCTGCGGCCCCACGGCACCACGATCCTGCAGTTCACCAATCGTCCCGAGGGCCTCAAGCGTGACTCGTGGCTGTGGCTTGGCCCTGACAGGCAGGCCGAGGGCCTGACCGTGGACGACGTGATGCATTTTGCGCACACGGCCCTTGGCGCAGGAGGGGAGGGCTGAGCCATGGCCGCCAAGACCTCTACCCACGGGCACGACCTTTCCGGCTTCGCCACGCTGTCGAGCCTGAAGGTGCCGCGCACCACCCGCA
Source organism: Novosphingobium sp. GW835-FHT14H07 (assembly GCF_058793515.1). Lineage (NCBI taxonomy): Bacteria > Pseudomonadati > Pseudomonadota > Alphaproteobacteria > Sphingomonadales > Sphingomonadaceae > Novosphingobium > Novosphingobium sp. GW835-FHT14H07. The sequence goes on from NZ_JBXAFX010000003.1 coordinate 37,304, forward strand.
CGCTCGGCCGCATGATCGCCATCGCTATCCCGCTGCTGCTGGTGCTGCTGTTCGCGGTCAAATGGGTGCAGACAGCTCCCGGCCGCGGCGATGTCATCGCGCTCAACCCCGAAGACCGCGTGCAGCAGGTAACCGCGCTCGTGCCCGGCCGCGTCGAGAAGTGGTTCGTCGTCGATGGCCAGCTGGTCAAGCAGGGCGATCCGATCGCCCGGATCATCGACAATGATCCCGACCTGCTCACCCGCCTCGCGGCAGAGCGCGAGCAGGTGGTGGCGCAGATTGAAGCCGCCCAGCAGGCGATGGCCACTGCCCGGCTCGACGTGAACCGCTCCTCGCAACTCTACGCCGAAGGGCTTGCCGCCCGGCGCGACTACGAGGCCACGCAAATCAAGGTGGCCGAACTCAACGCCAAGCTGGCCGAGGCCCGTGCCAAGCTGAGCAAGGTCGACATCGCGCTCAACCGCCAGTCGGCGCAGCTGGTCCGCGCCCCCCGCGACGGTCGCATCCTCTCGCTCAACACCGCCGCCGGGGCCACGCTGATCAGCGCCGGCGATCTCCTCGCCACGATCGCGCCAGAGCGGCAGCAGCGCGTTGTCGAGTTGCTGGTCGATGGCCGCGATGCCGCGCTGGTGCGCAAGGGGCAGGCGGTGCGTCTGAACTTCGAAGGCTGGCCAGCCATCCAGTTCAGCGGCTGGCCCTCGGTGGCGCAGGGCATGTTCGATGGCCGCGTGCTGACGATCGACCCTTCGGCCCAGCCCAACGGCCTGTTCCGCGTGCTGGTGGAACCGATGCCCGGCAAGCCCGCCTGGCCGAACGACAACTACGTCCGCCTCGGCTCCAAGGTGCGCGGCTGGATCCAGATGGAAACGGTGACCATCGCCTACGAACTGTGGCGCCAGCTCAATGACTTCCCGCTTGAATTCCCCACCCCGGTCGATGCCGGGCCGCGCAAGGGCAATGGGCTCAAGGCCCTGTCCGACAAGGAGGAGACCAAGGGCAAGAACGACGCCAAGGGCGGAGCCTACGGCAGCGGCAGTTACGGCGAGGAAGAGGACGCGAAGTGATCGCCCGTTTCCTCGTCGCCCTGCTCGCCCTGCTCGCCTTGGGCGGCGCGGCGCGAGCGCAGGAGCTGACCCTGCGCGAGGTGCTGCAATCCTCGGCCACCCACGCGCCGCAAATCCTCGAGGCGATGGCCCGCCAGCGCCAGGCCGATGCCCGCCTGCTAACTGCCGAGGGCCAGTTCGACCTCGTCTTCAATGCCGAGGCGACGGCCCGCCCCCTGGGCTACTACAACGGATCCACCGCCGAGGTTTCGGCATACCGACCGCTGCAGAACAACGGCGGCCAGGTCTATGGCGGCTATCGCAAGTCGATCGGCGATTTCGCCTCGTACGAAGGCAAGTCCATCACCAACGGACTCGGCGAGATCAAGGCCGGCGTGCTGTTCTCGCTGCTGCGCGACCGGGTGATCGACGAACGGCGCGGCCGGCGCGAACTGGCCGGCTTCGATATCGAACTGGCCGAACTCGATCGCGATCTTGTCGCCATCGGCGTGCAGCGCCGCGCAATCGAGGCATACCAGCTGTGGGTCGCGGCGGGCCTGCGGGTGAAGATCTACCGCGAGATCTTCGAGCTCGCGCGCGAACGGCAGAGCTCGATCGAGCGCCAGATCGTCCTCGGGGCGCGGCCTTCGATCCTCGGCACCGAGAACCAGCAAAACATCGTGCGCCGCCAGGCCCTGCTCGTCCGCGCCGAACAGGACCTGCAACTGCAGGCCAACGCGCTCTCGCTGTTCCTGCGCGATGGCCTTGGCCAGCCGGTGGTCCCCTCGCCGGATCGCCTGCCCCCGCGCCAGGTTGACAACGTCACTCCCCGCCTTGTCGACCAGAGCAGCGCCATCGCCGCCCGGCCCGATCTCCAGGCGCTGCTCACCCGGATCGAGCAAACCGGCATCCGTGCCCGCCTCGCCGAGAACGAACTCAAGCCTCGGCTCGACGTCCGCGTGGAAGCATCGAAGGATTTCGGGGACGGATCGCCGGTGCGCCGTCCGACCGAGGGCATTCTTGGCCTGCGCTTCTCGATCCCGCTCGAACAGCGCGCCGCCAAGGGACGCATTGCCGAAGTGGCGGCAGAGCAAGATGCACTGTCGCTGCGCCTGCGCCTGCTTGAAGACCAGATCGGCGTCGAGATCGCCAACTTGCGCACGCAGGTGACCGGCGCCGAAAAGCTGGCCGGGCTCGCCACCGCCGAAGCCGCCCTCGCCCGCAAGATGGCCGAGGCCGAGCGCCGCCGCTTCTCGCTGGGCGCCAGCGACTTCCTCGTCGTCAACCTTCGCGAGGAAGCGCTGGCCGATGCCACGATCCGCGAGATCGACGCCAATTACCGCCACGCCGCCTCGCAGGCGGAACTCGTCGCCGCGCTGGCCGACCGCGAGCAACTTGGACTCTAAGCAGAATTGCTGATGGCGTTCCTCCAAAGGTATAAACCACACGCGGTCTAGTTCGGGGCACCCTTCCCCGGAGCTTGCGAATGTCCGTCCTCGCCGCTGGCCTTTCTGCCGGCCTTGCTATCCTCCCCGCGCCAGCCGCCGATGTGCCCGCCGAAGCCGAATCGCAGGACGAGATCGTCGTCACCGCGCAGAAGCGATCGGAAAAGGCGAGCGACGTGCCGCTCTCGCTCTCCGTGCTCGGCGGCGAGAACCTGGAAGCCGCGCGCTTCGCCCAGGCTGACGACCTCGCCGCCCGCATCCCCAACCTGCGCTTCAGCGCGACGGTAGGCGAGAACACCCCGATCTTTGCGCTGCGGGGCGTATCGATGTCAGACTTCAGCCTCAACCAGGCCGGACCCGTCGCCGCCTATTATGACGAGGTCTACAAAGGCAACTTCGCGTTCCTCGGTCTGGCCCTCTACGATCTCTCACGCGTCGAGGTGCTGCGCGGGCCGCAGGGCACGCTCTATGGCAAGAACACCACCGGCGGCGCGATCAACTACGTTTCGGCCCGCCCGGTCTTCGCCAGCGAAGGCTACCTCAGGCTGGGCGCGGGCAACTACAATCGCCTCGAGGCGCAGGGCGCGCTGAACATGGCTCTCGGCCCGAGCCTTGCTGCTCGCGTGGCCTTTACCGCCGCCAGCGCCGATGGCTGGTTCCGCAACCGGCTTGCCAGACAGCCGGACCTGTCCTCCACCCGCGAATACGGCATTCGCGGTTCGCTGCTGTGGCAACCGTCCGACAGCGCCGAGCTGATACTGCGCCTCTCGACCAGCCTGCAGCGCCCACAGAACTACGGCAACTATTCCAGGCCGCGCCCCGATGGCGTCGGCAACGGCGCTTACGAGGCCTACGGCCAGGGCAGCAGCTACTTCCGCGAAGGACTGGGAATTCGCGAACTTGAGGCGAACTTCACCGCCCGCCGTCTCGCCCGCACCTGGTCGGCCGCCCTCACCGGCACCTTCAAGCTCAGCGATTCCCTCACCCTGATCTCCGTCACCGGCTGGGACAAGGGCAGCCTCTATGTCCCCGAGGACACCGACGGCAGCCCGCGCCAAGTGCTCGAAATCCCCTACACCGATCGCGGCACCCAGTTCGGACAGGAACTGCGCCTCGCATGGGAGGGCGATGGCCCGCTGAGCGTCATCGTTGGCGCCCATCACCACCGCGAGGATCTGTTCAACGCGACCGACCTCAACTTCTGGACCGATCTTGACGTCGACGGCAACGGCCGCGTCGATGTGGACGACTGCACCGCCAATGCCAGCCTGTTCGCTTGCGTCATCTCCAATCGCTTCGATCAGGATAAGCGCAGCTGGGCCCTGTTCGGCGACGCCCGGTTGAAGCTCGGCGGCGGCACCACCCTACGCGGGGGCCTGCGCTTCACACATGACACAGGCCTGCAGGCCGGGCTGACCTCGGAAATCCGGGGCGTTGACGGTGTCCTCGTCGCCACGCCGATCGCACCGCTCGACCGCCGCTTTTCCGGCAACAACCTCTCCGGCAAGCTCGCGCTCGATCACAAGCTCGACGATGGCACGCTGCTCTTCGCCAGCTACAGCCGCGGCTACCGCGCCAGCGGGTTCAACGCCCAAGCCTTCTTCGATCCGTCCGAAGCGGGCGTCGCCAAGCCCGAAATTCTCGACGCCTTCGAAGCGGGAGCCAAGGCGCGGCTGGGCGGCATGGTCTCGGTATCGCTCACCGGCTTCTGGTACGATTACCGCAACCAGCAGTTCCTTTCGGTCAACCCGGTCGACGCGACGCAGACGCTGGTCAACCTCGATCGCTCGCGCATCTATGGCGCGGAGCTGGAGCTGGACGCGCGGCCCCTGCCCACCCTGTCGCTCAACGCCGGGCTCGGCCTGCTCCATGCACGGGCGACGCGCGGGGTGATCAGCGGCCTCGACGTGCGCGGCCACCGCCTGTCCAACGCCCCTGCCCTCACCGCCAATGCCGCGATCGACTGGACCGCTTGGGAAGCCGGCAACGCCCGCCTCGCCCTCCGCGCAGATACGTCTTATGTGTCCTCGCAATACTTCGAGATCGTCAACATCCCCCGCCTGCGCCAAGGCGGCTACGCCCTGCTCGGCGCCGGGATCGACTACGTTCGTGGCGACTGGACCGTGTCACTGTGGGGCCGCAACCTCACCGACAAGATCTACTTCACTTCGCGCATAGACCTCTCAGGCTTCGGCTTCGACTACAACCATGTCGGCACGCCGCGGACGTGGGGCGCGAGCGTGAAGCGAGCGTTCTGATCGTGTTAGGGGACTAGCGCGGGGCCGACAGAAGAAGTGGCGGTGCGGCTACTGCCTAACCTTTGGCCGGTACCGGGAACGCCAGCGTAAACGTCGAGCCCTTGCCTTCGGTGGTCTTTACCGAGATTCGGCCACCGTGGAGTTCCATGTAGAACCGCGCCGCGTGCAGACCAACACCGCTGCCCTTGAAGCGGCGGGCGTTGCTCGAGCGGAAGAAGCGGTTGAAGAGCTTTGATAGCTCATCGGAGGGAATTCCGATCCCCTCGTCCGTCACCGAGACCATCACCTCGCCGTTGCGGGCAAAGCAGCGCACGCGGACCGGCTGTTCCTCGGGCGAATACTTGATGGCATTGCCGATCAGGTTGTCGAGCACGCGCAGCATCAGAACCTGGTCGAGCATCAGGTCGGGCACATCGTCCAGTTCCGCTACGAACGGGCGATGCGGATGTACCGAGCGCTGGGCGAGGAGCGCGCGTTCCACCATCGGTCTGATGTTCGCCCGCTCAGGCTGGAAATCGACGCGGCCGTCCTCGATCGAGGCCCAGCCCAAGGTACGATCCACCGCCTCGGTCATGCGGCGCGCGGTGTCGCGGATCGTCTCGGCGCGTTCGGCGATCACGCTGCCGGGTTCCGCCAGACGGGCGATGCGACGGGCCGAACCGTCGATCACGCTCAGCGGCGTGCGGAAATCGTGGCTGGTCACCGACAGGAACTGGCGCTGCGTCTCGGCAATCGTGCGTTCGCGCGCCAGCGCCTTGTGCAGGCGGCGCTCGGCCCGGTAGGCCCGGGTCACGTCGGCCTGGCTGACCATGAGCGAAAGCCTGCCCGTCACCGGATCGGTCAAGCGGCGGAGCGTGACCTCGTGCATGCGGAAGGACGGACCTGCCATGCGCAGGGTCGCTTCTGCACTGCCGCTTTCGAGCGCCCGCGCCCGCAGGGCAACCGCCTCGTCGGGATGGGCGAACAGTGTCGCGAAGTTGTCCAGTCCTGGCAGGTTGGTGCCGTGCAGCCGGTTGATCAGCGCCTCGGCCGCAGGGTTGTGCATCAGCCACTGCCCGCCCTCGCTCAGCAGCGAGATCATCAGCGCCGATTGCCGCACCGCCTCGATCGCACGCGTCTCGAACGAGCTGTCCGCCACCTGCATCGGCGCATCGGCAGCATCGACCAGCAGCGCCATGCGCCCGTCCTCGAGCGCCACGCCATGCAGGCGACAGTCACGCTGGAAGGGCTGGCCCTGTGGATAGAAGGTCCACCGCTCGCTGCGCACTTCGCCCCTCGCCAGCGCATGGCGCAGGTTCTCCAGCCGCTCGGCCGTGCCCAAGGCAGTGGGGTTCAGGTCCCGTGCACAGAGCGCCTCGAGGCTTTCAGCCCGCCAGAAGCGCAAGCCGGCGGGATTGGCCCAGATCATGCGCACATGATCGAAATCGTAGATCCACACCGCACGGTCAACCAGCGCGAGCAGGCGCAGCGCATCGCCATGGCCAGGTGGCAAGTCCGCCGCCTGCGCAGAATTCTGCCCTTCCGGCCTGTGTCTGTGCGCGCGCATATGGGATTCTGCTTAGAGCCGACAATCTAAATTTAGTATTTCCAGGGGTATACGGCAGGTCAGCAAGGAACAACGGGTGTTCGCAGGACTCGCACGAAAAGGTCAAGGCAGGCAAACCACGCTAGCCCGCTGGCTCGGCGCGTCCTATCTGCGTACCGCCGTCATACCGCTTTGCCTGATCGAACTGGGCTTTCTGTTGAGCTACTGGGCGACGGGGAACTTCACGTATCAGCAGAATGTCGCGACGGTAACGGCGGTCTCGGAGAAGTACCTGACGGACATTGCCGCGCGTGAATCGGCAAACATCACCGCCACTCTCGGTGGTGTCGAAGGCATGACGCGCCTTCTTGGCGCGGAAGCTGGCGAAGCGCTGGCTACGCCCTACGATCCGCCCCCAGAGGAAAAGGCACGGTATCACATCGGTTCGGACAGGGTATTTCACACAACACGAGGGCGCCCCGACGATGCTGCCGCATTCTACAGCGGCTATCATCCCGTCGGCGCGGATGAGATCGAAAAGGTCTGGCGCTCCACGCGGCTCGATCACACCATGCGCCACATCAAGGCTGCATCGCCGCTGGTGCGGCAGGTCTATCTCAATACCTGGGACAGCTACAATCGCATCTACCCGTACTTCGACGTGCTGAGCCAGTACGCGCCGAAAATGAACATCCCCACGTACAACTTCTACTACGAAGCGGATGCGCAGCATAACCCGCAACGCAAGGTGGTCTGGACCGATGCTTATGTCGATCCGGCAGGTTCGGGCTGGATGGTCTCGTCGATTGCGCCGGTATACAGCGAGAAGCGGCTGGAGGGCGTCGTGGGGATCGACATGACGCTGGATACCGTGGTCAGCCGCATCCTCTCGCTCAACCTGCCCTGGCAGGGCTACGCGATGCTGGTGGGGCGAGACGGAACCATCCTCGCCCTGCCCCCGGCAGGCGAAAAGGATCTTGGGCTGACCGAACTCAAGGACCACAAGTACGCCGATGCGATACGGTCCGATACGTTCAAGCCGGACCAGTTCAACATCACCCGCCGCCCCGAACTGAAGGCACTTGCGCAGGCGGTCGGCAGTGGCTCCTCCAGGATAAGCCACGTCATGCTGGGCGGCCGCGACATGCTGGCCACGAATGCCAGGGTTGCTGGTCCTGGCTGGACGCTGGTGGTGCTGGCACCCGCTTCGCAGATCCTGGCTGACGCGAATTCGCTGCACGATCAACTGGTCACTGTCGGCGTGATCATGCTGCTGATCCTGCTTGCCTTCTACGTGGTGTTCTTCGCCTTCCTCGTCTGGCGCGCGCGGGTGATGAGCCGACGCCTTGCCCGGCCCTTGCGCGAAGTGGAGCAGCTCATGGACCGGATCGGTGCAGGCGAATACAACCAGACCGCGCCAAAGTTCGGCGTGAGCGAAGTCGACAACCTTTCAGGCCGTTTGGTGGAAATGGGCCAGAAGCTTGGCGAAGCGCATCAACGGATCGTGGCCCAGGAAGCCGAAGTGCGTCGTTCGTATGATACCGAACGCCGCATCACCACGGGCCAGAGGCGGTTCATCAACATCCTCAGCCACGAATTCCGCACGCCGCTCACCGTGATCGATAGCAGCGGCCAGATCCTGAAGCGGCGGGCGTCACGGCTTACGGAAGACACCGTCGTGGAACGGTCCGACATGATCCGCCGCGCCGTTTCGCGCATCCGTGACGTGATGGAAAGCGCGCTGCAACTGGTACGCATGGAAGAAGGGCAGACGACGTGTCGCCCTGCAGCGGTTGCTCTGGGCAGTATTCTGCGCGAAGCGGTTGCCTCGGCAGGCAGTGAGCGCGCCATTGAAATTCGCATCAACGACGACATCGAGCGCACGGCCCTGTTTGTCGATCGCCAGCTGATCCACTCCGCGCTCGTCGCTATCCTCGAAAACGCCTGCCGATTCTCGCCGAGAGACGGCAAGGTGTGGATCGAAACGCAGATCGAAGAAGGGCGTTGCATCATATCGGTGCATGACCAGGGCCCCGGCATCCCGGCTGAGGAGCTCCCCCTGGTGCGCGAGCGCTTTTATCGCGGGTCGAACAGCACGGCCGTTCCCGGCGCCGGCACGGGCCTCTATCTTGCCAACAGCCTGATTGACGCCAACGGCGGGCTGCTCGACATCCAGTCGACGCCTGGACAAGGGACAGTGGTGAGTTCCAGTCTGCCACTGGCGACGGTCACGACGACCGAATTCTGGGAGGCGGCGTGATGAGTGCATTCTCACCCAAGGACTTCCGTGTTCTCTGTGTCGAGGACGAGCCAGAGATCCTGCGCGACATTGCAGAGGAACTGGCCGACCACGGATTCCAGATCGACAAGGCGGAGAACGCCGAGGCTGCGCTTGCCCGGATGGACGAAGCATTGCCCGATCTCGTGCTCTGCGACGTGCAGATGCCTGGGATGAACGGCATCGAGCTTCTTGAAACCCTGAGGGCGCGCCGCAATGCGCAGTCGCTTGTTCCGTTCGTGTTTCTGACCGCGTTCAATGATCGCACGACAATGATTTCGGGTCGGCGTGCAGGGGCAGATGACTATCTGGTCAAGCCAGTCGATTATGACCTGTTGATCGCCACGGTCGAAAGCCACCTGCAGAATGCCGCCCAGCGCCACGCCGCAGCCCGGGAGGAACCGGACCCTGACGGACGTGCGACTTTCCTGGCCCGACTTTCTCGCGCCAGACCGGGCGAAGCCGTGGCAGTGGTGAAGATCGACAGCCAGCCCGAGTTGGCAAGCAGGTTCGAAGGACAAGGCGAAGGCCGGATCCAGACCTTGATCGACAGGATGGCGAGGCGGGCCGGTCTTGAAGTGTTCAAAGTGCACGGCCATGCCTGGGCGGTGATCGGCAACAGCCTCGCTGTTCTGGAGCAAGCCTTGCAGCCGCTGGTCGAACTCAAGGTTCGCGATAGCAAGCCTTTGACCTGGGTGCGGTCGCGTCTTTCCCTTTCGGCGGTGACGGCCGAGATCGGCATGGCAAAGTGCGGGGAACCCCTGCTTGAACGCCTGATGGAAGCCGCGCGGCTTCTGCGGCGCGAGGGTGGCGGGCGACTGCTCCAGCTCGAAGGGGCGGCCATGTCGGACATGCGTCTGGCGAGCTCGATCCGTGCCGAGCTGATAACGGCGTTGCAACAGGGCCAGCTGCACGTCTGCTATCAGCCCAAGGTCTGCGCGGAGAGCGGACGTCCCTTGTCGGCCGAAGTGCTGGTCCGCTGGGAAAGCCCGTTGCTCGGGCATCTCTCTCCGGCAACGTTCATACCCGTGGTCGAACGCGCGGGTCTGCTTTCGCATCTGACCGACTGGGTCCTGCGCGAAGCAGCGGTCGCGCAACTGGCTCTGGTAAAGAAGGGCCTCCCCCCTCGCCTGGCGGTCAATATTGGTGCATCCGAATTCACCCCCGATCTGCCCGCCAGGATTTCGCGGATCTTTGCCCATTATGGTGCGAGCGAGCATTTGCTCGAGGTCGAAGTGACCGAAACGTCGGTCATTACCGATACGCGACAGGCCGATTCCATCGTGAAGGCTCTGCATGCCCGCGGCATCGCCGTTGCTCTGGACGATTTCGGCACTGGTTACTCCTCGCTCGCCCACTTGCAGGCCTGCACCGTGGACACCATCAAGATCGACCGCAGCTTCGTGCAGCGCGTGGCGGAGTCTGGCCCCGACCAGAAGATCGTGCTGGGCATCATCGGTCTGGCCAAGATGCTGGGGCTGGAAACGGTGGCCGAAGGTGTCGAATTGGAGTCACAGCGGCGCTGGCTGGCAGAGAACGACTGCAATACGCTGCAGGGTTTCGTCATCTCGAAACCCCTCCGTTTCGACGAGTATTGCCAGCTGTTGCAAGCGTGGCCATCCTCCTGATGCGACGGATGCTGGCTGAAGCCGGTTGATCCGGGAAACCGCCGCCCATCTCATGCAGTTCTCTTGCGAGCGTCCGGCATTCTGTCGGAGCTGCTGACGCGGAGAATTTCATGTCTGGCCAAATTGCCCTCGATCCCGACGATGCGCACACCGAGCAACCGAGCCTTGATGGCAAGCGGGTGGTCGTTACCGGAGGTACAACAGGCATTGGCCGCGCGATCGCCGTGCTTCTGGCCAGCGAAGGAGCATCCGTATTTATCTGCGGCCGCGACGAGCAGCATCTTGCCGATGCGCTCGACCGGATCAACAACGTCGGAAAGGGCGATGGCGTTGCGGTCGATCTGGCACGGCCTGAGGACATGCGCCGGTTCTGGAGTGCTGCCGACGCAGCATTGGGCGGTGCGATCGATGTTGCAATCATCAACGCTGCAGTTCCCGCGCAGACCCCGATGGACGTCAACGAAGGGGAACTGCGCTATCAGTTGGAAACCGATCTGGTCGCCTATGTGGTTGCATCGCGGGAAGCGGCGCGGCGGATGGGCAACGGTGGCGACATCGTGTTGATCGGGTCGATGTCGGCAGTCTCTCGCGGCAAGGGCAGCTCGGTCTATGTCGCGGCAAAGTCCGGCGTCCAGGGCTTTGCCGCCGCATTCCGGGAAGAAATGGCACCCAAAGACATCAAGGTCGGCCTGATCGAACCGGGGCTGACCGGTGCCGACTTCCAGTATCCGGAGTACTCTGACGAAGATCAGCGCAAGGCCATCAATGCCCAGAAGATGCTTCGTGCAGAAGACATTGCGGTTGCTACGCACTTCATGCTGACCCAGCCTCGCCGCACAGCTGTCTCGCTAATTCAGGTGGAACCCCGCGTGGAAAGCTGAGCCGAAGATCCACAGGGAACCATCAGGCGGGGGCTTCCGGAAACTTATCGTTCCGAGATTCTGGAATGCGAACGGGCGAGGCCAGATAGCCCCGCCCGCCCGTTTGCCAACTTGCCCTCATGCCAGTCGGCGAGGGAGTTTCTCCCGTCAGAACTTGACGCCGGCACGGACACCATAGGTGCGCGGATCGGCGAAAGTGACAGCACCGAACAGCCCGGTGCTTGCTCCGGTTACCACGAGGTTGTTCTCGAGGTTTTCGGCAAATGCGGCGAAGTAGAAGCGATCCTCCGGCGCTCTGTAAGTCACCGAGACGTCGGTCTTCGTCGCTGCCGGCTGGTAGAAGTAGGCAAAGTTGGCGAGGTCGGTCACTTCGTAACGGCTGCGGGCCGCAGTCTGTGCGTCGAATACGATGCGCCCTTCGCCCACCGGCAGGACATAGTTCGCCCCGGCAACCCAGCTCCACTTCGGGCTGCGATTGAGCGCACGACCGGCGAAATTCACCGAGCGGCGTACATTCGGCGTGACCGAAGTATCGTTGTATGCAGGAGCATATTCGTCATATCGGGCATCGAGCCAGTTCAGTGCCAGCCTGACCGTCAAGCGATCCGAAGGCTGGATCTGGGCATCAAGCTCCACGCCATCAACCTTCGCCTTCGCAGCGTTGGTCGTAACCTGGCAAGGCCCACCGCAAATGTCGGACAGCTGCGAAAGCTGCAGGCCTGCATAGTCATAATGGAAGATCGTGCCGTTGAGGCGGAATGCCGGGCTGAAGCGGAACTTGAAGCCTGCTTCATAAGCGGTGAGGGTTTCGGGATCATAGTAAAGCGCTTCTGCGGGCAATGCGCAGTTGGCACCCTTGCCGATCTCGCAGCCATCGTTGAAGCCACCTGCCTTGTAACCGGTGGAGACCGACGCGAAGATCAGGCCGAGCGACGTGTCGTAATCGACCCCCGCCCGCCAGGTCACACGGCTGAAGGTGCGCTTGGCATCGTTGTTCTGGTTGATCTGGCGGCGGATGAAGTTGCCGATGCTATAGGATGTGCCGATGCTGTCGTAGTAATCGACCACCGTGTTGCCGACGCGCGACTTGAGGTCGTGCGAGTAGCGGACGCCGCCCGTGATCTTCAGGTCAGGGACAATTTCATAGGTTGCCTGCCCGAAGACTGACTTGTTCTCGGCAATTGTCGGGTCCTGCGGGAAGCCGAAGCGCGTGTTGGCACCCAGCAGATTGTTCAGGAAGAAGGCAATGCCTGACTTTTCCTTGAAGTAGTATCCGCCGATCTGCGCCTGCAGCGGGCCATCTCCACCATAAGCGAGACGGACTTCCTGCGAGGTTTGCCAGTACTTGCCCGCAAAGTCCGCTGAGAACGCTCCATTGGCGGCGTTGCTGAATTCCTTGCGTTCCGATTCACGGTATGACCCGAGATAGGTCAGCGTGACATTGCCCAACGTATAGTTGAGCTCGCCCATCACGCCCTTTTCCTCGTTGTTGCGGAAGGCCTGCTGCGCCTGCGTGCGGCTCAACGTGCGGGCGACATCGGGATCGGCGCCCAGATAGGTTGGCGCGCTGAAGTTCTGGCGACCGCCGCTCGTGATGTTGCTATAGAACTGCGTGGTGGGAACACCGTTGGTGGGGTTGCCCTTCACCTTGCTGTAATCACCGACAAGCAGAAGGCTGAGGTCAGGGGTCGGCTTGAACAGTGCTGACAGGCGGACAGACTTGTTGTCCTTGAACTTGTTGAGCGTCACGCCATCGTTCGGCGCGCCATCGATCAGATAGCTGTCACGCTGGTCGATGTTCGCGGCAACGCGGAAGGCAATCGTTTCGCCAGCCGGGACGTTGATGACGGCAGTACCATTCAGCGCGTTGAAATTGCCGTAGGAAACATCGGCGCGTGCGCCAAATTCGAACTTGGGCTGAACCGTGAGGATGTTGACCACGCCGGCCGTTGAGTTGCGGCCATAGAGCGTGCCCTGCGGGCCGCGCAGCACTTCTACGCGCTCGATGTCGAAAAACGAGACTTCTTGAGCCTGCGGACGCGCCAGATAGACGCCGTTGACCATGAAGGCCGCCGAAGGATCGCCCTTTTCGGTACCGTCGGTGCTGGTCACGCCGCGAATGGTGATCTGCAGGCCGTTGCCGCGCACGATAGACAGGTTGGGAACGCTTTCCTCAAGCTGCGTCGGGTTGGTGATGCCCGAGGCGATCAGATCGTCACCGCCGACAGCCGTCATTGCAATCGGGGTCTTGGACAGCAGCGACGAAGTGCGGTTTGCCGTGACGACGATGTCGCCATCTGTCGGCGCCTCGCTGGCATCCTGGGCGTAGGCGGACGTAGCCGCCAGAGACAGTGCCGATGCCAGGCACGCGAACTGCAGTTTTCTCATCGTAATCCTCCCTTTTGAAACCTGCACCCTTATCGACAGCGCTGTCAGCAGAGGGGGCGCCAGGGCTCACATATCGCCCCTGTGGCTTGGTTCTGGCATCCCTCTCAGCCGCTGCAATGTATGCGCGCGGTCGTTATGCCTCTTGCCTTGCATACTTGTTTTGACAGCGCAAGCCAAAATTGTTGCCAGTTCCCACTGGCCTTGTTGAGGGTATCGTCAGCCTTGCACGTCGGGACTGGTGAAAAGGCGAGCGTATCCTTCGAGCGCGTTCGAAGCGTTGAACATATGCGCACGCATCAGTTTGGCCGCTTCTTCCCCATCGCCACGCATTACGGCCTCGACCAGTTCGCCGTGTTCGTTGCGCGACCGCGCGGGTCGTCCACCCTGTCGCAACTGCGCTCTGCGAAAGGCGGCCATGCGCTCACGAAGGAGCTTTGCCTGTTCCACGATGAAGGTGTTGTGGGTTCCCTCATAAATCGCATCGTGGAACCGCCAGTTCAGTCGGTCGTACTCCTCTACATCGCCATTCTCCACCAAAATGGCCGATTCTTCGTGGATTTTCCTCAGCGCGCTCCGTTCGAGAGGGGTCATTCGCCACGCCGCCAGGCGCACGCACAGCGCTTCGATTTCCGCTGAGAGTTCGAACATCTCGAACACCCGCTCTGCCGTCATCGCGGCCACGACCGCACCGCGCCGCGGTCGCATCTCGACCAGTCCCTCCGCGGCCAATTGCCGCAAGGCTTCGCGAACCGGCGTGCGCGAGGCGCCGAACCGGTCGCCCAGTTGCTGCTCGTCCAGCTGGGTGCCGGGCGCCAGAATGCCGCTGGTAATTTCGTCCGCAAGCGCGAGGCGGATGCGCTCCGAACGCAGCATCCCGCCGGCGTGGTCATTTTCCGAAATCATGTTGATGCATGCCCGATAGTGTGATTATGGAATTCTTGCATACACACACTCCGGAAACAACCTGTTCCCGAGTCCTGCTCAAGGACCTGCCAATTGCCTTACGGTGCGCCGCACGACATCCTCAGCCTGTTTCTGGGCCATTGCGAATCTCAACCAGATGCACCCTTCCTGATCGGTCCGGATGGAGCAGAGCTGAGTTACCGTAGCGCCGCAGTTCGCGCTGCCCAGATCGCCCATGCATTTCGCGCCAATGGCGTGATGCCGGGCGACCGTGTGGCTGTCCAGGTCGAGAAATCGCAGACAGCGTTGCTCACCTGGCTGGCCGCGCTGCTGTCGGGCGCTGTCTACCTCCCGCTCAACACTGCGTATACGATAGGCGAATTGCGCTACTTCCTTGGTGATGCGCGCCCCGCCCTCGTTCTGTGCCGCACCACTGATGAGGCGGCCATGTCGGACTTGTGCAGCGAGCTTGGCCTGCCTGCGCTGCTGACGCTCGACACAGAAGGCACCGGCGGAACGCTCGTCGCAGCCGCGGCAGGCCAGCCCGAAGCCTTCCCGCGCCACATTCCGCAGCCGGACGACCTCGCTGCGATCCTTTACACCTCCGGCACAACCGGGCGCAGCAAGGGAGCAATGCTGAGCCATGCGAACCTGGCCTCGAATGCGCTGACCCTGCTCGATTATTGGCGCTTCACCAGCGCCGACCGGTTGCTTCATGCCCTGCCGATCTTTCACACGCACGGCTTGTTCGTGGCAACCAACGTCACGATCGCGGCGGGCTCGGCGATGATCTTCCTGCCGCGGTTCGATGCTGATGAACTTGTCAGGCTGATGCCGCAGGCAAGCGTGTTGATGGGGGTGCCGACCTTCTATTCGCGGTTATTGGGCCATGCCGGTTTCACTCGCGAGCTTGTCAGCCATATGCGCCTCTTCATTTCAGGTTCGGCGCCCCTCTCGGCGGAGGTCCACAAGGATTGTGCCGCTCTCACCGGGCAAGCGATCCTCGAACGCTATGGCATGACCGAAACCAACATGAACACTTCCAATCCCTATGATGGCAAGCGCAAGCCGGGCAGCGTAGGATTCCCGCTCCCGGGCGTGATCTTGCGCATTGCCCAGCCCGAAAGCGGAGTCGAAATGCCCCAGGGCGAGATTGGCGTGATCGAGGTCAAAGGACCCAACGTGTTTCGCGGTTACTGGCAGATGCCTGAGAAGACTGCCGAGGAATTCCGCGACGATGGCTTCTTCATCACCGGCGACCTGGGCTACATCGACCCGCAAGGCTATGTGCATATCGTCGGCCGTGCCAAGGATCTGATCATCGCCGGGGGCTTCAACATCTATCCGGCCGAAGTCGAAGCCGTGCTCGATGAGATCCCCGGCATCGCCGAAAGCGCGGTGATTGGGGTGCCCCACGCCGACATGGGCGAGGCCGTCGTTGCCGTGGTGAAGGCGACCGACCCGACGCTCGATGCCGATAGGGTAATTGCCGCTCTGGCTGACAGGTTGGCCCGCTTCAAGCAGCCGCGCGCGGTCGTTTTCGTTGATGAATTGCCGCGCAACACCATGGGCAAGGTGCAGAAGGCACTGCTAAGACAGGAATATGCCGCACTCTTCGCCAGCTAGGGCAACGTGCGGGAGGGGAATGAGAGATGTTGATCCTGTCGATCGCGATTCTGGTCGCGATCTTCGTGGCGGCAGTGTGGTTGCCGGTAAACATGGGGCTGATCGGCTTCGCAGCAGCTTTGGCGCTTGGCGTATTCGGCGCAGGACTGCCGGTGAAGGAGGTTCTGGCAGGCTTTCCTGCCGACCTGTTCCTGACCCTGCTCGGCATCACCTATCTGTTCGGGATTGCCAGCAGGAATGGCGCGATAGACTGGCTGGTGGCGCGCGCGGCGGGGCTGCTGGGCAGTCATACGGCGCTTTTGCCGCTGCTTGTCTTCCTCGTCGCCGGCGTGCTGACGGCGCTTGGCGCTGTCGGGCCTGCTGCGGTCGCCATCGTCGCCCCGATTGCCATGCGCTTTTCGCGCAGCCACGGCTTTTCTCCATTGATGATGGGCCTGCTCGTCGTCCACGGCGCCCAGGCAGGAAGCTTCTCGCCCATCTCGATCTACGGCGGCATCACCGCCAAGGTCCTCACCGGCAGCGGCATCGAGCCTGATGCGCAATACCTGTTCATCGCCAGCGCGGCCTTCAATGCCGCAATCGCCCTCATGGTCTGGCTGTTCTATGCCCGGCGCGAGGCGGTGGCAGGCACGAACCACGAAGGCCATGTTGAAGTGCCGGTGCTCGACCGCGATGGGGCGTGGACGCTTGCCGGCCTGCTGGCCCTCGCCGCCGGCGCGCTGCTGTTCAAGGTCGAGATCGGGTTCATGGCACTCATGGTGATCCTCGCGCTCGCCATGGTTGCGCCGCGTACGCAGCAGGGTGCGCTCAAGCAGGTTGACTGGTCCACCATCCTGCTCATCTCAGGCATCGTCATCTACGTGACCCTGCTCGACAGAATCGGCACGCTCGATGCAATCAGCGCACTGATCGGGCAGGTCGGATCGGCCAGTCTCGCAGTTCTTCTGCTATGCTATCTTGCCGGCGTCGTCTCGGCCTTCGCTTCGTCGACGGCGCTGCTAGGGGTCATCATCCCGTTAAGCCTGCCCGTTCTCGCTGGCGGTCACATCGCCGTCATGCCGGTCGTCGCGGCGATCTGCATTGCCAACACCATCGTCGATACCTCACCGTTTTCCACCAACGGCGCGCTGATCGTCGGCAATGCGCCCGAAGACGAACGCCCTGCCATGCTGCGCAAGCTGCTGCTTTATGCCGCAATCATCGTTGGCATCGGGCCGATGCTGGCATGGGCCGCCTTTGTCGGATTGCCCGGCCTTTGATCGTCTAGCCGAACCGGAAGCTGGTCACGGCAAGGCCGCCGAAGAAATCGTCCTGGTGAAACTGGACGCTGCATGGATCTGCTCCGGCAGCTCCGGCGATGACATGCAAGGGCAGCAGGTGCTCGGGCCGCGGATGCGCCTGCATGGCCGCAGGCCCATCCATCCACCGCTCGAGCGCGATCGCACGCTGATCGCCATCGACCCCGGAAAGTCTGTCGCGCAACCAGCGGTCGAAGGCATGCGACGCCGCCTGTCCCTTCACCCCGAAATTGCGCAGATTGTGATACGACAGTCCCGAGCCCAATACGAGCACGCCCTCCTCGCGTAGCGGCGCAAGGAGGCGGCCCATGGCGATGTGTTCGGCGGCGTCGAAACTGGTCAGCACTGAAAGCTGGACAACTGGAATGTCCGCCTCGGGCCGGATCGGCTGCATCATCGAGAAGGTGCCGTGATCGAAGCCGCGCTTCGCGTCCCCGCGACAGTCCATGCCCCCGGCGCGTAGCAACTGGCTGACTCGACCGGCTAGCTCCGGACTCCCGGGAGCGGGATAGCGTATGCGATAGGTGTGTTCTGGGAAGCCATAGTAATCATAAAGCATCGGTGGCGCCGCGTTGGTCGAAACGTGCGGCACCGCCTCTTCCCAGTGTGCCGAAACCACGAGGATGGCCTTGGGCATGGCCCCCAAGGATGGGATGACAGCCTGCAGCGAACCTTCAAGCTGGTCGTATGCCCGGCGCATCGGGCCGTCCATCCATGGCCACGGGCCGCCGCCATGGTTGAGGAAGAACGTCGGAAGGCGGTCTGCAGTCTGGGTCAATTGTCATTCCCGGCGGTGTATTCAGTGGCCGAGATGGCACCTGCTGGGGCGCCCGACAAGATCGTCAGAGCTTCACCACCCGCATCCTCGGTACCACGTTCTCGGCTGCGTTGAACCAGCGCCACAGGCCTGTGCCGGAACGATGCCCGGCAAGATCGACCCAGTTGCCGAACCCCGGATCAGCATCGGCACAAACAACGATCACGCTGCCGTCCGGCTCCAGCCTGGCCATCGAATTGTTGAGCCACACCTTCTGGTGAACGTGGTCGAGCGATTCCATCCACCAGTTGTCGATCTGGACGTTCCACATGCGGCAGTCCGGCACCGGGGTTTCGATCACCAGCGCCTCGCCCGGCTGGAGGTCGAAGTAGAAGTGGCCGTACCAGATATTGGGATCGCCGCCCGCCTTCCAGAAAATCTCCTGCGGCGCATCGTAGAACTGGTTGGGATGCGCCTTGAACCATTCGGACCAGTTGGCGAAGGTATTGGCCGTGCCCCGCGCCCAGGCGGCAGAGGCCATGAGCTGCTGTTCGATCAATGCGGGCGTGAGCAGCGCGGGCGCTGTCGGTCCATCACTGATCCGTTCCACCTTGATGTCGGCAGGGGTCTGCGTCTGCTTGTCGTCAAA
The DNA here is from genome assembly GCF_058793515.1 of Novosphingobium sp. GW835-FHT14H07. NCBI lineage: Bacteria > Pseudomonadati > Pseudomonadota > Alphaproteobacteria > Sphingomonadales > Sphingomonadaceae > Novosphingobium > Novosphingobium sp. GW835-FHT14H07. The sequence continues at coordinate 55,983 of NZ_JBXAFX010000003.1, forward strand.
GGTCTGGCGCACGATCAGCAAGGTGGTGTCGTCTGCCATCGGCAGCCAGTTGCCCGGCTGCGGATCGCGGCTGACCACGATCTCGAAGGTGCCGTCAGGCCCGAACTCCATCTGCGCGAATTCGATCTCGCCAGTCGAAGCCATCGTCCCGTCGATGGCATAGCGGTTGGCCTTGCTGCCGATCGAGAAGTAGGGGACCGTATTGCGCTTGCCGGTGATGCGATAGGTACGATCGCCCCGCACCACGCACTGCTGGTAGAGGTTGTCGGGGTTGTCGGCGCCGATCTTGATCTTGTCGTCGCACAACAGGAACAGGCGCGGAAAATCCGGGTCCGCGCTGTCGACCTGCATGTTGAGCGCGGTGCGCGCCAGACGGCTGAGATACCGCAGACCCTCGGCCTGATCGAGTGCGCTGGTCGGGCTGGACGGGCGTGCCAGAACCTCCCCCGCCTCGGCCAGTTCGCTGCAGAACCGGCGCCAGACGTGGCTGAGGTTGCTGGCTTCGGCGGAAAGGTCTGTCATGCTGTCATCCTGCCAGTTGTCCGCCGTCGATGGTAAACAGCGATCCGGTGATCTTGCGCGCCTTGTCGCTGGCGAGGAAGGCGAACATTTCCGCGATGTCTTCTGGCGCGCACGAACCGTCGAGCAACTTGGGCGCGTTGCGCATCATCAGCGCCCAGTCCACGCCCTCGGGCGGAGGGGTGTTCTCCGTCATCGGCGTGATCACATGGCCGGGGCAGATCGCATTGATGCGAACACCTGCGGCAGCATATTCGATGGCCAGCCCCTTGGTGATCGCCGCCACCGCGTGCTTCGAGGCCGAATAGGCAGCGTTGTAGGGCTGGCCCTGCAGCGCGGCGGTGGACGCGGTGTTGACGATGGTGCCCTTGCTCTTGAGCAGGTGTGGCATCGCCGCCTGGCAGATCACGAAGACGCTCGTCGCGTTGACGTGCATGAGCAGGTCGAAGTCCTCTGCCGCAAAAGTCTCGGAGCGCCCCCACTTCAGCAAGCCAGCGATGTTGCAGACGATGTCGAGCCCTTCGCGCGCGGCGGTGTCCACCAGCGCGCGGCACGAGGCATAGTCGGTGGCGTCGTAGGCCTGCACCACCGGCGCCGTGCCCGAAGCGGCGGCGATCATCGCGGCCGTTTCCTCAAGCCCCGCAAGATTGCGATCACCGATGGTCAGCGACGCGCCCTCGGCAGCGAAGCGGATAGCGGTGGCGCGGCCGATGCCCGATGCCGCACCGGTTACCAGCGCCTTTTTCCCTGCGAACAGCATCAGAACTTCACGCCCAGCGTGAGGCCGTAAGTGCGCGGATCGGGGAAATACCCGACCGTCAGGCCGCCAAAGCCCGGGCCAAAGTCGATGAAGTTGGAAGGATCGCGCTCCTTGGTCAGGTTCTTGACCCACAGCGCGAGTTCAGCCTTCGCCCCGCCCAGCGGCACTTCGGAAACTGCGGCGCGCAGGTTCACGATGGTGCGGCCCCTGGACTTGGTGTTGTTAGCGTTCTGGTCCGAAGGGCTCGGCGGTACCAGAGCATAAGGGAAGGTAAAGTAGCTGGAGACGTAGTTGATGTCGCCGTTGATGTTCAAGCGACCCCAGTCACCCTGCGCCACGCGGAGATCGACGCCGGCCGCTGCGGTGGTCTTGGGTGTGTGCGGGAAGGCGCGGTTGTCGGCGACGTTGGTATCCACACCGCCCACTGCCTCGATATAGCTCTTGTACTTCGGGTCAAGGAAGGCGAGCGAGCCGTTGATCGTCAGAACGTCGACCGGACGGATCACCGTCTCGATTTCCAAGCCGCGGATGCGCGCGGCAGCTGCGTTCTTGACGACCGAGGCTGCCGCACCGTTGGCGGTGAAGACCGAAAGCTGGATGTCCTTGTGCTCGTCCCAGAAGCCGGCGACGTTGAAGATCACCTTGCCATCGGCCAGCTTGGTCTTGATGCCGACTTCGTAGCTGTCGACCGTTTCCGGGCGATAGGGGTTGCACAGCTCAAATGCGCCGGTCGGGCAAGCCGCCGTCGGCTGGCGGAAGTCGTTGGTTTCGCCATTGAAGCCGCCCGACTTGAAGCCTTGCGCGAAGCGAGCGTAGAGATTGATGTTCTCGTCTGCCTGATAGGCCAGCGTGATCGCCGGGTTGAAGCGGTTGTACTTGGCATCGGGCACGCCGCCATAGGGGATGTTCGCCGCGACGAACGGGGCGAAGATGCCGTTTGCCGGATCGAAGTTGATGCGCAGGAAGCGGCGCACATCCTTCTTCTCGTGCGTGTAGCGCCCGCCGAGCGTCAGCTTCAGGGCATCAGTGATGTCGTAATCGACCTGCGCGAATACGGCGAACGCCTCGGTGTTCGATCCGTAGTCGGACTGGTAAGACGCACCGCCGCCGAAGAAGCTTTGCGGCCCGAGCGTTTCGGCCTTTTCCTTGTAGTAGAACACGCCCGCGACGTACTTGAGCTTGTCGCTCATCGTCTGGCCCGAAACCTGCAGTTCCTGGCTCCAGCTGTGGAAGCTGGTATCGCGCTGGGTCAGCGCCACCGGCAGCGGCGAGCCATCAAGATCGAGCGAGTCCGCCCACTTGAGATTGCGGTAGGCGGTGATCGACTTGACCGTGGCGCCGCCGAGGTCGAGCGCGAGGGTCAGCGCGTGACCATAAGTGCGCGAACGTTCGTAAAGCGGGTTGGCGTCGAGAGATGCGGTCGACTGGCGGTCGGCCCGGTCATAGAGGTTGAGCGGGAAGAACGCTCCGCCGTTGGCATAGCCGGGCGAGTTGGGATCGAAGATGTCCTGGGGAAGGCCATTGCGGTTGACGCGGACCAGCTGGGCATAGTCCGGGCGCTGATCGAACTTCGAATAGTCGAACATGTAGTCGGCGGTGAAGTTGCTGCCTTCAGGCTTGAAGCGCAGCTGGACCATGCCGCTCTTGCCGTCGAGGTCGTTGGTGCGACCGGTGCGCGCAGGGCCCGCGGCTACCGCCTGGGGATAGGGATTGGGCGTCAGCCTGATGAAGCCGTCACGCTTCTGGATCTGGCCCGAAAGCTTGAGCGAGAAGGGCCCCATCGCCGGAAGATCGACCACGGCGCGCCCCTTCCAGTAATCGTAGTTCCCATACGTCAGCTCGCCCTTCACGCCCAGTTCGCCGCTCGGCGCCTTGGGCACGAGATTGACGGCACCGGCCAGCGCGTTGCGGCCATAAAGCGTGCCCTGCGGACCGCGCAGGATTTCAACGCGCTCCAGGTCGGCCACGTCGAAGATCGAACCCTGCGCCTTGGCAATGTAGACGCCGCCCAGGTAAAGGCCGACGGCAGGTTCCCAGGTCACGGCCGGGTTGATCGTCACCGATCCGCGGATGGCGATCTGCGAAATCGTCTTGTTCGATGGCGCACGTTCGAACTTCACGTTCGGCGCGATCGAGCCGAGGCTGTCGATCGAGGTGATCCCGCGCGTCTCAAGGAACTGGCTGCTCACCGCCGAGATGGCGATCGGCACGTTCTGGATGTTTTCGGCCCGCTTCTGCGCAGTGACGACGATCTCGCCGATACCCGAGGTATTTTCGGCAGCAGTGTCTTGCGCGGAATCCTGCGGCAAATCTTGCGCGAATGCCGGTGCTGCAACAAAGGCGAGCGAGCTCAATGCCGTAGCGGCGAGCAGTTTCCTCACGATGTCCTCTCCCTCTCCAGGATACTTTCCGATGCGCTTTCGCGCAATCAATTCGGACTTAAGCTACGCATATGCAGCGAGGATGGCAACTGGAAACTCTGTATTTCGGCAAAATGCGTCGCACTCGCTGGCGAGTGTTGCGCAAAGCACGCATTTTTGCAGTTCACGGCTTGCCCTACGTGCACGCGCGGTGACGCGCAGCAGCACTGCCGCTTTTCAAGGAGAAACGTAGGGAGGACTGCGCCTTGCCGGCATGACGCGGCACGGGGACAGGCTTGCGCGTTACTTCAAGCCGTAGCGCGCGTAATCCTGCACCAAACCCGGCGCGACCTTGCGAAAGTAGGCAAGATCGGCCTTCGCATCCGGCTTGCCCATGGCGTTGCCGATCCAGGCCCTCAGATAAAGCGACGCGAGTTGGGACGGCGAGATCTTCAGAGCAGCTTCGACGTCGGCCAACGCGTTTTGCAGGTTGCCTTGCGCCAACCAGGCCAGTGCCCGGCTGTCCAGCACGGCGGCAGCATTGGAAGCCCGTTCGACCGCCTGGTTGCAAGCCTTGATCATACCGTCGGAATCCACCCGGAAACGTGCCCGATACCAGCAAGCAGCATTGAGCAGCGACGTGTCTCCGGGCTTCTCCTCAATCAGCCCGTCGATCTCCTTCAGACCGTCTACCCCCTTCCCTGCGAAAGCCAGAATGTCCGCACGGGTCAGGACGACGCCGGTGTGCTCGTCACCCATGTCGTCGTATTCGGTGAGCAGGGCCAGCGCCTCGTCAGTCTTGCCTTCGCGGCCGAGGGCACCAGCCAGTGAGATGGCGTTGGAGACCGATGGCGCCAGCTTCAACGCCTCACGATGATCCGTGATCGCATCGGCCCAACGACCCATCTGCCGCTTGGTGAAGGCGCGCCTGCCGTAGGTCCAGGCATCGGGCGCCATAGCGATTACCTTGTCCCAGTCGGCCAGCGCCCCATCCAGATCTTGCACGGATTCCCGCAGATCGGCACGGCGCGCCAAGGGATCGCTCTGCGCATCGCCGGTTTCCCGCGCCAGCGCCTTTTCGTAGGCTGCCTCGATCGGCGCGATGCGCGCCTTCAGCGCTGGCTGCTGATAGCGCCATGCGCGGGCTGCGGTCACAGGGGCAACAAGGAATGGCACCGTGTTGCGCAGGCGCAGCGCCTTTGCCTTTTCCACGGGTATTTCCGAAGCGGGCAGTTCACCGCCAAGCGAGGCGCGCTCTTCGCTGATGGTGAAGCGCTGACCTTCGAGCGCCCCCTTCCGGGTCACGGTCGTTCCAGCGAAAGTTGCCTCGTATTCGGCCCTTCCGCCCAACTTGAAACCCGGCTCGTCAGCCGGGAGCAGAACTTCGATCTCCTCTCGCACTCGTTCCGCGCGGCCAAGGTTGACGGGGATCGCCTTCCAGTTTGCCCGGCTGCGATCGTGGTCGAAGGAGGCGCTGGCACTGCCCAGGCCGCGCATGTCCATGCGCTTGGTGCCATCGCGGTCCAGGAAAAGGGAAATGACCATGCCTTCGATTGTAACGGTGGCCGTCCCGGTCTCGCTGTCGAACGCGGTTGTCCCGCCAGTGATGATGCCGCCGTCGTCGGTCAGGTCCTTGAAGATCGAGTCCGCCAGGGATTTGATCATCTGCTTCTTCTGTTCTTCGCTGGCCTGCCCGAACGCGGCACCAAGGTTGCTGCCCAGCATCCCTGAAAAAGTCGAAGTCGCCGAGATCAAGGCCGGCATCTCGACCCCGGCGCGCTGATCGATCGTGATCTTCACGGAGGCCATCGGTGCCTGGGGCACGCGCGGTTCCATCGCCACGAGCGTTGCGCCTTCAGCCCGGATCGGCAGCGCATGACGGAACGGAGGGACATCGGCCAGCGTCTGCAGCCGCGTGCCGGTTGCAGTACCGTCGAGCCAATAGGTCGTCCCTGCGATCTCGGCGCGCACGATGACATGGTCGAACGCTGCGGGCATCGGCAGCGATTCCGGCACGGCATCGCCCGTCTGGCTATTGACGGCAACGACCTCTGCCTTGATCCCCAAGGCTTCAAGCAAGGAGAGCAGAAGCAGGGATTTCGCCTTGCAATCGCCGTAGCGCGAGGTCCAGGTCAGCGAAGGGGCTTGCGGCACGTAGTTCCCGCCGGCCATGCCGTTCAGCAGATAGCTGACCTGATCCTGTACCAACCGTGTGGCCAGAGCTGCGCGGGTCAGCGGGTCCGCGCTCTGCTTCTCGATCTTGGCGACTTCTGCTGCCAGCGGGCTGCCTGGCGCAATCGCGTCCTTCGTCGAATAAAGCGGTGCGAACACCCGCGAGACTTCTTCCCAGCTGCCGAACGTGGTGGCTTCCAGCGAGGGCGGCCGGGTAAAGCGCGATGGCACGCCTTGCGGCATCTCCTCTCGCTTTGCCAGTGGCAGCACCACGTTCACGGTGTGCCAGCCGTCCTTGACACTTTCGGTCGGGCTGCCGGCCGACGGGCCTGCCTGCCACTTTACCGCGAGGCCTTCGGGCCAGGAAACGCTGGTGCGTGCAAAGCCTGCCTCGAGCGGCAGGGTCAAGAGACCGCTGTCGATCTGCACTTTCCCCTGCAACGCCTTGTCGCGCATGGTCTGGCTGTAGGCAATCCGCACCACATCGCCGACCTGCAGCCCGGGAATGGCGAGAGTGGCGGTCAACATGCCGTCGATCTGGCGCTGCTCCAGCCCTCGCTCCCGTCGCAACACCTGATAGCGCGCGCCGCCCTTGAGCACGTCGATCACCTTGCCCGCGCGGAGAATCTCGACGCGATGAACTGTCAGATCGCCCTTGTCGGGCATCCACACCGCTGAACTCGTGCCGCTCTGTGTCAGCGATTCGGGGCTCCCCAGCTTGAAGGCCTGATCGACATAGACTCGCAGCGTCTCGCCTTCGATACGCTGCTGCACGTCGAGCAGGGCGATCGGGGTATTCGCCGCGGTGTCGATCTTTGCAGCATCGCGCACTTCGGCCCATTTCGGCGCTGGGCCGTAAAGGACGGTCTCTCCGGCAAGTGCCGGTGCAGTAGTGGCAAGAAGACCGACAACGAACAGCGCGAATCTATTGCGCACGCAAACCCCCTGAAATTGAGGGGATTACCTGCCTTCTATTTGGATGTCTGGCAATTGCCCATCAAGCGCGCTGAACAGCCTTTATCCGGGATAGGACCATTTCGGCATGTTCCTTACGGCAGATCAGCAGGTCAGGCATGTATGTGTCAGCCTGGTTGTAGACGAGCGGGCTTCCATCGATGCGGCTGCAATGCAGGCCATGCGCCAAGGCGACTGCGACGGGCGCGCAGGAATCCCATTCGAACTGGCCGCCCGAATGAAGATAGATATCGGCATCGCCAAGGATAACGGCCATCGCCTTGGCCCCGGCGCTGCCCATCGGCACGAGCTCGGCCCCGATGGCCTCGGCCACGGCCACCGCTTCGTGCGCCGGGCGCGTGCGACTGACGACCATGCGCAAGGTTTCGGGCGCGGGCGGCACTTCGCGAGGCTGGTCGGTGCGCAGGACGATCCCGGCCCCCCCGTTGGCGCCTGGCAACGCCACCGCGCCTGTGCTTGCCACGCCGTCAATGGCCAGGCCGACATGCACCGCCCAGTCGGTCCGCGCCTCGCCATATTCGCGCGTGCCATCGACCGGATCGACGATCCAGGTGCGCGAATACTGCAGCCGGTCAAGGTTGTCCTTTTCCTCCTCCGAAAGCAGGCCATCTTCCGGCCGCTGTTCGCGCAGGGCGTGGACGAGGAACTGGTTGGCCGTGGCATCGCCGGCCTTGCCCAGCTTCTTGAGGCTGAGCATTCCGCTTTCGCGCACCGTCAGCAGCAGCTTTCCCGCCACTTGGGCAAGATGGGCTGCAAGTTCTGCATCGGTCATCGCGGCAGAAGGCGTCACGGCATCAGTCATTCGGAGAAGCTCCCTCAGGCTCGGCTTGCAATTCAGCCCTTCGCCCCTAAACCAAAGCTCCCATATGGGAGGAAACGTTGGCATTCACGCATACGGACCAGCAGGAGCTTTTCCTGCCGCTTGTCGAGGGTGTTCACGAAACGCCGCCGTGGGGCGCGTTCATGCGCAATCTCGTCGCCCGCACATATGCGCGCCGCGCCTTCCTCATCATCACCCTGGCCAATGCCATGCCTTCGCAGGAGCCGACCGTCATCCATGTCACTGCGCCCCGCGCGGTGAGGGAGCGTCAACTTGACTTCCGCCGCATCAACGCGCTCGGCCTGCACCCCTATGGCCAGCTGCGGCCAGGCCGTGTCTATGCGATCGACGAGATGCTCGATTTTGACGATCCCGCGCGCCTTGCCCTGCAGCGCAGCGCTCTGGCCGAGATGGGCATTCGCTACGGGCGCTGGCTCCGCGTAAGCGCCGGCGGTGCGGCCGATGCGTGGCTGCTGCTGGTGCGCGAGCGTGAGGATTTCAGCTCTGCTGCCGTTTCCACCCTTGCCGCCATCGGCCCGCACCTTGCCGCTTCGCTGCGCACGCTCGCCGCACTTGCCGAACAGCGCTTGCAGACCGCGATGGCACAAGCAGCCCTTGCTCGGCTCGGCGCGGGTCAGCTCGCTTTTGACGCCGGCGGGCGGGTCATGGCAACCGACCCGCAGGCCGAGCGGATGCTGACCTTCGCTCCCGCCCCAGATCCCCGTGGTGGGCGACGGCTGCAGCTCCTGCCCGCTGCCAGCAGCGCGCTCGAAAAGGCTTGCAGCGCCATCGCCGAGGGCCATATCGAAGCGACCGCGATCCTGCTTGATCCTGCGCGTGACCTGCACATGCTCCTGCGCAAGTGCGACCTTGCCCTGCCCGAACCACACGCCCTGCCCGCCGTGATCGGTACGCTCCGCACCTCCGTCCGCGAGGATGAGCGCGCGGGAACCCGCATCCTGCGTGAACTGCACGGCCTGTCCGACCGCGAAGCCGCGCTTGCAGAGAAGCTGAGCCGTGGCGAGACGATCATCGAAGCGGGGCGTGCCCTGCGCCTGACCGACGAGACCGCACGAAACTATTCCAAGCGCATCTACGCCAAGACCGGGACGCGCGGACAGGGCGACCTTGTTCGCGAGGTGCTCGGCGGCCTCACTCCGTTTGCGTGAAAGCACCAAGCCAATGCCGGAAGCCACCGATTTCTCTGCCCGCCTCACTGCTCTTGAAGATTGCGAAGCTGTGCGAGAGCTTATCGCGCGATACGGACCGCTTGCCGATGCAGGCGATGCCCAGGCCCTTGCCGAGCTCTGGACCGAGGATGGCGAATATGTCGTCACCGGCTTTGCCACGGCCAGGGGCCATGCCGAAATCGCCGCGCTGATCGAGGGCCCGGTCCACCGCCAGCTCATGGCCGATGGTTGCGCCCATCTCCTTGGCCCTGCTGCCGTCACTGTCGCAGGCGATGTCGCCACTGCGCGCTGTCATTCCTTGGTGCTGCGCCACGCAGCCGGCAGCTTTGTGGTCCACCGCGTCTCGGCCAACCGCTGGTCGTTCCGCCGCACCGCGAAGGGCTGGCGGGCAGTGCGGCGCGAAAACGCCCTGCTCGATGGTGCGGAGGCAGCCCGCGCACTCCTGAAGGGCGTGTAGGGTTAGCCCCCGCGCGATACCGGGATCAGGGCCCCGCTCAGGTTGCGTGCGCCGGGCGATGCCAGAAACACGATGACCTTGGCCAGCGAGGCCGGTTGCACCCACTGCGAAAAGTCGGCGTCGGGCATGTCGGCCCGGTTCGTCGGCGTGTCGATGATGCTTGGCAGCACGGCGTTGACCGTGCAGTCCGTCCCGGCAAGCTCGGCGGCAAGGCTCTCGGTCAGCTTGTGGACGGCCTGCTTGGATGCGGCATAGGCCCCCATCCCGCCGCCTGCCACCAGCGCGCTGCCCGCGCCGATGTTGACGATCGCCGCGCCCGGCGTCGCGCTCAGCGTCGGCAGCGCAGCCTTGGTCATGGTCACGCAGGTGGTCGCGTTCATCGCGAACATCCTTGCCCAGGTCTCGGGCCCACCATCGGCGAGCGTCTGCCACACGAAACCGCCCGCCACGTTCACCAGAACGGCAATGCCGCCCAGCGCCGCCTTGACTTGCTCTACCGCCGCCGCTGCGGCAGCGGCATCGGTCAGGTCCACACCGCCGATGTCGAGCCCGCCAGGGTTCGCGTCCGGCGCCGAGGGCGCAAAATCGATCCGCGCCACCTTGTCGCCATTGTCGCGGAACGCCTGCGCCACGGCGCGCCCCAGCACGCCAAAGCCACCTGTAACGATTACCGAACGCATCGTGTCAAAAACTCCTTCAAGGCCGTTGCGAATGGCGGATGCCACCATCGACGACAATCTCCGTGGCGGTGATATAGCTGGCTTCATCCGACAGGAGAAAGCGGATCGTCGTCGCGATCTCTTCGGGCTTGCCGAACCGGCCAGGGAATATGCGCGGACCGTAGATCTGCGCCATCCCGTCTCGCATCTCGCCAAGGATCGGCGTGTCGATCATGCCGGGGCTCAGGGCGTTGATGCGGATGCCATCGTGCGCAAGCTCGTCGGCCATGGACCGCACCAGCGATATGACCGCGCCCTTGGCCGCCGTATAGATCGGGATCATTCCGTTGCCGAACCATGCGTTGATCGAAGAGATTGCCACCACCGCGCCGCCCGGATGCGCCTTCAGGTCATCGCGGAAAGCCTGAACCAGTTCGATCACTGCGCGCACGTGCAGCGCCATTCCGGCGTCGAAGTTCTCGGGCGTGACCCCGCCAATTCCGGTCTGCACCGCCGTGCCCGCACCGTGGACGATACCGCCAATGCTGCCAAGCGCAGCGCGCGTTTCGATTGCGGCCGGGGCAACCGCCTGCGGATTGCGCAAGTCCACCGCGAGGCCCACCGCCGCCCCGCGATATCGCGCCGCGATGTCGGCCGCGGCAGCCTGGGCGCCTTCGGCATTGATGTCCCACAGCGCCACCGGGCGCCCCACTTCGGCCAAGGCATGGGCGGTGGCCAGGCCGATGCCCGATGCCCCGCCGGTGATCACCACACCCGTCCCGGGCGTGCCCAGCCTCTCGTCACTCACGCTCATGCCGATTCCCTGCCTGATGGATTTGTGGCCAGGCACACCGTGTCAAACCCCAGGACATGCGCCACGCGGCCAAGGCCGACCCATGCCGCCACGCAATGCGCCAGATCGACGATCTCGCCATCGCTGAAGGCTTCGTGCATCCCGGTCCAGAAATCCTCGTCCGCCGCCAGTCCTTTCGGGTCCGTGCCGAAGCGCTCGGCAAAGGCGATGGCCAGCCGCTCCCGCGGTGAAAACAACCCGGAGTCCTGCCAGTTCTCCACCGCCGCATAGAACGCCTCGTCGGGCGCCGGGCCGTTTGCCGTCACCAGCCGCTCGGGCGTCTCGCCACCAACCGAGAAGGTGATTTCCGCATCGCGCGCCGCGCGGAAGTCCTGGCAGATCATGCAACCGTTGATCTGCGCCGTGCGCATACGCGCCGCCTCGAACTCGCGTAGCGAGAGCCGGGTCTCGCGATAGACGGCAAAGGAGAATCCGGCTGCAGCGGCCATGATCTCGCGCGCATGGGTTCGCGCGGCATGGCCATAGGGATCGCTGGCCGCTTCGGCGGGCACGGAAATGCGCAACATCGGCAGGCGCTCCTCAGTTTGCAGGGATCTCGGGCACGGGGCCCATCGGCGGCACGTTGTGCGACCACGCCATGTCCTCGTGGCGCTCGGCAATGCGCCAGCCATCGGGCGTGCGGACCAGCCTGTCACGATACCAAAGACCGATGAAGAAGACCTGCTCCTCGCCCACCGCGCTGCGATGGACCATCGGGTTGAACAGGATCGTGCGCGCCCGGGCGGTGTCGCCGTCAAGGTCAAGCTTGGTCGTCGCCACCATGTGCTGGAACATCGGAAAGCGGTCCAGCGCCACCGGCAACCACGCCTTGATCTGCGCGAAAGTACCCGCGGCGCCTCCGGTTTCGGAGTAATCGATCTGCGCGTCTGGCGTGAACACACGGTCAAGCGCGTCCCAGTCCCGTTCGTCGATTGCGAAGCAATAGCGCGCGAAGAGGTCCTGTATTTCCAGCCTGTCCGAGATTTCCTGAAGCGACATCATCGCGCTGCCCCTCTCCGCCTTGCTTTTGGCTGCGAATCATACGCAACTGTTTTGCTGTTGAGATCATGCATGGCGCTTCTCGCAAAAATTATCTACATTGTCTGCGCAGTTTGTGTTGGTTGAGAAGGCCCATCGGCCGTCGGGCACTGGCAAGGCGGGGAGGGGCATCAGGAAGGACGTCTGCGGCCACAGCGCGACCTGGCACACACTTCCCGAGGTGATGCCCATGCACGCACGCCGTGTGGATGTCGCAAGTCCTCCATGTGCAATGAGCTGCAATTTTATCAATATCAAAAGCCGATATGCTTTTTGATTGACGATTTGCGTATCTGTTGCGATATCTTTTTACGAATGCATTGCCACGTAAAGCAGTGCGTGAGTCGAAAGTCGTACCGGAGGAGAGGCCGCTCATGGCCAGCGCAGCTGCAATTTCGCTCGAAAGCTCGATCCCGTCGGGCGAAGAGCTCGTCGCCCGGGCAAGGGCCATGATCCCCGCCTTGCGCCAGCGCGCGGCCGAATGCGTCGCCGGGCGTGACGTTCCGGCGCAATCCATTGCCGAATTCCGTGAGGCTGGTTTCTTCCGCATCCTTCAGCCCAAGCGCTGGGGCGGCTACGAAATGCACCCCAACGTCTTCTACGATGTGCAGCGGGCCCTTGCCGAAGGTTGCATGTCCACCGGCTGGATGTACGGCGTGGTCGGTTGCCATCCTTATGAAATCGCGCTCTTTCACGAAGAAGCGCAGGCCGAGGTTTGGGGCGAGGACACCTCCACCCTCGTGTCCTCCTCCTACCAGCCCGTCGGCAAGGTCACCCCGGTCGAAGGCGGTTATCGACTCTCGGGCCGCTGGGGCTTCTCGACCGGCTCCGTCCATTGTCAGTGGGTCGTATTGGGCGCGATGGTCCCGCCGCGCGAAGAAGGCGGCGTGCCCGACATGCGCGCGTTCCTGTTGCCCCGCGCCGACTATACGATCGACACCGACAGCTGGCACGTCTTCGGTTTGCAGGGTACTGGCAGCCATGACATAATCGTCGACGATGTGTTCGTCCCCGAACACCGTACTCACCGTTCGATCGACGGATATCTCTGCACCAACCCCGGCCAGCAGACCAACACGGGGCCCCTCTACACCCTGCCCTGGGCCCAGGTTTTCATGCGCTCGGTCTCGACCGCTGCCTTCGGCGGCGCGCGCGCTGCGATTTCTGCCGCCATGGACATTGCCCAGAACCGCGTCTCGACCAACACCGGCAAGGCTTCCAAGAACGATCCGTTTCTTCTTGCCGCCATCGCCCGTGCGCAGGCCGAAGTGACGGAGATGGAGCAGACCCTGCGCCTCACCTTCGATGAATTGATGGCCCTGGCCGAAGCAGGCGAGCCGATCCCGATGGAGAAGCGCACCCTGTTTGCCTACAACTCGGCCAGCGTGGTGCGCCGCATGGCCGATCTGGTCGACGACATGGTCAAGCTGCTGGGCGGTCGCGCGATCTACACGTCCAGCGCGATCATCCAGCCCTGGCTCGATCTCAACGCCGGCCGCGCACACGTCGCCAATGACCCGGCCAATCGTACGCTCGACGTGGTCGGCGCGATGCTCGGTCAGGAACCGACCTTCACCTTCCTCTGATGGGAGCGCCACCCTTGGCTAGCCTGACCCAGACCACGCATCGCGTCTCCGGCGGATACGAAATTGTCATTGCCGAAGCGGGCGATCCTTCCGCGCCTGCCGTCGTCTTCCTGCACGGCAGCGGCCCCGGCGCCTCCGGTGCGTCCAACTTCCGCCAGAACATCGATGCTTTTGTGGACGCCGGTTACCGCGTGATCCTGCCCGACCTGATCGGTTATGGCGGCTCGTCCAAGCCAGAGGGGCTGGACTACACGCTGCAGCTCTTCACCGATACCGTGTACGAAGCGCTCGTCGCCCACGGCGTGACCAGCGCCAGCCTCGTCGGCAATTCGCTGGGCGGCGGCATTGCCCTGCTGATGACGCTCGACCACCCCGGCTTCACCCGCAATCTGGTGCTGATGGCCCCTGGCTGCGTGGCCGAGCGCGAGGCCTACTTCGTGATGCCGGGCATCACCAAGATGGTCTCCAGCTTCGGGGGGCCGGACTTCAACCTGGCCGAGCAGAAGCGCCTCGTCTCGAACCTCGTCCACCCGGACTTCGCCCCCAGGATCCCGGATGCCCTGGTGGAGGAACGCTTCGCCGTCGCCCGCACCCAGCCCAAGGACGTGCTGGTGCGCATGCGCACGCCCGACCTCTCGCCGCGGCTGCCGGAAATCACCCAGCCGGTCTTCGTGCTGTGGGGTCTGAACGACGAGTTCTGCCCGGAAGCCCATGCGCGTCTGTTCCTCGACCATTGTCCCGATGTCCGCGCGATCACTTTCGGCCGCACCGGCCACTGGGTCCAGGTCGAACGCGCTGCCGAGTTCAACGCCTTTGCCATCGAGTTCCTCAATGCCCGCCGATAAGATCCAGCACTATGGCGCGGCGCTTTACGAAGCCCTGCGCACCCGCAAGACCATCGCCCCGCTGATCGAGCAGGATCCCTCGCTGACGCTCGACGATGCCTATGCCATCAACCTCGATTTCCTTTCGCGCCGCGTCGCCGATGGCGAGAAGGTCGTCGGCAAGAAGATCGGCGTGACCAGCAAGGCCGTGCAGGACATGCTCGGCGTCCACCAGCCCGACTTCGGCTTCCTGACCGACTGGATGCATGTCGAAGGTGACATCGACATCGACGCCAAGGCCCTGATTGCTCCGCGCGCCGAGGCCGAGATCGCGTTCATCCTCAAGAGCAGCCTCAATGGCCCCGGCGTCACGGCCGCTGACGTTCTTGCAGCCACCGAAAGCATCGCCCCCTGCTTCGAGATCGTCGACAGCCGCATCGACAACTGGAACATCAAGATCGTCGATACCGTGTCCGACAACGCCTCATGCGGGGTCTACGTGATCGGCAATGAACGGCTCGACCCCGCCGGGCTGGACCTGCCCAATCTGCACGTGGCCGTCACCAAGAACGGCGAACCGCTGTCCGAAGGCTATGGCCATGCCGTGCAGGGCGATCCGGCACAAGCGGTGGCTTGGCTCGCCAACACGCTCGGCGCCTATGGCGTGACGCTCGATGCGGGCGACGTGATCCTGTCGGGTTCACTCGTCCCGCTCGCGCCCGCCGTGAAGAGCGATCGCTTCGAAATGACACTCAGCAACGCTGCAGGGCCACTCGGCACCTGCGTCGCCAACTTCGTTTGAGGAATACCTGAATGGCACGCGTCAAGGCCGCGATCATCGGTTCGGGCAATATCGGCACCGACCTGATGATGAAGATGATCAAGTACCCGCAGAACATGGAACTGGCGATCGTCGTCGGCATCGACGAGAAGTCCGAAGGCCTGGCCATGGCGCGCGAACACGGCATCGCCACCACGCACGAAGGCCTCGAAGGCCTGCGCGCCCACCCGCTCTACAAGGACATCGGCATCGCCTTCGACGCGACCAGCGCCTACGCCCACAAGGTCCATGACGAGGCTCTGCGCGCCGATGGCATCCAGGTGGTGGACCTTACCCCCGCGGCCATCGGTCCCTTCACCGTGCCGCCGGTCAACATGGGCCAGCACCTCGACCAGCCCAACGTCAACATGGTGACTTGCGGCGGTCAGGCGACGATCCCGATGGTCGCCGCCGTCGCCCGCGTCTCGGACAAGCTCCACTATGCCGAAATCGTGGCGTCGGTCTCCTCGCGCTCGGCCGGACCCGGCACCCGCGCCAACATCGACGAGTTCACCCGCACCACCGCCCGTGCGATCGAACAGGTGGGCGGCGCCGCCAAGGGCAAGGCGATCATCATCCTCAATCCGGCCGAACCGCCGATGATCATGCGCGATACCGTGTTCACCCTGTCCGAAGGCGGCGATGAGGACGCCATTCGCCGGTCGGTGGCCGATATGGTGGCCGAAGTGCAGAAGTACGTCCCCGGCTACCGGCTCAAGCAGGAAGTCCAGTTCGAACGCTTCGGCGACAACAACCGCCTGAAGATTCCGGGGCAGGGGGAATTCACCGGCATCAAGTCGATGATCATGCTCGAAGTCGAGGGCGCAGGCGACTACCTGCCCAGCTACTCCGGCAATCTCGACATCATGACTGCCGCCGCCAAGGCCACCGGCGAACTGCTTGCCGCGCGCCGCATGGCCGCTGCTGCCGCCTGAAGGAGATCGGACGATGACTGCCACCTTCAACGTCGAAGCCGGCGACAAGCTCTACATCCAGGACGTGACGCTGCGTGACGGCATGCACGCGGTTCGGCACATGTACGGCATCGACCACGTCCGCGCGATTGCCTCGGCCATCGAGAAGTCGGGCGTCGATGCCATCGAGGTCGCCCATGGTGATGGCCTTTCCGGCGCCAGCTTCAACTACGGCTTCGGCGCGCACACCGATTGGGAATGGCTGGAAGCCGTGGCCGACGTGCTCGACAAGTGCGTGCTGACCACGCTGATCCTGCCCGGCGTGGGCACCGTCGAGGAACTGCGCCGCGCCTATGACATCGGCGTCCGCTCGGTCCGCGTCGCCACGCACTGCACCGAGGCCGACGTCAGCAAGCAGCACATCGGCATCGCCCGCGATCTTGGCATGGACGTCTCGGGCTTCCTGATGATGAGCCACATGATCGAGCCCGACGCCCTCGCCCAGCAGGCGCTCCTGATGGAAAGCTACGGCGCACAGTGCGTCTATGTCACCGACAGTGGCGGCGCGCTTGACATGGACGGCGTTCGCGCGCGCTTTCAAGCCTATGACCGCGTGCTGAAGCCCGAAACCCAGCGCGGCATGCACGCCCACCACAACCTCGGCCTCGGCGTCGCCAACTCGATCGTTGCCGCGCAGTGCGGCGCGGTGCGCATCGACGCTTCGCTGACCGGCATGGGCGCGGGCGCGGGCAACGCTCCGCTCGAAGTCTTCATCGCCGCCATCGATCGCAAGGGCTGGAACCACGGCTGCGACGTGATGATGCTGATGGACGCTGCCGAAGACCTCGTCCGCCCACTGCAGGACCGCCCCGTCCGTGTCGATCGCGAGACGCTCGCACTGGGCTATGCCGGGGTCTACTCCAGTTTCCTGCGCCATGCCGAAAAGGCTGCCGAGACCTACGGCCTCGATACACGCGCGATCCTCGTCGAACTCGGCCGCCGCAAGATGGTCGGCGGACAGGAAGACATGATCGTCGACGTCGCGCTCGACATGCTGAAAGCGCAAGCCTGACCTGAAAACAAACGGCGAGAGGGCGATAAGGCCCCCGCCCAACCCCCCGGGAGAAAATGCCATGATCCTCAAGGACAAGGTCGTCATCATCACCGGCGCAGGGCCCGGCATGGGCCAGGCCGCGTGCCGGGGTGCGGCGAAGGAAGGCGCCAAGGTCGTCGTCACCGCCCGCTCGAAGCAGGCCATCGAGGAAGTGGCGCACGAGATCGTCGCGGCAGGTGGCGAAGCCATCGCGGTGCCGCTCGACGTGACGCAGATGGATCAGTGCCAGGCCGCAGCCAGGGCCGCGCTCGACCAGTGGGGCCGCATAGATGGTCTGGTCAATTCGGCCTACTATCACCCTGATTGGGGCCCGCTGATCGAGCATGACATCGACCAGGTGCTGCAAGCGTTCGATGTCGGCGCGGCAGGCGCGCTGCGCATGGCCATGGCCGTGTTTCCCACGATGAAGGCGCAAGGCGCTGGCTCCATCGTCAACATCTCCACCCTCTGCACCCGCAAGCCGATGCCCGGCGAAGGCGGTTATGGCATGGCCAAGGGCGCGCTCAATCACATGACCCGCCACCTCGCGGTCGAGTTCGGCGGCACCGGCGTGCGCGTGAACACCGCGCTGATGGGCTGGATGATGGGCGCTCCATTGGAAGGCTTCATCCAGGGTCTCGGCGAAGGCGCCGAAGCGTTCCGCAAGCAGCGCGCCAGCGAGATCCCGGTGGGCCACATCCCGCCCGACGCGGATTGCGCCAAGGCAGTCTACTTCCTGCTCTCTGACTACGCCTCGGAAGTGACCGGCGCCATGCTCGACGTCAACGGCGGCGACTGGGTCGCGGCATAAGGGAGGGCACGGTCATGTTGCTTGACTGGATGAAGAGCCACCCCACCCTTGCCGACGATCCGGTTTCGGGCTTCGATCCCGATGCCGTGACCGTCAGCGAGACGGTGGAGATCGCAGCCCCCGCCCGCGTGGTCTGGGCCGTACTCACCGACATGCCGCGGTACAGCGAATGGAATCCGTTCTGCGTGCGCGCTTCCTCCACACTCGAAATGGGCGCGGCGGTCGACATGACGCTGGTCAACTATGCCGTGCCCGGCACGCTCGTGCCCAACTGCGAATACATCTGCGCTTTCGAGCCCGAGCGCATGATCTCGTGGGAGATGGTCCACTCAGATTTCTGGCCCTACCCCGCCCGCCGCGATCAGGTGATCGAACCGACCGGCGATGCATCATGCCGGTACTTCTCGACCGACGCCTTCCTCGGCGCCAATGGCATCCACGTCTTCCGCTTTGCCGGACCGTGGGTAAAACGTGCGTTCGACGATAGCGCCCGCGCGCTCAAGGGCCGCGCCGAAATGCTCTACGCACAAGAACAGAAAGCCTGATCCCGCAATGCCTTACACGCTCCAGCAGCTCTCCGACATGGAAGAGATCAAGGTGCTCAAGCACCGCTACTTCCGCGCTATCGATACCGGCGATTTTGCTGCCCTGCCGGCGCTGTTCACGGCCGATGTCGCCTGCACCTACAATGGCGGCACCTACAAGGTCTCGCTGTCAGGGCGTGACGCCATGGTCGAGTTCCTGTCCAACTCGTTCCACTCGGGCGCGCTTGCCATGCACATCGGCTCGATGCCCGAAATCAGCGTGACCGGCGACAACAGCGCCACCGGCCTGTGGTATCTGCAGGACGTGTTCATCGACCTCGAGAAGGACGCCCACACCTTCGGCACGGCGATCTATACCGATGCCTATCGCCGCGAAGGCGGGGTGTGGAAGATCGAGTCCACTTATTATGATCGCGTGATCGAAGTCTTGCGCAAGTTCAGCGAGATGAAGGGCAAACCTTCCGTCCAGCGCCTCGCGACCACCGGCCGCAAACCGCACGAGCGCACGGATATCAGCCACCTCATCCACTGGGACGAATGAGCACTGCGCCGGTCAAGGTCATCGCCCTGCTCCGCAAGAAGGAGGGCCTTAGCCGCGAGGCATTCATCGCCTATTACGAGACGCGCCACGCCCCGCTGATCCGCTCGCTGCTGCCACACATTGCCGACTATCGGCGCAACTACGTCGGCCGCGACGGCGCCTTCAGCAGCGCCGTTGCCGCAATCGACTTCGACAGCGTGACGGAAATGCGCTTCGCCAGCCGCGCGCATTACGACGCTTTCCTCGCCGTCGCGTCGGACCCGGAAGTTGCCGCCCGGATCGCGCAGGACGAGGAGAACGTCTTCGACCGCGCCGCCACGCGCATGTTCGTTGTGGACGAGGTTCCGGCTGCGCCCCCGGCATCGGGAACCCTGGCTCAACTGACGGCCGAGCGCGCGATCCGTGAAGGCCTCGCCCGCTTTGCGCGCGTGATCGATGCAAAGCAGTGGGACGCCTTGCCAGATGTCTTCGCCACTGACCTGACCTTCGACTACGGCCTGGGCGAACACTCCGGGATCGCCGCGCTGGAAGCCAACATGCGCCGCTTCCTCGATCTCTGCGGGCCAAGCCAGCACCTGATCGGCAGCATCACGATCGACGTTGCGCCCGGCAGCCTGACCGCAACCAGCCGCGCCTATGTCCAGGCCCGCCACCAGCGCCCCGGTGACACGGGCGGTCCAATATTCGACACGAACGGCGAATACATCGACCGCTGGACCCTGCGCCCCGAAGGCTGGCGCATAACCCGCCGCGATGCCCTTTGGCACACCAACAGCGGGGACGCGGCAATCATCTGGAGTTGCGCCGACTGAGGCGACGCTTCAGTCGTCCCCGAAATCCGGCACCCACGGCACGCCATTGATATGGCCGCCACCGTCTACGAACAGGGTGTTGCCGGTCAGATACCGCGCATCCTCGCTGGCGAGGAACAGGGCGACGCCGCCGATGTCCGCCTCCGGATCGCCCATGCGACCCATCGGGTTTGCGGCGGCAGTCGCCTTCGCCACGTCGGGCGCCATTTCCGCAAAACGGCGATAGGCGGCCGACACCGCTGCCGGGCAGATCACGTTGACGCAGATGCCATGGGGCGCCCATTCCCGCGCCGCCGTGCGCGAATAGGCCCGCACCGCTTCCTTGGCGACGTTGTAGTCTGCGCTGCCCATGTGTGCGTTGACGCCGTTCAGTGACGCCATGTTGATCACGCGGCCCCAGCCCCGCGCCTTCATGTGCGGCAGTGCCCGCTCCATCGCCCACTTGGTCGCATAGAGGCACATCTTCAGCGCATCGTCGAAGCGCGCGTCGGTCTTGCGCTCGATCCGCACCGGCCCCTCACCGCGATAGGCGTTGTTGACGAGGATATCGACCGCACCGAACCGCTCGGCACACAGGTCCACCGCCGCGAACACATCGTCACGGGAAGAGACATCGCACTGGATGAAGACCGCCTGAGCCCCGCCTGCACAAAGCTGCTCGACCACCGCCGGACCGCGCTCGGCATCGTAGTCTGCGACGACCACGCTCGCCCCTTCCCTGGCGAAGCGGCGAGCAATGCCTTCGCCGATGCCATCGGCACCGCCGGTAATGACGGCGGCGCGCCCAGAAAGTCTTCCTGTCACGCCGCCGTCTCCTTCTCTCGTCAGTTGCCGAAGCTGTAGCGCAGGCGCAGGCCGAACATGCGCGGCTCGCCATAGATCACGCTCTGCGCGCCGATCGTCTGGAAGATGCCGGTGTTCGAGATGATGTAGTTCTTCTTGGTGATGTTGGTGGCGAACAGGCTCAGGTCCACCGGCGCGCCCATCACGCCCTTCCAGTCGATCGTGGCGTTGAGCAGGCCATAGCTCGGCAGCAGCACGCCCGGTTCGTTGATCGTCCCATCCGGGAAGCGCTCGGTCGAGAACGGCGCCGTCGGCTGCTTGTCGGTCCAGTTGTAGCTGAGGAACAGGCTGAAATTGCCCACATCTTCCGAAACCGGCAGCGAGAAGCGGCCATAGACCGACAGGATGTTGGGCGAGAGGTACTGCAGTGGACGGCAGGTCATGTCCGCCCCGGCAAAGACCTTGGGCGAAGTGATCGACTGCGCGGTACAATCCCACACGCCCGAGCTCGAATCGAACTTGAAGGATTTGTACTTGGCGCTGAGGTGGCTGTAGTTGCCGCCCAGTTCGATGTTCTGCGTCGGCTGGATCATCGCCTCGACTTCGACGCCCTTGATCTCGGCCGAAGCATTGTTCAGCGTGATCGCGCCATTGCCGCCGGTCGCGCGGTTGAAGTCCCCGGCTGCACGCTGGATGTTCTTGTAGTCCAGCCAGAAGCCGTTGACGTTGAACCGCCCGCGCATGCCGCCGGCGTTGAAGTCGGTCTTGAAGCCTGCTTCGTAGTCGGTGACGGTCTCCGGCCCGAAGGTGCGGGTGTTCTCGAACACGGCATAGCTGTTGAAGCCACCGGCCTTGTAGCCGCGCGTGACCTTGCCATAGACCATGATGTTGTCGTTCGGGCGGTAGTCGAGCCCGATGGTCCAGTTGGGCGACGAGCTTTTCAGCCTTGCACCGAACAGGCAGGTGTTGAGCGGATCGGCGATCGGCTGCGTGGGATTGGGATTCGATTTCCACGAACACGCCGTGACATACTTCGCCCCACCCGGCAGCGGGACATAGCTGAACGATGTGGTCGATCCGTCCACGGTGTCCCAGGTATAGCGATAGCCCGCTGTCAGTCGCAGGCGGTCAAGCGCAGGCGAAAACGCGCCGAAATCGAGCGAGCCCTGCGCATAGAGCGCCTTGGATTCGTTGGTCACGCTGATCTGGCTCTGGCCGATGGGGCAGCCCGTGACCGACTGCAGGCCGCAGACGTTGATCGAATAGGACACCATCGTGCCCCGGGGGCTCTGCTTGTAGTAGAAGCCGCCGACCGTATAGGTCAGCTTGTCGTTCAGCGCCGTGCCCTGGAACTGCAGTTCCTCGGTCACCTGCTTGTACCAGTCACGCGGCGCGGTGCGGCTCTCTACGGTCACGCCGGTATCATAGACCGGAGCGATCGTGCCATCCTGGTCGTTGGCGTAGTACGACTTCAGTTCTGCATAGCTGAAGATGTTGCGCAGCTTGAGAGTGCTGGAAAGTTCGATGTCGGTGGTGTTGTTGATGCCCCAGGATTCCAGCTTGGCGAAGCTGTCCATGCCATGCGCTGTCTGGCGGATGCCGCGCGCGTTCTGCTGATTGAGCAGGTTGGTGTAGTAGCTGCAATTGGCAGGGCCGGTCCCTGCACCGCAGAAATTGAAAGTCGGAGCGATTGCGCCCAGTGGCAGGGATACGCCCGGTGCAACCAGGATCGGCCGCGTGGCGAGGCCAACGAAATAGTTTGTATTGAAGTTCTTGGCGATCGAACCCGTGCCATTGCTGTGCGACTTGCCATAGTAGCCCAGCGTATAGTTGGTGACGCCCTCCACCGGCTCGATCCACAGCCCGACGCGGCCCATGCGCCAGTGCTGGTCGTCGCGATCCTTGTTCCAGTTCACATCATGCGTGAACCCGTCACGATCGCGTGAGGCTCCGACAAGCCGCAGGCGAACCTTGTCCGAGATCGGCAGGTTCAGCACCGCTTCGGTCTCGACCATGCTGTAGTTGCCAAAGCCGGCCTGGACATAGCCTTCCAGCTTGTCGGTCGGCTTGGCCGGCGTGAGCAGGATCGCGCCACCAGTGGTGTTTCGCCCAAACAGCGTGCCTTGCGCGCCGGCCAGAACCTGCACGTTCTGCAAGTCGACGAAACTGCCGGGGCCACCCTGGCCGGAAAGCGTGATCGCCGAAACCAGCGGGACTTCGTTCATGTAGACAACGACCGCGGGCGATCCCTGGAACGATGCGCTCTGCCCGCGGATCGATGGCGACATCACGTCGCGCGAAGCCTGCCCGTTCGGGCCGACGACCAGCGACGGCACGGAAGCCTGCAGATCCTGCAACTGGGTAAGCCCGCGTTCGCGAATGCTTTCTGCGCTGATAGCGGTGATCGAGATCGGAACGTCCTGTGCGCGCTCTTCGCGGCGGTTGGCCGTGACGATGATTTCCATGTTGTTGGGCACGCTGTTTTCCGCAGCCTGCTCATCCGCAGCATCTTCTGCAGCAAAAGCGATCTGCGGCGCAGCAAAGCTGCCCAGCGAAACGCTTGCCAGCAACGCCCAAGCGACCCGTCGTCCCGTTTCCGAGCGTGCACGCATTGTGTCAGACATCGTTCTCTCCCTCCAAGATCGCACTTCCCATGCCTCTGCGGCGAAACACGGATCGACAGGATGAGCGGCATCCCCGCGCACGCCCCAAGCATGCACGACGACAATTCGCAGAAAGGCAGGGAGGCCCCTCATCCCGGTTTTCTTTTTCTCTATGAAGCAGCGTATCAACTACGCAAAATAAGTTCAAGAGACGATTTTAGCATCATGTTGCGTAGCCAAGGGCACATCTTTGCGCTTATGTGGGCTTGACGAATTTTTCTGGAAGTCCTCCTTTGGCGATGCACCGGACAATGCGGCCACACCGATTCTGCAATCGCCAGCGAACCCAAGGCGCGGCACGAAGTGACTGATTTTCAGGAACCTTCCACTGCGCACCGCTCAGAAAAGCAACAGGAGAAATCGATGCCTGACCTGCCCTATCTCGCCCGCGGCGTCATGCCGGTCGAAACGCCGTCGAGCGTGCTCGTGTCCTCGTCGAAGTATCTCAACAACCCCCGCCTGCGCGATTGGCTGGCGATGATCCTCCTGCGCCGCAACGGCCCGGACCTGCCCCCGCCAGCCGAGATGTACGAGTTCCTGCCGATTCTCGAGGAACTGCGCGATCACGATGCCATAGAGGAGATGTTCACGGCAGAACGCCGGATCAATCCCGAACTCGATGCCTGGCTTTCCGAGGGCTTCTACTCGACCTACTCGATCGACGACTTCGCGCAGTACGCGCCAGGCTCGCTCGGCGGAATCTTCTACCAGTGGATCACCGAAGGAAACTACGAGATCCAGATCACGCCCTGGCGCGAACCGAAAAGCCAGCTGGAGTTCTACAACCTGCGCTCAGGCCAGACCCACGATTTCGAACACATCCTGTGTGGCGGCGGGTTCAACTTCATGGGTGAGCTCGTGCCTTACTGGTACCGCCTGACCAACGTGTTCAAGCACATCCGCAATCCGGAACTGGCAGCCGAATTGAGCCTGATCCAGATCTTCGGATCGCTCCGCTACACCGTGCGGACGATACTGCATTATCCGCAAGTCTGGAACACCTGCACCGACGCTATCCAGCGCGGCATGGCGGTCGGCAAGGCCAGCGACGCCTTGTTCATGAAGAAGCTGGAGCCGTGCTTCCACCTCCCATTGGCCGAAGCGCGCGAGGCCTTGGGCGTACGCGGCGCGGTCGATGTCGATACCGATCTCGAAGGCGCGTTCTGGGCGGAGCGGGTTCCGGCTTCGGCGCTGGTGAGGCCGGAACTGCAATAGCCTCGGCCTGATGATTGACTCACTCCGTCTGCCAAGTAAGTGAGTGATCATGACAAGGACCCGAATACCGGGCGTGCAGCGCCGAGGCCAGATCGTTGCCGCCGCACGGCGGGTCTTTTCACAGCACGGCTATGACGGAGCCAAGACCCTGCAGATCGCGCGCGAGGCGAAGGTCTCAGAGGCGCTGGTGTTCCGTCATTTCCCCAGCAAGCTCGCCCTCTACCGCGCGGTCCTGCGCCAGGTATTTCTCGAGCAGGACGAGCGCTGGCGCGAACAGGGCGTGCATGGCGAAGGTGCGCGGGGCCTCGCCAGTGCGATCCACACTTTCATCTCCGCCTGCGCGACCGATGCAGATGATCCTGCCCGTCATGATACGCATCGCATGACCTTGGCCAGCCTCGCAGGCGATGGCTCCTACGCCAGCCTGATCTATCGCCGCTCGCAGCGGCGCAACGGGGCTGCCATGGACGCGGCCTATGCCTCTGCCCGGGCCGAGGGTGGACTTGAGGGCGAGCCTCTCGACGTGCCCGCCGCTGCCATGTTCGTCGAACATGTCGGGACGATGATGGCCGCAATCGGGGGATTGCCTTTGGCGGCAAGGCCTTACGGAGTCGCGGGGGATAATCTTGTCAGGCAGGCGACGTGGTTCTGCCTGCGTGGCATCGGCATGCCGGACAGGATCATTGCCGATTACTTCGCCTCCCTCGCTTCAGACACGTAAGGCAGGATCTTCGAAGATCAGCTGAATGATGGCTTCCGCAAGACCTATCGCTCGACCGGCAGCCCATGGTTCGTGCCGCTCAACAGGCGGCGTAATGGCCTGCGTGCCGGTCTATCTCACGGCCCGATAGGCAGCATCACCGGCGCGAAGGTCGAAAGCAGTCCCGCGTCAAGCACTTGCGCTTGACCCGTGATGAAGCCCGAGGCCGGGCTGCACAGCCACAACGCCACTTCGGCAACATGCTGCGCCTGTCCCATGCTGCGCAAGGGCACGCGCGGCAGCTCCTGCCCATCAACGATCTCGACATCCGGCGCGCCGATCAGGGGGGTCTCCACTCCGCCCGGGCACAGCGCATTGATCCGGCAGCCGCGCGCCGCGAAGGCATCGACGCAGGACTTCACAAGCCCGACCACGCCATGCTTGGCAGCACTGTAGGCCGGGTTCGCCGGATGGCCGACAACGCCTGCCGCCGAAGCCGTGACCACGACCGCGCCGCCCTGCCCGATCACTGGCTGCACCGCCTTGATCCCGTTGAACGCGCCCTTGAGATTGACCGCGACCAGCTTGTCGAACAGCGCCTCGTCAACCGTGTCGAGGCCTTCGGCGGCGCCATAGAGCCCGGCATTGAGGAAGGCGAAATCCAGCTTTCCGGCTACGGCCAGAACTTGCGCCACCATCTCCTGGTTGCTGGCATAGTCGGCCACGTCGACCTTCACGGCGCTTGCGCGCTGACCGATCTCGGCCACGACGGCCTGCGCCGCCGCAAGGTTGAGGTCAGCGCAGAACACCCTCGCGCCTTCCTGCGCAAAGCGGATCGCCGCGGCGCGGCCGATGCCGGATCCTGCTCCGGTGACGAGGGCAACCTTGCCGACAAATCGCTGCATTACTCTCTCCGAAATAGCCCTCGCCTTGATCAGCGAAGTTCTGTCTTCAGCACCTTGCCCGCGGCATTGCGCGGGAGATCCTCCACGAGCACGAAGCTGCGCGGCACCTTGTAATTGGCCATGTTCTCGCGCGACCACGCGATCAGCTCGGCCTCGCTTGCGGTTGCACCGGGACGAAGCACCACGAAAGCGCGGCCCACTTCGCCCAGGCGCTCGTCCGGCACGCCGACGACGGCGGCCATGCCGATCGCCGGATGCTCCGCCAGCAGCTTCTCGACTTCGGCGGGATAGACGTTGAACCCGCCCGAGATGTACAGGTCCTTCATCCGGTCGGTGATGCGCACATAGCCGCGCTCGTCCATCGTGCCGACGTCGCCTGTGTGCAGCCAGCCATCGGCGTCGATGGTCTCGGCCGTGGCTTGTGCGTTGTCGAGATAGCCAAGCATGACGCCCTGCCCGCGCACCTGCACCTCGCCGGTCTGCCCGCGCGGCACTTCGTTGCCTTGCGCGTCGGCGATGCGAACTTCGTTGCCCGGAAAAGCCTTGCCGCAGGTGCGGGCAATAGTTTCAGCGTCGTCTCCCGGAACGCAGGTCGTGATGTTCACACACTCGGTCATGCCATAGGCGGTGATCAGATCCACCATGCCAAGGTCCTCGCGGATGCGTTCGACCAGCGCGGGCGGCACGCTTGCCGCGCCGGTGGTGCCGCCCCGCAACGATGAGCAGTCCCATTTGCGCTTGTCCAACTCTGCCAGCAGCATCTGGAAGATGGTCGGCGGCCCCGGCATGAAAGTGATGCGTTCGCGCTCGATCAGCTCGATTGCCTGGCCCACGTCGAACTGCGGCATCGGCACAGCCACCGCCCCCGAGAGGATGCACGCAACCCAGCCCACCTTCATGCCGAAGGAATGGAAGAACGGATTGGCAATGAGATAGCGATCGCCCTCGCGCAGGCCGGTATTCTGGCACCACACCGCAGCCTGCGGCAGGACCCGGCCGTAAGTCATCAGCACGCCCTTGGGGCTGCCGGTCGTCCCGCTGGTGAACAGGATGTCCGAGACAGTATCGGCGTCGATACCCACCAGCGCCCCGTCCACGGCCGGGTCGTCCGCCCCCTTGCCCCCTTGCACCAGATCGTGCTTGAGCAGCAACGTGCCTTCCAGCGCAGGCAGGTCCTCGTCCGCGATCAGGGCGCGGTAGTCGATGCCGAGAAAGCCCTCGACCGTGAACAGCAGCTTCGCATTCGTGCGGCGCAGAATGTCTCCCGCCTCGCGGCCCTTCAGCCGGGTATTGAGCGTGACCACCGCCGCGCCGCAGCTCATCACCGCAATCGCCGCCACGATCCATTCGCGCGAATTGGGAGCCCAGATGGCTACCCGGTCCCCTGCGCCTATGCCCCGCCCCAGCAGTGCCGAAGCCGCCGCCCTGCTGCGCTGCCACAGCTCGGCAAAGCTCCACACCTCGCCGTTCTCAAGCACCGCCGGCGCATCTGGCCAGGTTCTTGCCGCAGCCTGAGCGGCGTGGGGTATCGTTGGCGGCAGGGGATCGAGCATCGCGCGTCAGGCCACTTCGAACAGGCCGGCCGCACCCATGCCGCCCGCCACGCACATCGAGACGACGACGTACTTCACGCCCCGCCGCTTGCCCTCGATCAGGGCATGGCCAACCAGCCTTGATCCGGTCATGCCGAACGGATGGCCGATGGCAATGCCGCCGCCGTTGACATTGAGCTTGTCGGGATCGATCTCCAGCTTCTTCTGGCAATAGACAGCTTGGCTCGCGAAGGCCTCGTTGATCTCGAACAGCCCGATGTCCTCGATCTTCAGCCCTGCGCGGTCCAGCAGCTTGGGGATCGCAAAGACCGGCCCGATGCCCATTTCCTCTGCCCCGCAGCCCGCCACCTGGAAGCCGCGATAGATCCCCAGCACCGGACGCCCTTCGGCCTTTGCGGTATCGAGGTCCATCAGCACCTGCGCCGAGGCGCCATCGGACAGCTGGCTGGCATTGCCTGCCGTCACGTGCTTGCCCTCGGCGATGACCTGTCCGTTCTTGAACACCGGCTTCAGGCCTGCCAGCGCTTCGTAAGTCGTGCCCGCGCGCACGCCTTCGTCACGGCCAAGCGTCACCTCCTCCTTGCCGGTCTCGTTGCCCTCCTTGTCGAACAACGCCTTGGTCACGGTGATCGGCACGATCTCGTCATCGAACTTGCCGGCTTCCTGCGCAGCCGAGGCGCGCTGCTGTGAAAGGGCGGCAAAGCGGTCCTGCTCCTCGCGGGTCACACCATAGCGCTCCGCGACGATCTCGGCGGTTTCGATCATCACCATGTAGGCATGCGGGTCCGCAGCCTTGATGAATTCCGAACGGTTGCGAAACTGCGGCGCATGCTTGTTGATGGTCAGCGAAATGCTCTCCATGCCGCCCGCCACGGCAACGTCGATCTCGTTGCACATGATGCCACGCGCTGCGAGCGCGATGGCGTTGAGGCCGGACGAGCACTTGCGGTCGAGCGTGAAGCCCGCTGTCGTGTCGGGCAGGACCGAACCGTGGACGGTTAGCCGCCCGAGGTTGTAGCTCTGCGTGTTCCAGTGGTTGCCGACCCCGAGGTAGACGTCGTCCACCCGTGCCGGATCGATCCCGGCCCGCGCAATCGCGGCATTGACCACGTGGCTCGACAGCACCGGAGCTTCGGTATCGTTGAAGGCCCCACGATAGGCCTTGCCCACGCCGGTGCGGGCGGTCGAAACGATGGCGGCTTCACGCATGTTTGCGTCCTCTCAGGAAAATCCGTGCATGTTGGTCGGCCCAAAATAGGCCCGCATCTCGACGACCTTGCCGTCGTCGTTGAACTTGAAGGTGTCGATCACATCGACGCGCATGTCCTTGCCGCCAAGGTTGAGCAGGACCGAGAACGCGAACGCCGCATAAGGCCCGCACACGCGCACCGGCCCTTCAAGCCTGAGCTTCGCGCCTGTCTGCATCGAGGCCGTATAGAATTCGAGGATCGCCGCCTGCCCGACCTTGGGTTCGGTCCCCACCGGGTCTTCGACCGTGGCATCTTCCGCAAACAACGCGGCAACCCGTTCGGGCGCGCCTGCATCGAACGCGGCAACATATTCGTGAACGGCGGCTTCCATCACCTTGGGATCGGTCATCGCACTTGCTCCGGAAAATAGCGGCTGATTGTATCGAGCACGCAGGCTGGCCTGTCCTGCCCCTCGATCTCGACGGTGACGCGCACGACTGACTGGATCGCGCCCTTGACCTCCTCGACCGAGACGATTTCGCCTGCACCCCGGATGCGGCTGCCAACCTTCACCGGCGAGAGGAAGCGCAAGCGGTCCGCGCCGACGTTCACCGCATGGGCAAACCCGCGAACCTCGATCAGCTGGGGGAGGAAGTAATTGACGAGGCTCATCGTCAGGTAGCCATGCACGATCGTCCCGCCGAACGGTCCGTCCTTGGCACGCTCGACATCGACGTGGATCCACTGGTGATCGCCCGTGACATCGGCAAACCCGTTGACCCGCTCCTGATCGACCAGAAGCCACTCGGTCGGCGGCAGTTGCGTGCCTTCCTTGCCAAGCAGGTCGGCCGGTTTCTCGAACACCACCGCCACGATCAGGCCCTCTGGCTCGAGACCGGGACGATCTCGCCGGTCATGTAGGAGGAAAGGTCCGAGGCCAGGAACAGCATGACATTGGCCACTTCCCACACCTCGGCGGGGCGCCCGTAGGCCTCGGTCTTGACCAGCTCGGCAAGGCGCTCTTCTGTCGTCACCTTGGCAAGGAACGGATGCATCGCCAGGCTCGGCGCCACCGCATTGATGCGCACGCCGTGATCCGCCGCTTCCAGTGCGGCACAGCGGGTGAAGGCCATCACGCCCGCTTTCGCCGCGGCATAGTGCGCTTGGCCCCGCTGCGCGCGCCAGCCCAGCACCGAGGCGTTGTTGACCATCACTCCGCTCTTCGCCGCATACATCGAAGGCAGGAACGCCCGCGTCATGCGGAACAGGCTGGTCAGCGTCACGTCAAGAACGCGGCTCCACTGTTCGTCGGTCATGTCGACCACGTCCACTTCGCCGCCAAGGCCGGCGTTGTTGATCAGCACGTCGACCGATCCCAACGCCTCCAGCGAGGCATCGCGCAGATCCTGAACCTGCGCCTCGCTGGTCACGTCACACACCTGCGTGAACGGGCGTTCGCACCCCACTTCGGCGGCAATGCGATCGGCCGCTTCGCCCAGACGACGCTCGTGAAAGTCGCTGATCAGCAGACGCGCGCCCTCTTCTGCGGCCCGCTTCGCCACCGCAAAGCCGATGCCGGTCCCGGCAGCGGCGGTGACGACCACCGTCTTGCCCTTCAGCATGCCCATGGGCGTCGGATAGGGAGGAACGGGAACGCTCATGCTTGACCTCTCGGTTCGCGCGGTAGCCCCAGACCGCGCTCGGCGATCAGGTTGCGCTGGATCTGGTTGGTGCCGCCGTAGATCGTGTCGGAGCGGCTGAAGAGAAACAGGTTGGGCAGCGTCGGCCAGGAATAGTGGTCACCGGAAGCAACTTCCCCGGCCTGTCCGAGCACTTCCATGCCCAGCTCGCCAAGATTGCGCCGCCACGTCGCCCACTGGATCTTGTAGGTCAGCGCCGCGCCGTCGATGGCGGCAAGGTCCGTGCCCGAAAGCATCCGCAGTGCGCCATAGCGCATCAGGCGAAGGCCGATTTCCGCCCGGGCAATCTTCTGGCGGATCACCGGATCGGCAGCCTTTCCGTTGGCCTTGGCCGCATCGATCACGGCGTCGAGTTCGTTCCTGAACTGCATCTGCTGGCCCAGCGTCGAAACCCCGCGCTCGAACGCCAGCAGCGCCATCGCCACCTTCCACCCCTCGCCCGCTGCGCCCAGCATGGCATCGGCGGCACAGCGCGCGTCGGTGAGGAAAGTCTCGTTGAACTCGGCCTCGCCGTTGATCTGACGGATCGGGCGCACCTCGATGCCTGGCTGGTCCATGTCCATCAACAGGAACGACAGCCCCTTGGGGCCCGCCGAGCCTTCTTCGCTACGCGCGACGACGAAGATCATGTCCGAATAATGCGCGAGGCTTGTCCAGACCTTCTGGCCGTTGACCACCCACTCACCATCTTCCAACCGCGCCTTGGTCTTCACGTTGGCAAGGTCGGAACCGGCATTCGGCTCCGAATAGCCCTGGCACCAGATCTGCCGACCTGCCGCGATTTCGGGCAGGTACCTCGCCTTCTGCTCCTCGGACCCGAAGGCAAGGATCGTCGGCCCGGCCAGTTCCACGCCGATGTGGTTGATCCGATTGGGGGCGCCAGCCCGCGCATATTCCTCGGCGAAGATCACCTGCTGGGCGATGGTCGCATCGCGCCCGCCCCACTCCTTGGGCCAGCCGATGCAGCTCCACCCCGTCTCCCCCAGCCGCTGCTCCCATTCCTTGCGGCGCGGGATTGCGTCGCACAGGTTGGGAATGCCGCGAATGTCGGCGAATTCCCCGGTCATTTCCGCCTGCAGCCACGCCGCGCACTCGGCGCGGAAGGCCTCGTCGGCGGGGGAGAAGCCGAGCTTCATGCAGCCGCCCCGAGAACTGCCGAGGCGACCTGCTCGCGATGCCACTGGCCATCGCCAAGCAGCGTCTGGATCGAACGGGCGCGCTTGAAGAACAAGTGCGCGTCATGTTCCCAGGTAAAGCCGATGCCGCCGTGCAGCTGGATCATGTTGCCGGCGCACATGAAGAAGGTGTCGGCGCAGAACGCCTTGGCCGAATGCAGCGCAACCTGCGCCTCGTCCGAACCCTCATCCACCGCACAGGCCGCCCAGTAGACCGCCGAGCGCGCCTGCTCGATCTCGATCATCATGTCGGCAAGACGGTGCTTGTAGGCCTGGAACGAGCCAATCTGCCGCCCGAACTGCACCCGCTCCTTGGAATAGGCCACGGTCCGATCCAGGGTCGCCTGCGCTCCGCCCAGCGCCTCGGCCGCAAGGCAGATCCACCCGGCGGCAAGCGCCCCGGCAATTGCCGCATCGCCATCAGCAAGCTGCTCGCCCTGCGCGCCATCGAGGGTCGCCGTGGCAAAAGGCCGGGTCTGGTCCATCGTGACGTGCGCCTGCACACTCACACCAGCGCCCTTGAGGTCGACGATCCACGCATCGCTGCCCGAATGGACCAGCAGCAGATCAGCCGAAGCGCCATGTGGCAGGAACGGGAACGTGCCCGAAATGCGCCCCTCGGCAACGCTCAGCTGCGGAGCCCACGCCGCCGTCGCGATCAACTCGCCCGCAGCAAGGCGCGGCAACCATTCCGCCTTCTGCGCCTCGGAACCCCCACGCGCAATGGCCTGCCCGATCATCACGTGGCCCAGCAGCGGCAGCGCCGCCACCTGCGCCCCCGCAGCCTCGGCCACCAGCGCCATCTCAACCATGCCGAGGCCTGCGCCGCCATGTTCCTCAGGCAGGCCGATCCCGGCAAGGCCAAGCTCGGTCGCGAACGACGACCACAGCTCGCGGTCGATCCCGTCGGCCGCCATGGCCTTTCGCGTGCGCTCGCTCGTCGCGTTCTCGGCAAAGAAGCCGCGCACGGTCTCGGCGATCATCGCCTGTTCGTCGGTGAAGGCAAATTCCATCGTCTCTACTCCGTCCGGGCCTTCAGGCCGTGCCCCATACCCCGCGGCCTTTAGGCCGCACCCCACACTTTCCGCGGCGGCACGCGCGCTGCGATCAGCTTCGCCACGGCATCGCCAACTTCAGCAGGCTCCCACCGGGCGCACTTGTCCACCACCGGACCCTCGCGCCAGCCGTCCTCCAGCATGATCTTGCCACCTTCGAGTTCGAAGACGCACCCGGTCACATCGCGGCTTGCGCTGCTGCCGAGCCACACGACCGTCGGCGCGACATTGGCGGGGTCCATCACGTCGAAGGCCTGGCCCTCGGTCGCCATCTTCTCGGCAAAAGCCTGCTCGGTCATGCGGGTGCGCGCAGATGGGGCCAGTGCATTGGCAGTGATGCCATAGCGCCCCAGCTCTGCCGCCTGCACCAGCGTCAGCGAGGCGATGCCGCCCTTGGCTGTCGAATAGGCCGCCTGCGCGATCGAGCCCTGCAGCCCGGCGCCGCTCGAGGTATTGATGATCCGCGCATCGGGATCGCGCCCGTCCTTCTGCTTGGCGCGCCAGTAGTTCACGGCGTGGCGCGCAAGGCAGAAGTGGCCGCGCAGGTGGACGTGCATCGTCGCGTCCCACTCTTCCAGCGTTGCCGAAACGAACATGCGATCGCGCACGATGCCGGCATTGTTTACCACCACATGCAGGTCACCGAACGCATCGAGCGCGGCCTGCACGATCCGTCCTGCCGCATCCCAGTCGGTGATGTCCTCGTAGTTGGCCACGGCCTTGCCGCCCGCCGCCACGATCTCGGCCACCACGCCATCGGCAGCGCTGGTATCGCGACCCTCGCCGCCCAGCGACGTGCCGATGTCGTTGACCACCACGTTCGCGCCCTCGGCGGCAAAGGCCAGCGCATAGGCGCGGCCCAGCCCGCGCGCGGCGCCGGTGATGATGACAGTGCGCCCATTACAGATACCGCCGCAGATGCCCACTTGTATCTCCTGTGAAGTTCTTCAGCCGACCGGAAGCAGCAGGTGCTGCGAAAGGTCGCCGATGTAATCGAGCATTGAATAGTCGCGCGTGGCGAAGCGCCAGGTTCCGCCAACGCATTCAAACGTATCGTGATAGCGCCCCGATGCGATTGCCTGCAGCGGCAGTTCCGGGGTCTGCTGGAACACGGTGTAGACCGAACGGCAGCTCGCCGTGCCCGCCGCCTCGTCAATCTCGAGGATCGGGTTGGTGATCACGTGCCGCGTGCGCGGCGTGCCGCAAGGATGGATGCGCACGAAGGCGCGCCACTGCTCCAGCATCGCAGCCCCACCTTCCACCACACGCCCGCCGTCCAAGGTGACGCGCGCATGATCGAACATCGCGGCAACCTCATCGAGCTGCCCAGCGTCCATCAGTTCCGCGTAGCGGTAGATCAGGTTGGTGATGGCGGTGGCGGCGTGCATGGTCAGAGCCGCTCGATGATCGTGACGTTGGCCTGCCCGCCGCCTTCGCACATCGTCTGCAGGCCATAGCGGCCACCGGTGCGCTCGAGCGAGTTGAGCAGCGTCGTCATCAGCTTGGCGCCTGTCGATCCGATCGGATGGCCCAGCGCAATCGCGCCACCCGCCACGTTGACCTTCTCATGCGGGATATCGAGTTCCTTCATCCACGCCATCGGCACCGAAGCGAAAGCCTCGTTGCATTCGAACAGGTCGATGTCGGAAAGCTTCATGCCCGATTTGTGCATGGCATAGCGCGTCGCCGGTATTGGCCCCGTCAGCATCCACACCGGATTGTCGGCCCGCACCGACATGTGGTGAATGCGCGCGCGCGGCTTGAGGTTGTGCTCCTTCAGCGCCCGCTCGCTGACGATCAGCAGCGCAGCCGCACAATCGGAATTCTGGCTGGCATTGCCCGCTGTGATCCGCCCGCCCTCGCGCACCGGATTGAGCAAGGCGAGGCCTTCCAGCGTCGTGCCAGGACGGATCGTCTCGTCGCGGTCCAGCCCCTCCAGCGGCACGATCTCGTTCCTGAACCAGCCCTGCTCGGTCGCATGCTGCGCACGGCGGTGGCTCTCATAGGCGAAAGCGTCCATTTCCTCGCGGCTGATGTTCCACTTCTCGGCGATCATCTCGGCCGAGCGGATCTGGTTCACTTCCTCGTCGCCATAGCGCGCGTCCCAGCCCCTGGCGCCGATGAACGGACTTTCGAAGCCATAGGCAGCGCCAGCGGTCATCGCCGCCATGATCGGAATGCGGTTCATCGCCTGGCTGCCACCGGCCACGACAATGTCCTGCGTGCCGCTCATCACGCCCTGTGCGGCGAAGTGGACCGCCTGCTGGGCAGAGCCACACTGGCGATCGATGGTCACGCCCGGCACGTCCTCGGCAAGACCGGCGACCAGCCACGCCGTGCGGCCAATGTCGCCCGCCTGCCCGCCGATCGTTTCGGTGCAGCCCCACACCACGTCCTCGACCAGCGCCGGGTCGAAGTCGTGCCGCGCCATCAGTTCGCGGATGGGATGCGCGGCAAGGTCGGCCGGGTGGAGGTGGGCAAGGCTGCCCTTCTTGCGCCCGACAGGCGCGCGCACGGCATCGACGATAAAGGCTTCAGGCATGTTCTGTCTCGCGTGCAAAGGTCTGGTCGGCGCCGAGCGGCTGGGTGAAGATGCGCGTGGCAATGCGGCTGCGATGGAAGGCGGGCGTGCCCCACGCCGCCTTCAGCGCCAGCGCGCGCTTGAGGAACAGGTGCACGTCCACTTCCCAGGAATAGCCCATCGCGCCATGGACCTGGATCGAAGCTCGCGCGGCCTTCTCGGCCGCTTCCAGTGCGACGACCTTCGCCTCGGACACCCGCGCCCGCGAATGAATGTCAGCGTGGCCGATCTCGGCCGCAGCAGCGAGCACGACCGGCCGCGCGAATTCGATCGCGGTCTGCGCGCTGGCAAGATGGTGCTTCACCGCTTGGTACGATCCGATCGGCTTGCCAAACTGCATGCGATCCTTGGCATAGGCGACCGCCAGATCGACCGCCCGCTGCGCCAGCCCCAGCCCCTGCGCCGCCGCGAACAGCGACGCGCGGTCCAGCGCCAGCGTCCAGTCGGCAGGGCCGAGATCCTCGGCGCTGCTCTCATCCCATTCGATGCGGAACAGGCGGCGGAACGGATCGATGGTCTCGGCTGGCGTCAGCGTCACCTGATCCGGCGTCACCAGATAGGCCCGCCCATCCTTCTCGATCAGGATCGCCGCAGCAATGTCGGCATTGGCGACGACGGGATTGATCGCCGGAGCCACCGCGATGATCGCCGCCGGATCGGCCAGGACCGGATGATCGGGCGCAAGGCTGGCCAGCAAAGGCGCGCCCACGCCCGCGCTCTCGGCCAGCGGTTCGGGCAGCGCCACATAGCCCGCCTCGATGGCGATAAGGGCAAGGTCCAGTTCGGTCAGCCCCATGCCGCCCGCCGCTTCGGGCAGGAGCAGCAGGGTAAAGCCGTTCTCGACGATCTGCGCCCAGCGCGCGGCATCGAAGGCCACGCCCTGTTCCATCATCTTGTGCCAATGATCCGGCGTGCAGGTATCGCCCAGAAGCGTCCGTGCCGTCTCGGCAAACATCAGCTGTTCGTCGTTGAGGGTGAAGTCCATGTGCCCGTCCCTCCTCAGCGCGGCAGGCCGAGCATGCGCTCGGCAATGATGTTGCGCTGGATCTCGTTCGACCCGGCATAGATCGGCCCGGCCAGCGAGAAGATGTAGTCGTCGAGCCATTCGTGCTCACCAGCAGGCGGCAGCAGCTCGGCCTCGGCCCCGAGGATAGCCAGCGCGGTCTCGTGAAGGTGGATGTCCATCTCCGACCAGAAGATCTTGTTGGTCGAAGCCTCCGGCCCGATCTTCGCGCCCGCCATCAGCCGCGATGCGGTCTGGTAGATGTTGAGCGCATAGGCCTCCGCATTCATGTGCGCGCGCACCACGTCCGCCTCCAGCGCTGGATCGCAGCTGTCCTTGCGGCTCTGCCACAGCGCCGCCAGCGCAGCAGCAGCTTCCTGGAAGCGCGCCGGGCTACGCAGCATCAACCCGCGCTCGAACCCGGCGGTCGCCATGCAGATGTGCCAGCCCTGCCCCTCGTCGCCCAGGCGGTTGAACGCAGGCACGCGCACGTTGTCGAGGAAGATCTCGGCAAAGCCCACATGCCCGTTGATCTTGCGGATCGGGTTGCGGGTGACGCCTTCCTGATCCAGCCGGAAGAAGATCAGGCTCATCCCCTTGTGCCGCTCGCTGCCCGGCTCGCGGAACAGGCCGAAGGCCCAGTCGGCAAAGGCGGCGCGGCTCGACCAGATCTTGTGGCCGTTGAGCACGTATTCGTCGCCCTCACGAACGGCGGTCGCCCGCACTCCGGCAAGGTCGGACCCCGCCTGCGGTTCGGACCAGGCCTGCGCCCAGATTTCCTCGCCGCTCGCCATCGGCGGCAGGAAACGCTGCTTCTGTTCGTGCGTGCCGAATTCCATCAGCGTCGGGCCGAGCAGGAAAATGCCGTTCTGGTTGACGCGGCCCGGCGCTCCGGCACGGTAATACTCTTCCTCGAAGATCAGCCACTGGATCAGGTCGAGCCCGCGCCCGCCGTATTCCTTGGGCCAGGTCACCATGCCCCAGTCGCCGCTCTTCAGCGTCGCTTCCCATTGCCGGTGCGCCTCGAAACCCTCGCGCGTCGCGTCGTAATGCTCGAGCGGATGCTTGGGCACATGCGCTTCCAGCCACGCGCGAACCTCTGCGCGAAATGCCTGCTGTTCTGGAGTGTACGTCAGGTTCATCAGAACTTCGCCGCCTTGCCGGTCTCGACGAAGGCATCCCGCGCGCGCTGGCTGTCTTCGTGCATGTACATTTCCAGCGTGAAGCCCTGCTCCCAGCGGTATCCGCGATCGACATCGCGCGCTTCGAGACCGTTCAGAGCTTCCTTGGCGATGACCAGCGCCTTGCGGCTCTTCGATGCGATCACGCTGCAGAAGGCGTGGGCCTCTGCCACCAGATCGGCACGCGGCACCACCTTCTCCACCGCACCCAGGCGATAGGCTTCCTGCGCCGGAATGTTGCCGCCGGTAAAGAACGCCGCGCGCACCTTGTGCAGCGGCAGCATGCGCGACATGTGGCTCGCCCCGCCCATCGCGCCGCGATCGACTTCCGGCAGCGAGAAGAACGCATCGTCCGCCGCGATGATCACGTCGCTCGCGCCGCAGATGCCGATGCCGCCGCCGATCACGAACTTGTGCGCCGCGACCACGACAGGAATCTCCGCCTCGTGGATCGCCTTGAACGTCAGGAAGTTGCCGCGATTGAGCACGGTGATGCGTTCCGGGTGGGCCTGCATCTCCTTGATATCGACGCCCCCACAGAACCCCCGCGAATCCTCCGCCGCGCGGATCAGCACCACGTTCGCCTCAGGGTCTGCCGCCGCCTTCTTGACGATGGCCGGCAGCGACATCCACGTCTCGCTGTCGAACGCGTTGACCGGCGGCACGTCGAACACGATCTCGGCGATGCGGTCCTTGACGGTAAGCGTGATCGGCATGGGGTGTCCTCGTCCTCGAAATGTCAGCTTGCGCAGAGCGCGGAAAGGCGGGCCTCGGCCTCGGCCATGATGCGGTCGACCAGCTCCTGGCAGGTCGGAACCTCGGAAATGCGCCCGCCGACCACGCCCGTCGCCATCACGCCGTTTTCGATATCGCCATCGACCACCGCCTTCTGGATCAGCATGGGCATGGTCGCGGCCATCATCGCCTGCTTCAATGGCACATCGCCGTGCCCGGTCATGCCCTTGGCCGCCTTGATGAAGTGAAGCCACGAGGCGCCGGTCTGGCGCTTCATCGCCGCGCCTGCCTCGAAGGCGCGCAGCCACATGGCCAGGGAGCCGGACTTCTCGATGCGGTCCATCAGGCGCGTGCGCACCATCCGCTGCGGAATGCCGTCGAGCTTGGTCGTCACGATGATCTGGTCGGTCCCGGCCTTCAGGTACGCCGCCTTGGCGCTATCGGGCACCGGGCTTTCCTTGGTCAGCAGAAAGCGCGTGCCCATCGCAGTGCCCACCGCACCAAAGGCCAGAGCCGCCACCAGACCGCGCCCGTCGGCAAAGCCGCCACTGGCGATTACCGGCACCTTCACGGTATCGAGCACTTGCGGCAGCAGGATCGTCGTCGGCACCGAACCGGTATGCCCGCCACCCTCGCCGCCCTGGACGTTGATCATGTCGACGCCCAGCTCTTCCATCTTCCTGGCGTGCTTCACCGCGCCGACGGTCGGGATGCACAGGATGCCCGCATCCTTGAACCGCCCGATCATCTTCGCATTGGGGCCCCGCCCAAAGCTGACGGCGCGCACCTGATCGGCATTGGCCAGGATCAGGTCGACGATCTGCTCCGCCCCGGGCTGAAACGAATGGAAGTTCACCCCGAACGGCTTGTCCGTACCACGGCGCACGGCCAGGATCTTGCTCCGGCATTCATCGGGCGTCATCACCGCCGCGCCAAGGAAGCCGAACGCACCCGCATTGCAGCTGCCGATGACAAGGCTCGGCTCGGCCACCCAGCCCATCGCGGTCTGGATGATCGGAGCCTTGCAGCCAAGACGCTCGGTCAGGACGGTGTGAAGCGCACCAGCCATCAGCCTTCGCCCGCGTCTTTCTTATTTGCCGCCGCAGCCGAAGTCCCGCTCACCCCGGCAATCGAGTTGCCGGTCACGATATCGTTCTGCGCATGGGCAAAGTGGTGCATGTGGTAGACCGCATCCATCGCCGCCCGCTTGCCGCGCAGTTCCTCGACGTGATTGACGGACTGCTTGGTCAGCCAGTTGCCCAGCCGCCCTTGCCCCGCCAGCTTGTTCGCCCACGCAGCAGTCGCCTCGCGCAGCTGATCGCGCGGGACCACCTTGTTGACCATGCCGAAGCTGTAGGCCCGCGCCGCCGGCATCCGCTCGCCCAGCAGCAGGAATTCCTTGGCCACGCGCGGCGGCAGTTCATAGGCATGGGCAAAGTATTCGACACCCGGAATGCCCATCAGCGGGTTCACCGGGTCCTGGAAGAACGCGTCTTCCGAAGCGACGATAAGGTCGCACACCCATGCCAGCATCAGCCCGCCCGCCACGCAGGCACCCTGCACCATAGCGATGGTCGGCTTGGAGATATCGCGCCAGCGGCGGCACATGCCAAGGTACTGCTCCTGCTCGCGGGTATAGAGCAGTTCGGCGCCCGGCTTGTTGGTGTGCGGCGGGAACATCAGCCGCTTGTCGAACTCGTGGTGCAGGTCGCGCCCCGGCGTGCCTATGTCGTGCCCGGCCGAAAAGTGCTTGCCCTCGCCCGCCAGCACGATCGCGCGGACGTTGTCGTCCTGCACCGCGCGGCCAAACGCATCGTCGAGCGCATAGGTCATCTGCCCGTTCTGGGCATTGTTGAACTGCGGCCGGTTCATCGTGATCCACGCCACGCTCCCTTCCACCTCGTAGCGAACGGGCTCTTGCGTCTCGTAGACGATGTCGACTTGCTTCGGCTCGACGAGGTCGGTCATGCGGTCATCTCCCTCAGGCAGCGGCGCGGATGGCGGGCGGGTTGTCCTTGAGCACGCTGGCGCGGACGTTGTGCGGATCGAGGCCGGCAATCACTGCCAGTTCCTCTGCCGTCGGCAGCCGCGTCACTTCCACGTTGTCGGCCTGGGCCAGTTCGAAACCGGTTGCCGCCTGCACTTCCTCGAACGTCACGCCGGGGTGCAGCGAGATGACGCGGATCTGGTTGTCCGGCCCGCCGAAGTCCATCACGCACAGGTTGGTCACGATCCGGCGCAGGCTCACGCCCGAGAAGTTGCCACCCGGAACGCGCTTGGCCGCATTGTACCCTACGCCCGAGATCATATCGACCTGGGGCACGAAGACGCGCGGCCCATGCGCCGGGAAGAAGAACGAGTTGGGGTGGTAGATCGTGTTCCCCGGAAAGCCGCGCACGCCCAGCATCTGCGTCTTCGGCTTGTCATAGGTCCCGCCCATGTAGGACAGGTTGATCTGGCCGAAGCGATCAAGCTGCGTCGGCGTGACCATGGCATGCCTTCGCCCTGACCACACCGCACTGTCGAAGAAGCGCGAGAACGGGAGGTATCCCGCGGGCTTGCGGTCGTCGTACTTGCGCGGCCCCAGCGGCACCGGCTGCTCGACCAGATAGGCCTCGCCGTCGGTCATCATCAGTTCGGGCGTATGGGTCAGCTTGGCCAGGCCCGCCGCCAGGCGCGGCACTGGCCCCACGCCGGTCGCCACGATTTCGCCATTGCTCCGGAACGCTTCCGAACAGGCGACGATGCACAGGTCTACGAGAGTGATGTCGCTCATCAGAAAATCGGCAGCGAAAGAACCGCTACCGCCTCCTTTCCGCCAATGGATTCAAGATATTCGGCTTCAGAAGCGCCAACGAAGCGGTCCGCCACCGCAGACCAGTCGCCCGGATCGCGTGCCGCATCGGCGTAGGCCTTGAAGGCCTTCATGTCCCAGCCGTAATGCGGCGGCATCGAGCTTGGGTGCGCGCCGCAGGGCATTTCCACCACGCCCGAAACGAAGCAGCGCTCGAACAGGTTGTCCTGCGCGCCTTCGGGGTAATGGTCCTCCATCCGGTCGACCAGTTCCTCGCATGAAACGTAGGTCCTGGCAGCAGCCTTGGCGAACCACTCGTCGTAATAGACGTCCGGCCCAAACACCTGCACGTTGCCGCGCCAGTCGCTGCGGTTGACGTGGATCAGCGCGGCATCGAGCTTGAGCGCCGGCATGGCGATCAGCGTCTCGCCATCGTCATAGGGTGACTGCACGGTCTTGAGGCCGCCCAGCTCGGCAAGGTCCGTGCCGAGGCCAACCCGCGTCGGCAGGAACGGCAGGCCGAACGCCGCCGCCTTCAGGCCCCACTGGAACATGCCTTCGTCCAGCTCCAGCACCTGCAGCGCGCCGCTCTCGCGGGCCTTGCGGAACCACGGCTCCAGCGGGATCGCATCAAGGCTGACAAACGCGAAGACCAGCTTCTTAACCTTGCCCGCTGCGCACAACATGCCCACGTCAGCGCCGCCATAGGCGACGACGGTCAAGTCCTTGAGGTCGGAACGCATGATCTCGCGCACCAGCGCCATCGGCTTGCGCCGCGGGCCCCAGCCGCCGATGCCGATGGTCATGCCATCGGACAGCTGCGCGACGATCTCCGCCGCGCTCATCCTCTTATCAAGGCTCACGCCTGTTCTCCTGCCTGCTCTTCAAGCGCCTTCTGCCATGCCCAGACATGGCCCCATTCGCTGGGGATCAGATGCGCGGTCGGTGTCCAGTTCGTGTAATCGATCACCAGCGGATCGGCCCCGATCTCGATGTCGAAGCCAGAGGGCGTCTGCATGTAGAAGCCGAAGGTCTGGTCGTTGACGTGCCGGCCGATCGAGGCGCTCTCGGGCACCTTGTTTATGCGCATGCGATCATGGCACTTGCCCACGTCGCTTTGCGTCTTCATCTCCAGCATCAAGTGGATGCAGGCAGAAGGCGGCACCGGCA
This sequence comes from Novosphingobium sp. GW835-FHT14H07, assembly GCF_058793515.1. NCBI lineage: Bacteria > Pseudomonadati > Pseudomonadota > Alphaproteobacteria > Sphingomonadales > Sphingomonadaceae > Novosphingobium > Novosphingobium sp. GW835-FHT14H07. The sequence continues at coordinate 98,135 of NZ_JBXAFX010000003.1, forward strand.
TTTCCGCAATGGCTACCGAATGGTGGCGGCCATTGTCGGCGTGCATGAAGGCAAAGCCCATGCCCGGATCGTTGGGATCGTCCGAAAAACGGAAGCGCGGGATGTCGGTGTCGCGAAAGCCGATGGCCTTGTAGAAGGCGTGCGCCTCGTCAAAGTTCGGCGTCGCAAACACGGCGTGCCCCATGCCCATGTCTCCGGTCACGAAGCCGCTCACGCCCACCGGCGAAACGAACGCCACATCGTCGCGGACATCGCCGTGGAAGAACTCGAGACCGTTGCCCGAAGGATCGCTCGTCGCAAAGAACGCCGCCACGCCGCGCGCCTTTGCTGCATCCGCATCGCCATCGACAATCTCGCGCCCCAGCCCGGCAATCGTCTCACGCAGCGCCGCCAGTTCCGCCGCATCGCCGACTTCATAACCAGCAGCCACAAGCCGGTCGCTCTCGCGCCGCTCCACCCAGAAGCGGAACGGGCGGTCGTCGATCCGGTAGGCCGCCACGCCATCGCATGGCGCATCCGCCCGCATCGTGCCGACCACTTGCGTCATGAAGTGGTCCCAGGCCTCCGCCTTGGCGGTTTCGATCCTGACATAGCCCAGTGCCTTTATGCCCATGGCAGCTTATCCTTTCACGAGGTCGAGGAAGTAGGGCCGCTCGCCCCCGCCATCGACGTTGATGCGTGCGCCGCTCACCCATGAGGCGAGGCTCGAACTCAGCCACAGCACGGCTCCGGCGATGTCCGCGCCGGTGCCCATGCGCTGCAGCGGCAGCGATTTGGCAACCGCAGCCTGCGCCGCCTCGTCGCCATAGGTTTCCTCCGAGGTTTCGGTCTGCATCAGGCCGACGATGATCGCGTTCACGCGCACGCCATCGGGCCCCCACTCCTGCGCAAGGCTCTGCGTCAGGCTGAGCAGCCCTGCCTTCGCCGCCCCATAGGCCGCCGTCATGGGGGAGGGCCGTATGCCCGATACGCTGGCGATGTTGACGATGCTGCCAGCCCCGGCCTTCGCCATGTGGGCATAGGCATATTGCGACATGTACATCGCCGAATGCAGGTTCAGCTTCACGATGGAATCGAAGAAGCGCGGGCTCGCCGTGGCGGGGGCTTGCGGTGAACCACCAGCGTTATTCACGAGGATGTCCAGCCGCCCATGGCGCTCCACCACGCCATCGACCAGTGCCTGCGCCTGTTCGGGATCGCGGATGTCAGCCGCCCGGAACGTCAGGCCTCCGGGCAGATCGTCAGGCTCGGTTCGGCCGCACACTGTCACCGCAGCTCCGGCGCGCAGCAGGGCTTGCGCAATCTGCCGCCCCAGCCCGCGCGTGCCCCCGGTGACGATCGCCACCTGGCCGCCCAAGTCAATGTGATCAGTGCCCTGCACCGCGGCTGCTCTCCCATCCCATGCCGCAGGTGCCGAAAGTTGCACCGCAGCAGATTCGAAATCGCCAATATCCAAAGGCGATTGCCTTTTCAATTGACGATTTGCGTATCCAATGCAATCTTAAATTACGAATGCGGCCCAGATTGACGCGAATAACGTCAAGCGGGCGTTCAAATGACAGCCACAGGCAGCGGACACTACAGATCCGCGCACGGGCATGGGAGCGGAAGGCCGGAATGACAGGATATTCGCAGTATCGACCTTTGTCGATTACGCAGGTCGAAAAGTGGGATTTCGAGACGGACGTCGCCGTGATTGGCTTCGGCGCAACCGGGGCTTGCGCCGCGATCGAGGCCCGCGTTGCGGGTGCAGAGGTCCTGCTGTTCGAACGCAGTTCCGGCAGCGGCGGTGCCTCGGCGCTCTCCGGTGGCGAGATCTACGTCGGCGGCGGTACCGATGCGCAGAAGGCCGCAGGGTTCGACGATACGGTCGAAGACTTCACCGCCTACCTCAAGCTTGCCGGCGGCCCCTGCGTCGATGAGGCCAAGTGCGAGATCTATGGCCGCGAGGCGCTGGCGCACTACCAGTGGCTGAAGGATCAGGGCGTGCCCTATCGCGGCAACTACCTGCCCGGCAAGGTGATCGAACCGACCGACGATTCCACCCTGATCTGGTCGGGCAGCGAGGCCGCCGCGCCGTTCTACCGACACGCAAAGCCCGCCCCGCGCGGCCACGTGATCCAGCACATGGGCTGGGGCGGCGGGCGTCCGCTGGTCGACATACTCGAACGCCGCGCCCGCGATCTTGGCGCCGAGATCCACGTCGACGCACGCGCCGTCGCGCTCATCACCGATGGTGACGCCATTGCCGGAGCCGTCGTCCGCATCGACAACAAGGACCGCTTCGTCCGAGCCCGCAAGGGCGTCGTCCTTGCCACCGGTGGCTTCGTCTTCAACGAGGCCATGCGCCGCAAATACTGCCCTGAAAGCTTCCGCGTGAACAGCCCGATCGGCGACAAGGACGATGGCATCGGCATCGAACTCGGCGTCTCGGTCGGCGGCGATGCGATTCACATGGACCAGTTCTTCACCACCTGCCCGTGGACGATCCCGGCCGAACAGGCCCACGGCGTCTTCGTCAACGTCGCCGGGCAGCGCTTCATCAACGAAGACTGCTACCACGGCCGCGTCAGCCGCTGCGCCGTCGACCAGCCGGGCGGCAAGGTCTACCTCCTGCTCGACAGCGCCCACTTCACCCAACCGCTCGACCTTGCCGGCATCACCATCGCCGGCACTGGCGAGACGTGGGAGGAGGTCGAAGCCGAACTCGAAATGCCCGCAGGCACGCTTTCGGCCACGATGCACTTCTACAACGAACACGCCCGCAACGGCCGCGATCCCCTGTTCGACAAGCAGCCCCCGATCCTGAAAGCGCTCGACCAGTCGCCGTTCGTCGCGCTCGAATGCAATTTCCAGACAAGCTACTTCAGCTTCTTCACCTTGGGCGGGCTCAAGACCTCGACAGACGGTGAAGTGCTCGGTCGCTCCGGCGCGCCGATCCCCGGACTCTACGCCGCAGGGCGCTGCACCTCGGGCCTGCCGGCATGGGGCCACGGCTATTCCTCTGGCCTGAGCCTTGCCGACTGCACCTTCTTCGGGCGCCAGGCCGGCCGCCGCGCCGCGCGCGCCTGAACGGACGGAAGCACCTCGGGAAACTTAGCACCCGATGCTTCCTTTCCGCCCAAGTTTTGCTAAGTCAGCACTTACATTTACGAGGAAGCGCACAATGCTCAAGAAGGTTACGCTAGGCCACACCGACCTCACCGTGAGCCGCCTGTGCTACGGCACCAACATGCTCGGCTGGATGCTAGATCAGGGCAAGTCCAACGCCATTCTCGATACCTTTGCAGGCCTTGGCGGCAACTTCATCGACACCGCCCGCTCCTATGGGGACTGGATGCCGGATGCCCCCGCCGGCGCGAGCGAGCGCGCAGTCGGCGCGTGGCTCAAGACGCAGAAGCGCGACGATTTCGTGATCGCCACCAAGGGCGGCTTCTTCGACATGCGCGTGGGCGACTACCGCAACCGCGTGACCCCGGATGACGTCGCGGCCGACCTTGCCCAGAGCCTCGACCACCTCGGCGTCGATACCATCGACCTCTATTTCCTGCACATGGACAATCCGGAAAGCCCGGTCGAACCGATCATCGACGCGCTGATCGCCCACCGCGAGGCAGGACGCATCCGTCATTTCGCCGCATCCAACTGGGCAGCAGAGCGTATCCGCGCCGCCAACGCCTATGCCGCCTCCATCGGCAAGGAAGGTTTCGTTGCCTCGGAGACGTTCTGGGGCCTCGCCGTGCCCGATGCCGCCGCCGCCGCGCAGCAGGGCTACCAGCACTACTACGAAGGCGAATACGAAGATCTCCACGCTGGCGGCCTCCCCATCGTAGCCTATGCCGCCCAATCCGGCGGATATTTCACCAAGCTCGCGTCCGGCTCGGTCGGCGAACAGCTCGCCGCCCGCTACGCCAACCCCGCGAACGAACGCCGCTTCGCCATCGTGCAGTCGCTGGCCGAAAGGCATGGCGTCTCGATCAACGAGATCGCCCTCGCCTATCTTCTGAGCCAGCCCAACCAGACCATCGCCATCTTCGGCGGCTCCTCCCCCGAACAGGTCCGCGACAGCGCCAAGGCCGACGCCCTGACTCTGTCGGCCGAGGAATTGAGCGCCCTGCGCAACGCCTGACGTGACCGCCCGAGAAACTACCCAGTTGCCGCGCGCGCGCTGTTCACAGCGCGTTGTGCGCGCATCGCCGCCGTCTCACCGCCCACTGCATGGTTGCGCGGGATCTCGACGCTTATCGGGCACCCTTCCGGCAACGCGCGCACAAATCCCGCCACGTCGAACGCGCCTTCGCCGCACAGCATGCGCGCGGAAGAGGCCTCGAACTCGGCATCTTCCGGCGCCGTTGCCGGCCCATCGGCCACCTGCCCATAGAGCACGTATTGCGCCGGAGCCGCCGCCAGTTCCGCCACTGATCCGCCTGACCGCATCAGGTGCAGCAGATCGGCATTGACGCCAACCTTGCCCGGTCGCCCGATAGCGCCCACCAGATCGAGCGCCGCCGCCAGCGAGCCCACCTGACTTGGCGGATAGAACTCGACGCCCACTCTAAGACCGAAACTGCCAGCCAGGTCGCAGAACGCCCCGAACCGCTCCAGCCGCCGCGCCGGATCGCGGTCATAGAGCAGCGCATTGATCAGCCCCGCCCCCAGCTCTGCGGCGCATTCCATGGCCGTGGAGAATGCAGCCACTTCGGTCCGGCCCGACAGCGTGAACGGATATGCAAGGTCCAATGCCACGCCCAGATCGCACATCACGCGCCGCAACTCCGCCCGCGCCACGCGGTCGGCGTAGATGTCGAACTTCGGCATCAGCGGCAGCACGTCCATCGGCTCCATGAACAGGCACATGCCATCGCAGCCGGCCTGGCGTGCAATCTGCGCAAGCTGGACCGGAGTGGTGTCGACGGCGGTGATATGATCCAGCGCAAGACGTTGCATGGCCGCTTCTCCTACCCGCACAACGGCAAAATGGAATACGCAAATAACCCAGAGAATCGGCCAGAAACTTTACTCATACGAAAATATGTCGCCGGTCTGATACGCGATTCGTCATAAGTGCCCACTTACAAATATTGCTCCTGGAACGCGACGCTGTTAGTCTGCCCCTGAACAAGGATAAGAGAGGACCGACTGCCATGGCGACAATCGCACCGGAAGCCGCAGATGCCGCCATCTCCGATGGCGCGCTGGCCATGGGCCACCTTGCCCTGCATTACGGCAAACCCGACGACGGCCCGCTCGCCTCGCGCCTGCTCCAGATCGCCGGACTCAAGGAAACCCAGGTCCTCCCGCTTCCCGGCGGCAATTTCTACCGCTTCGTGGTGTCCGGCAGCCACTTCGCGCGGGGCGACGGTATCGTCTACCTCTCCTGCCTGCCCGAACCGCAGCAGCAGCTCATCGCCGCGATCCACGCAGCGCTGCGCGTCGGCAGCGATGACGAGCACGAGGCGGTCAAGGCGTACCGCGCGATGATGGCGCAGGATTTCGAAGCCAGCTTCCACTTCGGCTTCCTCGTCGGATCGCTCGAGGAACTGGAACGGATGGTCCTGATCCTGCAGGATCTCGACGCGAACGATCCCGCCTTCCGGGGCCGCCTCAACATCGGCATGAACCGCGCCCGCCGTGGCGATGATGCCATCGACGCCCGGCTCGATGCTTCCCCCGTATTCGGCAAGGCCACCCGCTACGCCTATGGCGCGGCCGGCGTGCAGGTTTTCGTCGAGACTGACCTGATGTGCGCAGGCCAACTCGGCGAGAGCATGGTTCTCGAATTCGATTACGTCTTTCCGGACAGGCACAGCCACATCCTCTCGGTCGTCGAACTCTGACCGGCTCCGCCGCCGCATGGAGCGCCTCGAATTCGACTTCGTGATCGTCGGCGGCGGGGTAGCCGGATGCATCCTTGCCAATCGCCTGTCCGCCGATCCGAAATGCCGGGTCGCGCTGCTCGAAGCAGGCGGCAAGGACACGAGCCCGCTGATCGCCGCGCCGGGCGGCCTTCTCCCGATCATGATAGCGGGCGCCCATGCCTGGCGCTACATGTCCGCACCGCAGGCCCACCTCGATGGCCGAATGCTCTACAGCCCGCGGGGCAAGGTTCTCGGCGGCGGCTCCTCGATCAACGGCATGGCCTACGATCGCGGCTTCCATTCGGACTATGACCGCTGGGCCCAGGCCGGCAATCGCGGCTGGTCCTTCGCCGAGGTCCTGCCCTATTTCCGCAAGCTCGAAAGCTTCGGCCCGGTGCAGAACGAATGGCACGGCATTGATGGCCCGATCCAGGTCACAAGGGCCGCACAGGATCATCCCTTCGCCCAGGCCTTCCTGAAAGCCGGAGCGCAGGCCGGCTACCCGCTGACGAGCGATCTCAACGGCGCAACACGCGACGGCTTCGGAGCGGTCGACCTTACCGTGGGCAAAGGCCGTCGCTCCAGCGCTTCATCGGCCTACCTGCGGCCTGTCCTCAAGCGCCGCAACCTTACCGTGCTGACCGCAGCGCAGGCCCGCCGCATAACTTTCGACGGCCCCCGCGCCACCGGATTGATATTTCGCAGGCAAGGCACTGACACTCTTGCGACAGCCGCCCGCGAAGTCATCCTTTCCGCAGGCGCGATCAACACGCCGCAATTGCTGATGCTGTCCGGCGTCGGCCCTGCTGCGCATCTGGCCGAGCACGGCATCCCCCTGATTCACGACCTGCCCGGCGTCGGCCAGGACCTGCAGGACCACCTCGCGGCGCACGTCAAGTTCCGCTCGACAAAGCCGTGGTCGATGCTGCGCTTCCTCAATCCTGTGCGCGGCGCCCTTGCCATGGCGCAGTACCTCGCCTTCCGGACAGGCCCGCTGGCAGACCCGGGCATGTCGGTCGCCTGCATGGTCCGATCCAACCCGGCGCTGGACGAGCCTGACATCAAGATGCTGCTGGTTTCGGCCCTGTTCGGGCAGAATGGACGCAAGATGGTGCCGATGCATGGCTTCTATGCCCACATCAACGTCGCCCGCCCGGAATCGCGCGGGCGCGTCACGCTTGCCAGCGCCGATCCCGATGCACCCCCGGTAATCGACCAGAACTACAATGCGACGGAGAACGACCGCCGCGTCATGCGCGAAGGCGTGCGCATAGCCCGCCGCGTCTTTGCCCAAAGCGCGTTCGACGAGATGCGTGGGCAGGAACTCGCACCGGGTCCGCACGTCCAGTCCGACGAGGAGATCGACGCCTATATCCGCGCCCATGCCGAGGCCGATTACCACTCCACCAGCACCGCGCGGATGGGCTCGGATCCCATGGCCGTGGTGGACGATACCCTGCGTGTCCACGGCCTGCAGTCGCTGCGCGTGGTCGATGCCTCGATCATGCCGCACCTGCCCGGCGGCAACACTGCCATCCCCGTCGCGATGATCGCCGAAAAGGCCGCCGACATGATCCTTGGGAAAGCCTGAAAGATGAAAACCAGAGCCATGGTCTGCCACGCCCCCGGCACCCCGCTGGTCGAGGAACTGCTCGATCTCGCCCCGCCCGGACCCGGCGATGTGCTGATCGAAATCATGGCGAGCGGATTGTGCCACACCGACCTCAGCCAGATCGAAGGCAAGGCCGCGCCCTATCCCTTCCCGGTCGTCGTCGGCCACGAAGGCGCCGGCATCGTCCGCGAAGTCGGCGCGGAGGTCACGTCGGTCAAGGTCGGCGACCATGTCATTCCCGTTGGCATCGGCGAATGCGGCTCTTGCGGCAACTGCCGCTCGGGCAGGACCAACCTGTGCGAGGCGTTCCTCGGCGACATTGCCCTCCAGCCCAGCCCGTTCTCGCTCGATGGCCAGCCGGTCTCCGCCTATTCCGGCGTCGGCAGCCTCGCGCAGTTCATCGTCACGGCAGAGCGCAACGTCGCGGTGATCCGCAATGATGTACCCTTCCACCTCGCCTGCACCGCAGGATGCTGCGTGGCTACCGGCATCGGCGCAGTCATGCACACCGCCCATGTCGAAAACGGTGCGACCGTCGCCGTCTTCGGCCTCGGCGGCATCGGCCTGAATGTCGTGCAGGGTGCGCGTCTTGCGGGTGCCGCGCGGATCATCGGCGTCGACATCAATCCCTTGCGCCACGAACAGGGCAAGCGCTTCGGCCTGACGGACTTCATCGACGCGCGGACGAGCGATCCCGTCACCGCAATCCAGGCGCTGACCCAAGGCGGGGTGGACTACGCGTTCGAGTGTGCGGGCAATGTCAGGCTGATGGCCCAGGCCTTCGAATCGACGCGCATCGGCTGGGGCTGCACCGTCGTCCTCGGCGTGCCGCCCGATGGGCAGGCGATGGAACTGGTCCCGTTCCAGCTTCAGCTCGGGCGGCGGGTGCAAGGCTCGTTCATGGGCAACGTCAAGGGCCGCAGCGAGCTGCCGGGCCTGCTCGATCATTTCGCGGCCGGTCGCCTCAACCTGGCCGATCTCGTCACCCATCGCCTGCCGATGCGCGAGGTCAACGCGGGGTTCGATCTGATGCGGCGCGGGGAGTCGCTGCGAACGGTGGTTTCGTTCTGATTTGTGTTTGCATTATCAGGGGTGTGGTGACAAAACATCGCCAATTGCGAACCAAACTGCGCCAATAATTACGCATGGTGCAAATTGGTCCTAGTGAGAGGCAAGTCTACGATGGCAACCACCGCCACCCCCGTCGCCGACCCGGTGTTTGACCGCGAAACCCTGCTGTCTGCTGCGTGCGAACGCACCGGCCTGTCGGATTTCGGCGATACCTGGTTCTTCGAACCGATGGACCATTACATCGCCGCCGCCAATGCCGAGGGCAAGCTGACGGAGGCGGGTTTTGCCGGGCAGACCGAAGCGATCGTCAAAGGCCTTGCCAGCCGCCTGCGCATGGTCGAGGACATCAAGCGCCATCCCGAAATCCTCGATGAGGACGTGGAAGTCGCCGCGATCATCCTTGGCCTGCCGCGCACCGGCAGCACGATCTTCCATCGCCTGCTCGCCAGCGCCCCGGGCATGACCGCGATCCGCTGGTACGAGGCGCAGAACTATGCCCCCCTGCCCGGCGACGAACCCGGCAAGCCTGAGGCCCGCCGCGCCTATGCCGAAGCGATGATCGAAGGCTGGCTCAACCTCTCGCCCGAACTCGCCTCGATCCACCCCCTCGATCCCGATGCGCCGGACGAGGAGATCATCATACTCGGCCAGCTGTTCATCACCACCATGGTCGAGGCGATGACCTTCATCCCCTCGTTCGCGAAGTGGCTCAACGATTACGACCAGTCCAAGGGTTACGAGGACCTCAAGACGATCCTGAAATACCTGCAGTGGCAGGACCCGACGCGGCGCGGCAAGAAGTGGGTCCTGAAAAGCCCGCAGAACCTGCCCTATACCGATGTCATCGCCAATGCTTTCCCCAAGGCGGTGCTGGTGATGACCCACCGCGATCCGCTGGAAGTCGTGCCAAGCTACGTCAGCATGGAGGCCGCGCTCTACAAGCTGAATTCGGTCCATTCGGACGAAGCCGTGGGCGCATTCTGGTTTCCCCGCCTTGCCGAATGGATGCACCGCTTCGAGCAGGCGCGCGCCCGCATCGGCGAAGACCGCTTCATCGACATCGATTACCGCGAGGTGGCAAAGGAGCCCCTCAAGCAGGCGCAGCGCGTCCTGGCTCACATCGGCATTCCGCTGGACGACAAGATCGAGGCCGCGCTCACCGAGTTCATGGCCGGCAACAAGCGCGAACAGCGCCCGATGCATGACTACTCGCTCGAACGCTTCGGCCTGAACGAGGCTGACGTGCGCGAAGCCTTCGCCTCCTACCGGGCGCGCTACATCGGCTGAACCACCAGCGAAACAATGTTCGCTAAATGTTTCCCCGGGGAAACACGAGGAGAGAGTGCATGACCACGCAGGCAGACTTGCTGATAAAGGGCGGCCTGATCGTCGATGGCAGCGGCGCGGAGCCGCATGTCGGCGACGTTGCCGTGCGCGGTGATGCCATCGTCCACGTCGGCGGCACTTTCACCGGCACCGCCAGCGAAACAATCGACGCCACTGGCTGCATCGTCACCCCCGGCTTCGTCGATATCCACACCCATTACGACGGGCAGGCAATCTGGTCCGATACGCTTTCGCCCAGTTCATCGCATGGCGTGACCACGGCGGTGCTGGGCAATTGCGGGGTCGGCTTTGCGCCATGCCGAAAGGCGGACCATGAAGCGCTGATCCGGCTGATGGAGGGTGTCGAGGACATTCCCGACGTGGTCATGGCCGAAGGCCTGCCCTGGGATTGGGAGACATTCCCCGAATACCTCGACGCGCTCGCCCGCCGTCCGCGCGACATCGACGTCGCCTGCCTCCTGCCGCACAGCCCCTTGCGCGTGTGGGTCATGGGTGAACGGGCCATCGCCCGCGAGGCCGCGACCGAAGATGATCTCGCCCGGATGCGGACGATAGCGCGCGAGGCGATGGACGCCGGGGCCATCGGCTTTGCCACCTCGCGGCTGAACATCCACCGCACCAAGGCGGGCGACCTGATCCCGACCTTCGGCGCAGACACGCACGAACTCATCGCCATCACCGGCGCGCTGGCCGAGGCAGGTACGGGCGTGTTCCAGGCCGTGCTCGATGCGCCGTTCGAGACTTGGGAAAGCGAGATGGCGCGGCTGATCGCCGTCACCCGCGCTTCGGGCCGCCCGTCCACCTTCACGCTCGGCCTCGTCAACCATGGCCGCCCCAACTGGGAAGACGCGCTGACGTTGGTCGATCAGGCGCGGGCCGAAGGGCTGGAGATCTGGCCGCAGGTCCTGCCGCGCCCGATCGGCATGGTCTCCGGCTGGGCGCTTTCGACCCATCCGTTCTGCCTGTGCCCGTCCTATCAGCCGCTCGCCATCCTCCCGCTCGAACAGCAGCTGCCGCGCCTGCGCGATCCGGCATTCCGGGCGCAACTGATCGGCGAGATGCCGCAGGAGGGCCACCCGCTGGCCATGCTCACCCGCATCTGGGACTGGATGTTCCCGTTCGGCGATCCCCCGCAGTACGAACCATCGGTTAGCAACAGCATCGGCGCCCTGGCCCGCGCGCAGGGGCGCACGCCCGAGGAAGTGGCCTACGACGTGCTGATGGAGCGCGATGGCACCGGCATGATCCTCAACACGCTGGGCAACTTCCACGAAGGCAGGCTCGATGCGCTGCTCGGCCTGATGCGGCGCGAGGATACCGTGACCGGCCTTGGCGATGGCGGCGCGCACTATTCGGCGATCTGCGATGCCAGCTACCCCACCTTCGTGCTGACCTGGTGGGTGCGCGACCGCGACGGCGAACGCATGGGTCTGGCCGAGGCGGTGAAGATGCTGTCGTCGCGCCCGGCGCGGGTCGTCGGCCTTGAGGACCGCGGCCTGCTGCGCACCGGCTACAAGGCCGATCTCAACGTGATCGACATCGACCGGCTGACCCTGCACGCGCCGGTAGTACGCCACGATCTGCCGGGCGGCGGGCGCAGGCTTGACCAGGCGGCGAGCGGCTATCGCGCCACCGTGGTCAGCGGGCAGGTGATCCGCCGTGATGACCAGCCGACCGCACTGCGGCCCGGACAGGTGGTGCGCGGCATGCAGAAGGCGCGCGCAGGAGAAGTGCTGGCGGAGCGCCCCTAACCTGCCGCAACGGCCCGGTTCAGGACCGAGGGGTCTCGCCGGCAGCGCCGGAGAAGCTGGCAATGAACGTGCGCAGCAGTCCCTTCTGGATGGCCATGGCTTCAGGATCGGTTGCCTGCCGCCCGGACAGGTTTTCAATCAGGGGCGAGGCCCAGAAGAAGCCGAACAGCATGTTGAAGATCGCCACGATCTGCATCGCGAGGCTGTCATCCGATGAGGGCTGGCCCGCCTTCTCGTTCATTTTGCGGCCATAGCCGACCATCCGTGCCAGCCAGTCGAGTCCGATCGGGTCCGGCTCGCTGTCGGACGAAATCGCGGCGCGGATCAGGAGCCGGGCGATGTTGGGATGCTGCGCCAGCAGGTCGGTCATGCGATCGGTCAGGTCGGCGAAGTCGGCATCGGGGCGCGCCAGCACTTCGTCCATCAGATCGGTCATAGGCTTGAGCGCGCGCTCATAGACCTGTCGGTAGAGTTCGTCCTTGCCGGTGAAATGCTTGTAGAGGCCCGGCTGCTGCAGACCGACCTTGGTGGCGATGTCGCGCAAGGAGGTGGCGCCATGGCCGTGCTGCGCAAACAATTCCTCGGCAGCATCGAGAATGCGGTTCGCGGTGCGCTGCCCCTTGGTGAGAGCGCCGGATGCTGCGGGCGCGTGAATATCGGAGTTTCCGTCCATCGCCCCTCCATAGCGGAGTTCGCCTGAAGTCGCTTGCCAAAAAAGTTATCGATCTATAACTTCCTTCAGGAAAGCCAGGAAGGCGCGAATCCCAGACAGGAGACAGTGATGCTCGATGAAGCCCGCAGGCAGTACCTTTCCGACATTCTCAAGCCCGCCTCGCCCCCGCGCGAGATCAGCAATCCGTTCACGGAGGCGCAGAAGCGGCTGATGCTGGATGTGGTCCACGATCAGGGGCCGTGGAAGCTGATCATCGCCCAGCACTTCCCCACCGTGGAATCGCTGATCGCGACGTTCGCCGGCGGTTTCCCCGAGGGCTTTACCCCCACGCTCGATATGTTCCTGACGCCGACGTTCCGGGGTTACCTCGCCAACTATTCCACGCCGCTTTACCCCGAACTGCATGATGTCTTCTACAACGAGGCGTTCCTGAACCACGCCAAATCCTACTGGGGCGCGCAGTACGCCAAGCCGCAGATGATGCTCTTCAACGTCAACGGGCCTTGCGGCAACACCGACCCCGGCCACCTCGATTCCCCAAGCTTCCGCGGCGTGCGGCACGAGAATTCGCCCACCTGGCTGTGCTCGATCATGGGCCGGTCCGGCTTGTTCCAGGATTACCTGATCAAGATGGCGCAGGTGATCACCTGGTTCAGCCATGATCCGGAGAGCGGCTTTACCTATTGGCCCAACGGGCCGCTGGGCAAGCCCGCGCGGGTGCAATCGCCGATCTACAACCGCGCCGTCGTCGTGCAGAACGAGATGCTGGTGCACCGGGGCGAGGCGAACGGACCCGTCGAGCGGCGGCGGCCCGAGGGCCTCGGCTTCGACAGCGTGTTCACCGGCGATCCGGCTGACCGCGATGGCTGGCTGGTGAAGACGGGCGAGCAGGTGATCGAGCGCTATCACACCGACGACCTGCGGTTCCTCGTCCACTGGTCGGCCGAAGTGTTCAGCGACTATGCCGAACTCAAGAAGAACATGGACGGCAGCGACAACCTGACCCACGAGCAGGCGATCGACAGGCTGATCAAGGACGTCCGTTCGCGCGGCATCGAGATCGCAACGCCGAGCGATCCGCTGAACGATCCGGTGTTCATCGCCGCACTGAATGCTGCCTACGACTACGGCGGTCCGGCAGAGTATCCCGCCGAAGCGCCGGTCGATGCGCCTTATGGCATGGCAGCCTGAGCCGGGCGGCAAACACAGGAAAGGGCCGCGTTCATTGCGATCGCGGCCCTTCGTTTGTCCTGCCCCAGTCGGCCGGACGCCTACTTCAGCTTGGCGAGATCGGCGTCAATCTGGGCAAGGCGTTCGTCGGTGACGTCGTCGGGCGCGTAGGTCTGCACGGCCTTCAGCGTCATCGAGCGGGCCATTTCGATCTGCTCGTTGCTGGTCATGCCGGGGATGTACTTGTCGATGATCGCCTTGGCAGCGGGATCATCGAGCAGGGTGCCGATGTCGGTTTCGGCGGTGCTGTACTTGGGCTTGGCGGCAGGCGCGGCAGCTTCGGGCCTGGCCGGTTCGGCAGCGCTGGCCGAGGCGGGAAGCGCGGCAGCGGCCAAGGCGACGATAAGGGCAGTGCGGATCATGGGCATCCTCTCAGAATACGACATGCGAGTCGTTCGCCCGAGCATTAATGCACACAGGTGTTCGAATATCAAGCCTACCAGGCGCTGGTGCCCCACAGGATCAGATCGACCGCGCGTTGTGCGAAGGCTTGCAGGTCCTCGTCCCTGGCCGCCAGTCCGCTCTGCAGTTGAGCCCCGCTGATTGCGGCGACCAGCAGACGCGCCACGGCACGAGCATCGCGCAGGTTGCGCCTGTCACGCGCAGCCGCTTCCTCGATGTCGCGGGCGATCAGGCCGACGATGTAATCGTTGCCCCGCCGCTGCATGACTTCGGAAAGCTCGGGAAAGCGTTCCTGGACCGACAGCAGGAGACGCTGCAGGGCAAGAACGTCCGGCCTTCCCAGCCATGTGGCAATGATCTTGGCGTGATGGCGCAGGCGCTGTTCGATATTGTCGGTAAGCGATGCGTCCTGCAACGAGGCTTCCGCCGACCAGTCAGCGATCGATTGCTCGATGACCGCCTTGAACAGCGCTTCCTTCGAGGGATAGCGGGCATAGAGCGTGCCCTTGGAAACGCGCGCGGTTTCGGCCACCTGCTTCATGCCGACAGCATCGAACCCGTGGACAAGGAACATCGTGCGCGCGGTGTCGACAATGGCACGATCGATCGAGGTGACCTGATCAGCCGTCGGCCGGCCGCGCACCGGTTGATGCGGCGCGGGCGTAGCCTTCCTTGCTGCGGGACCGCGGGTTTTCTTGGGGCTGGCGTCCATCGCGGTGCCTTGTTCCACAGCAGCAGAGCCCGCGCAAGCGGTGTCGCCTAATCGAACCCGCGTGATCTATTACTTGACTCGAAGGCGAGCTTCGTGAAGTCTGCCGGCCTGAAAGCACGGGGCGGGCGATGCCCCGCCGGATCACCTGAGGACCCTGAAATGAAGCCTGCCGCGCGCCTGTCCTGCTCTGCTGCAATGCTTGCGCTCGGCTGTGTCCAGGCACAGGCCAACCCTGTGCAAGCTTCCCGGGATACCGCCGAGGCGCGCGCCGAGCAGGCGCTTTCGCAGATGACGCTGGAGGAGAAGATCCAGCTGCTTCACGGCACGATGCCGCTGTTCATTCCCGTGCCCAAGCGCGCGCCGGGCATGCCGGTTGGCGCAGGCGTCATTGCCGGGATCGAGCGCCTGGGCATCCCGCCCCAGTATGCCACCGACGCCAGCCTTGGCGTTTCCAACATCATGGACATGCGCAAGGGCGATGTTGCCACGGCCCTGCCTTCCGGCCTGTCGCTCGCCTCCACCTGGAACCCGGCGCTGGTGCGCGAGGGCGGGCGGATGATCGGATCGGAAGCCGTGGCCAAGGGCTTCAACGTGATGCTGGCAGGCGGCGTCAATCTGTTGCGGGACCCGCGAGCCGGGCGCAATTTCGAGTATCTTGGCGAAGACCCGCTGCTCGGCGGCGTGCTGGCCGGGGCGCAGATCGAGGGCGTGCAGGCGAACGGCATCATCGCCACGATCAAGCACTTCGCGCTCAACAACCAGGAGATCGGGCGCTCGTCGGCCTCGGTCGAGATGGACGAGGCGGCCATGCGCGAGAGCGACCTGCTGGCCTTCCAGATCGGCATGGAGCGCGGCAATCCGGGCTCGGTCATGTGCTCGTACAACAAGGTTGGCGGCACATATGCCTGCGAGAACCGCTTCCTGCTGACCGACGTGCTGCGGCGCGACTGGGGCTTCAAGGGCTATGTCATGTCGGACTGGGGCGCGGTCCATTCGGCCGAGGCACTGCTGGCCGGGCTGGATCAGCAATCGGGCGAGATGCTTGACCGCAAGCGCTGGTTCTCCACCGAACTGAAGCCGAAGCTGGCTGACGGCAGCATTCCGATCTCGGCAGTCGACATGGCGGCCAAGCGCATCCTCTGGGCGATCTATGCCAAGGGCGTGGACAAGACCGTGATCGCGCCCAGGGCCATCGATTATGCCCGCAATGGGGAAGTTGCGCTGCAGGCCGCACGCGAAGGCACGGTGCTGCTGCGCAACGAGGGCGGCATCCTGCCGCTGGCGGCTTCGGTCCGCTCCATTGTGGTGATCGGCGGCAAGGCCGATCTTGGCGTGCCATCGGGCGGGGGATCGAGCCAGGTCGTGCCGGTCGGCGGGTTCCGCGCGGTGGAGAAGATCGAGAGCGGGCCTGCCGCCACCTTCGCCCGCCGTGCGTGGGGCGGCACGCCGCCGCTTGAGGCGCTGCGCCGCACATTTGGCAAGGCGCAGGTGACGTACGTTGACGGCAGCGATGCGAAAGTGGCAGCAGACGCGGCCCAGGCCGCCGATGTCGCCGTGGTCTTCGCCACGAAGTTCGCGACCGAAGCCGAGGACCAGCCCGACCTGGCGCTCGATGGCCGGCAGGATGCGCTGATCGATGCCGTGGCCAGCGCCAATCCGCGCACGGTGGTGGTGCTGGAGACCGGCAACCCGGTAACGATGCCTTGGCTGGCCAAGGTGCCGGCGGTGCTCGCCGCGTGGTATCCCGGCCAGCGCGGCGGCGATGCGATTGCCGAAATCCTGTCCGGCAAGACCAATCCCTCGGGTCGCCTGCCGGTGACCTTCCCGGTAAGTGTGGATCAGTTGCCCAATCCCGTCCTGCCCGGATCGGACTTGCCGCCGCCGTCCAAGGAGGACAAGGCCACCTATGGGCTGCAGACCAACAGCCCGCCGTTCACGATCACTTATCCCGAAGGTTCCGACGCCGGCTATCGCTGGTTCGACCGGAAGGGCGAGAAGCCCCTGTTCGCGTTCGGCCACGGCCTGTCCTACACGACGTTCCGCTATTCGGCGCTCAGGGCCAAGGCCGGGCGCACCGTCAGCGTCAGCTTCACCGTTACCAATTCCGGCGCGCGCGAAGGCGCCGACGTGCCACAGGTCTATGTCTCGTTGCCCGGCAAGGCGCGGCGCCTGATCGGGTGGGACAAGCCGGTGCTGAAGCCGGGGGAAAGCCGGACAGTGACGATCACGGCCGACCCGCGCCTGCTCGCCAGTTTTGACGTGGCCCGACAGCGCTGGGTGGTGAAGCCGGGCAGAGTGAAGATCGAGGTGGCCCGCTCTGCCGGTGACCCGGTGCTGGCCACGCAGGTTTCGCTGGCCGCGCAGACGATCAAGCCCTGATGCCAAGAGCAAAGATTCCGGGAGAAAGACGATGAAGGTCAACCGGCGCGAAGCCATTGCCTTGGGCATTGCCGGCGGCGGTGCAACCGCGCTCCCGCTGCGGGCGCTTGCCGCAGCTGAACCGGCACAGGTCGAAGGCCTGCGTGTGTGCGGTCTGGAAAGCCCGCTGGCGCTGGGCGATGCACCACCGAGGTTTTCGTGGAAGCTGGGCGGCGCGGAGCGTGCAGGGCAGGTCGCTTACCGGATCAGCGTGGCGCGAAGTCCGGACGACCTCGCTGCTGGCCGCAACCTGGTCTGGGACAGCGGGCGCGTGGCAGGCACTTCGGCGGTCGACATTGCCTATGGCGGGCCGGCCCTGCCCTCGCGCAGCCGGGTGTGGTGGCAGGTGGAAAGCTGGACCAGGGGCAGCCGCACGCCGCTGCGCAGCAAGCCGGCAATGTGGGAAACCGGCCTTGCCCCGGCAGACTGGCAGGCCGAATGGATCGCCAGCGAAACGCTGGTCGCCAAGGCCGATCGCGAAGCCGGGCTGCACTGGATTTCAGGGCCGGACAAGCAGAACGTGGGCCAGACCCGCGCATTCCGCTGGACCTTTGACCATCCCGGCGGTGCGGCAGAGTTCTGCGCCACGCTGCACGAATTGACCGGCGTGTGGATCAATGGCGAACCTACGCCCGCGCCGCGCGATGGCCCAGCGCGTCACACCGAGATGGCAGTCTGGCCGATCATCCTGAAGAAGGGCCGAAATGTCATCGCCATCGAAGGGCGGCGCGTCGGCAGCTTTGGCCAGCCGCCTTGCGTGGTGGCGGCCTTGCTGCGCCATGGCGAAGGCCTGATCCAGCGAATGACTTCGGCCAGCCCCGGCTGGAAGACCATGGTGGCGGCGCCCCCCGGCTGGCATCTGCCCACGTCCGATGACACGGCATGGCCCGCAGCCGAACCGGCCAAGGGCAGCCTCCCCATTGGCGAGCCCTGGCCGCTCACGCCTGCCAGCCGCCTGCGCCATGGCTTCACCATCGACAGGCCAATCCGCGCCGCGCGCCTCCATGCCACGGCACTGGGCATCTACCAGCCATGGATCAACGGCGCGCCGCTGGCCGACCGCAAGCTCGCGCCCGAATTTACCGATCCTTCGAAGCGGGTGCTTTACCAGACTTATGACGTCACCGCGCTGCTCAAGCCCGGTGCCAACATGCTCGGCATGGTGGTCGGCGATGGCTGGTACGGTTCGCGCTTCAGCACTTCGGCCCGCTTTGCCTTCGGGCCTGCGCCATGCCGCATGCTGTGCCAGCTCGAGATCGAGCATGACGACGGCTCGCGCACCGTGATCGGCAGTGGCGATGGCTGGGAGATCGCAGACTCGGCCGTACTCGAACATTCGCTGTACGATGGAGAGATCCACGATGCGCGGGGTGAACAGCCCGGCTGGGCTGGCGTCGGCGGCGCTACTGCAGGGTGGCGTCCGGCCAGTGTGGTGGCTGCTCCCGCGATCCCGGTTCAACCACAGCGCTGCCCGCCGATCCGCATTCGCGAGACGCTGCAACCGAAGAGCGTCAAGCGCCTGGGGCCTGGGCATTATCAGCTCGACTACGGACAGAACTTTGCCGGCTTCCCGCGCCTGACCGTGAGTGCCCCTGCCGGCACGCGCATCGAGATGCGCTTTGCCGAGATCCTCAAGGCCGACGGCACGATCGACCAGGCCAACCTGCGCACCGCCAAGGCGCGGGACATCTACATTGCCGCCGGGCGCGGGCGCGAGGTCTACGAGCCGCGCTTTACCTATCACGGCTATCGCCATGTCGAGATCACCGGTGTGCCCGATGATCAGACGGCGTGGAACCTTGAAGGTCTGGTGGCGCATCAGGACCTGCCACTGACCGCCGAGTTGCGCGTCGGCGATCCGGTGATCCAGCAGTTCTGGCGCAATTCGGTGTGGAGCCAGAAGGCCAACTTCTATGGCCTGCCGACCGACTGCCCGCAGCGCGACGAGCGGTTGGGCTGGATGGGCGATGCCGCCGTGTTCTGGCCAGCGGCGGCATGGAACATGGACGTTGCCGCCTTCACCGCCCGCGTGATGGAGGACGCGCGCGTCTCGCAAAGCGCCAAGGGCGCCTTCCCCGACTGCATCCCGCCGTTCGTGCCGACGATGAAGCTGTCCTCGCCGGGCTGGGCCGATGCGGGCGTGATCCTGCCGCACACCTCGTGGATGCAGAACGGCGATACCGGCGTGATCCGCGCCAACTGGCAGGCGATGGAAGCCTACATGGCGTGGATCGAGGCGGCCAACCCTGACCATGTCTGGCGCAAGCAGCGCGGCGCGGACTATGGCGACTGGCTCTCGGTCGATGCGCCGACGGCCAACCCGGGCGCGGCGACCACGCCCAGGGACCTGCTCTCCACCGCCTATTGGGCGCAGGATGCGACGATGATGGCGGCGATGGCCGGGGCGATCGGCAACGCAGAGGCTGCCGCAAAGTATCGCAGCCTGTTCGAGGCGATCCGCAGCGCATTCAACACCGCCTTCGTCGTCGAAGGGAAGGTTGGTAATGGCAGCCAGACCGGCATCGTCGTGGCGATCCGCTTCGGCCTGCTTTCGCCCGAAGCCATGCGCGCAGCGGGCGCGGCGCTGGCGGCGGACATTGCGCGGCGCGGCAACCACCTGTCCACCGGCTTCCTCGGCACGCCGCACATCCTCGATGCGCTGGCCATGGCCGGGCAGGAGGCAACTGCGATCACCCTGCTCACCCAGCGCAGCTATCCGTCATGGGGCTATATGGTGGAGCAGGGCGCGACGAGCATGTGGGAACGCTGGAACAGCGACCAGGGCGATGCCAGCATGAACAGCCGCAATCATTATGCCTTCGGCGCAATCGGCGATTTCCTGTTTCGCCGCATCGCCGGCATCGCGCCTGCGACGCCCGGCTTCGGCAAGGTCCGCATTGCACCGATCATGAGCGAAGTGCTGGGCACTGGCGGCGCGACCTACCACAGCGTGCGCGGCACGATCCGCACCGACTGGACGGCCAAGGGCGGCAGGTTCCGGCTCGATGTAGAGCTTCCCGGCGGCGTGGAGGGTGAGGTCGTGCTGTCCGATGGCCACAAAACCCGCGCGATGGCGGGGCCGAACCGGTTTTCGGGCAAGCTCTGAGGTGGATCAGGCGAAGACGCTTTGCCTGATCCAGTCCACGCTTGTCACGGTCGACGCGAGTCGGCTTTGCCCCAGCACTTGCGACCAGTAGCCCTCCGAACCATCTGCGAGGCGCCATTCGTGCAGGCGGCGGGTGAGGAGCTGGAGGTCGTATTCCTCGCTGATGCCAATGGCGCCGTGAACCGCATGAGCGGTGGCAGCGATGCGCGGGGCGGCCGACGACGTGGCGATCTTGGCCGTGGCCGCGGCGGCGAGCGGCAAGTTCAGACCATGCGAAGCGCCAAGCTGCGCGGCGATGCGGCAGGCGATCATGTCCTCGGCCATCAGCGCCAGCATCTGCTGCAGCGACTGCTGGCGGCCGATGGGCTTGCCGAACTGCACCCGCTCGGATGCATAGGCGGTGGTCACGTCGCACAGGCGGGCGGCGGCACCGGCGATCAGCGCAGCGCGCAGCACGGCGGCAATGGCGCGCAGGCCGGATGCAGAGCGGGGCAGACTCCTGCCTTCGGGCTTGCCGGAAATGCGTGCAGCCAATGAATTGGTGACGCCGGTCGGCGCGGGCGAAAGCTGCGCCATGTCGCACAGCACCAGCGCATTGCCGCAATCGACCAGCGCCGCTTGCGCCACCAGTCCGCACGGCACCGGCTGCGCCAGCGAGGTGACAAGCACGACCGGCCCATCGGGCGCAGCAATCCCGCTTTTGGCCAACAGCGCGCGGGCTACCATGGTTTCGGCCACGGGCAGCGGCACGGCGCGGGCCCCGAGTGCCTCGATCAGCGGTTCGATATCGGCAAGACTCAGGCCCGCGCCGCCGTGTTCATCGGCAACCAGCGCATCGAGGAAGCCTGACTCTGCGATCTCTCTCCACAGAGCGTCGGCAGAGCCACCGTGTTCGATGGCACGGACCACTGCCGGGCTCGCTGCCGCATCGAGCATGCGGACGAAGGGTTCGAGCAGTTCGTTGATGTCCATCTGTTTCTCTCCCCTCACCGCAGGCCCATGCCGCGCGCGATGATCCCGCGCAGGATCTCGCGCGTGCCGCCGCGCAGGCTGAAGCTCGGCGCGATGTGCGTGACGTAGAGCAGCGTGCGATACAGCTCCTCGCTCACCGCCTCATCGGGGTGCGCGGCGAGATCGTCGCCGATCACCACCGGCAATTCCTGTTCGAAGCCAGTGCCGCGATCCTTGACGATGCTCGCTTCGACCACCGGGCTTTCCCCCGCCACCAATCGCGCCGTGCAGGCAATCGACATGGCGCGCAGCGTGGCAAGCTCGGCAGTCAGCCGCCCGACCAGCGCGGCGCAATCGCTGCGACCCACCGCCTGCAGGTGCCGTATCCACGCATCCAAAAGCACGGCGCTGGAATAGATGCGTTCCGGCCCGGAGCGTTCGAACGCCAGTTCGGCGACGACCTGCTTCCAGCCCTCACCCTCTGCCCCCACCAGCGCATCCTCGCCGAGTTCGACGTTCTCGAAGAACACTTCGGCAAAGTGCGCATCGCCCGTAAGATCGACGATGGGCCGTACCGTGACGCCGGGTGCCTTCAGGTCGATGATCAATTGCGAAAGCCCCGCCTGCCGGTCTGCCGAAGTGCCGGAAGTGCGGACCAGCGCGATCATGTAGTCCGAATGCATGGCATTGGTGGTCCAGATCTTCTGGCCGTTGACCACCCAGCCCCCGCCGCTGCGGTCGGCCCGCGTGCGCACGCTGGCAAGGTCCGAGCCCGAGCCCGGCTCGCTCATGCCGATGCAGAACAGCTGTTCGCCCCGGCAGATCGCGGGAATGTGCCTGCGGCGCTGCGCCTTGGTGCCGAAGTTCAGGAGCAGTGGCGCGCTCTGCCGGTCGGCGATCCAGTGCGCGGCGACCGGTGCTCCGGCGCAGAGCAATTCCTCGACCACCACGAAGCGCGCAAATGGGCCCTTGCCGTGGCCACCGTATTCCTTGGGCAGCGTGAGGCCGAGGAAACCCGCCTGCCCCAGTGCGCGGCTGAATTCGGCGCTGAAGCCCTGCCACGACCGCGCGCGGCGATCCATCGGGATGCCGGCAATGTGCTGTTCAATGAAGGTGCGGATGGCAGGCCGCAGCGCTTCGTCTTCGGGTGGCAACTGGGCAAGCGTCAGGGTATCGAACACGGAAAGGCGGCTCCTGTCCCGGGCGGCGCATCATGGCGCCGCTCTCAAGGGCAAAGCGATGCGCCCGGAGGCACTCTGCATCAAATATTTATTTTGCCGGGTTCGATAGTGATTGCATATCAGGCCTTCTCACAGGCCAGGGCGGCGCGCACGAAATTCCGTGCCAGAACAGATGGCTCGTCGGCCCGCGCGATGCCCATCGCGATCGGCACCGGGTCTGACAGGGTGACGATGCGCACCCCCTCCCCGGCAAAGCGCGCGCTGCGGCCGGGGATCAGCGCCACGCCAAGCCCGGCTTCGACAAGGCTGAGGATGGTCTGCACCTGCACCGCCTCCTGCGCGACGCGCGGGGTGAACCCGGCACGATGGCAGGCGAGCCGGATCGTGGCATGGAGCACGCTGACCGGGCTGTAGATGATGAAGCTGCGATCAGCCAAGGCGCCAAGATCAAGTGTCTTGCGCCGCGCCAGCACGTCGCTTGCAGGCAGCACCGCAACCAGTTCATCGGTCTCGATCACGTCGATAGCCACGGGCGCGGAGTCCATCACCGGCAGGCGCACCAGCCCCACGTCCAGGCGGCGCGCAGCAATGGCCCGGACGATCTCGACGCTGTTCATCTCCTCCAGCGCGAGCTCGACCTCCGGGTAGGCGTGGCGAAAGGGGGAGACGATGCGCGGCAGCAATTCTCCGATGGCCGAGCCGATAAAGCCGATCGACAGACGGCCGCGCAGGCCCGCCGCGCCCTGGCGCACGGCCTCGCGCACTTTCTCGGCCGCCGCCAGAGCCTCGCGCGCCGGGGCAACCGCGGCAAGGCCTGCCGTCGTCAAGCGCACGCCACGCGGATCGCGCTCGAACAGGGCGACGCCAAGGTCTTCCTCAAGCTTGCGAATGGCGACCGTCAGCGGTGGCTGCGAGATGTGCAGGCGCTCTGCCGCGCGGTGAAAGTTCAGCGTTTCGGCAAGGGCGTTGAAATAGCGCAGCTGGCGCAAGTCCACGATACATACTCACTATCGAATGTGGAAAATTCAATATTAGCCCGAAAGGACGGGGTAGCCTAGCTGTTTCAGCCAACCAAAAGCCCATGGAGAGAGCGCGATGTCCGAAACCCCCTTCCTGCTGGTCGAACGCGATGGCCCGGTGGTCATCGCCACGCTCAATCGCCCGGACACCCGCAACGCCATTTCGGAAACCGCGCACAGCGAGGAGATCGCGCAGTTCTGTGCAGACGTGACCCGCGATGCTTCGGTGCGTGCGGTAGTGCTGACCGGGGCGGGCAAGGCCTTCTGCGCGGGCGGCAATGTCAAGCACATGGCCGAGAAGACCGGCATGTTCGGCGGCTCGCCGTTCTCGATCCGCAACCAGTATCGCACCGGCATCCAGTTGATCCCGACGGCGCTTTACGATCTGGAAGTGCCGGTCGTTGCCGCTGTCAACGGCCCGGCGATCGGGGCGGGCCTTGACCTCGCCTGCATGACCGATATCCGCATCGCTTCGGACAAGGCTCTGTTCGCGGAAAGCTTCGTAAAGCTCGGCATCGTGCCGGGAGATGGCGGGGCGTGGCTGCTGCCGCGCGTGATCGGCATGGCCCGCGCCAGCCTGATGACGCTGACCGGCGACACCATCGACGCCGCCAAGGCACTGGAGTACGGCCTGGTCAGCGAAGTCGTGGCGCCTGACCGGCTCCTGCCGCGTGCCCTCGAAGTCGCCCACTCGATCGCCGCCAACCCCGGCCATGCCACCCGCATGGCCAAGCGCCTGCTGCGCGAAGGGCAGGACATGAAGCTGGCCCCGCTGCTCGAGCTTTCGGCCGCTTACCAGGCGCTGGCCCATCACACCCATGACCACCACGAGGCGGTCAGTGCCTTCCTCGAAAAGCGCAAGCCGGAGTTGAAGGGCGAGTGAGCGAACCGCAGGTTGCCGGCCCGCTTGCCGGGATTACCGTCCTCGATCTTTCGCGCGTGCTGGCGGGGCCGTGGTGTTCACAGGTTCTGGGCGACCTTGGCGCCGACGTGATCAAGGTCGAACAGCCGGGACAGGGCGACGACACGCGCAAGTGGGGGCCACCGTTCCTTGACGACGGCAGCCGCGATGCCGCCTATTACCTCTGTGCCAACCGCAACAAGCGTTCGGTTGCGATCGACATGGCCGAGCCTGCAGGCGCCGAACTGATCCGCCGGTTCGCCGCGCAGGCCGACGTGGTGATCGAGAACTTCCGCGTCGGCGGCCTTGCCAAGTACGGGCTCGATTATGAGTCCCTGCGCGAGGTCAAGCCGGACCTGATCTACCTTTCGATCACCGGCTTCGGCCAGACCGGCCCCTTGCGCAACAACGGGGGATACGACTTCCTCGTCCAGGGCATGAGCGGCCTGATGAGCGTGACCGGCCTGCCCGATGGCGAGCCGGGCGGCGGGCCGATGAAGGTCGGCATCCCGATCAGTGACCTGACGACCGGGCTCTACGCCGCAATTTCGGTGCTGGCGGCATTGAACCACCGCCATGCCACCGGCGAGGGCCAGCGGATCGACCTTGCCCTGCTCGATACGCAAGTGGCACTGCTCGCCAATCAGGCGTCGAACTGGATGAACGGCGGCATGGTGCCGCGCCGCATGGGCAACCAGCACCCCAATACCGTGCCATATCAGGACTTTGCGTGTTCGGACGGCAGCGTGCTCGTCGCACTCGGCAATGATCGGCAGTTCCGCGCCTTCACCGCGCTGATCGGCCTGCCTGACCTCGCTGACGACGAGCGCTTTGCGATCAGCGCTGGCCGTAGCGTCAACCGCGAAGCCCTGCTCGCGCAATTGCGCCCGGCCATCGCCCGGTGGAAATCGGCTGAACTGATCGCGGCGATGGAAGCGGCGGGGCTGCCCGGCGGCAAGGTGAACGAGATTCCCGAAGTGCTGGAGCACCCGCAGATCGAAGCGCGCGGGCTGGTGCACGAGATGGCGCGATCCGACGGGACGCCGGTCAAGGTGCTTGGCTTCCCGGCCCAGCTTTCGGCCTCGCCCGCAACATATCGCCACGCCCCGCCACGCTCGGGCGAAGATACCGTCGCCGTGCTCAGCGAAAGACTGGGGCTCGGCAAGGACGAGATCGAACGCCTGCTGGCGGCTGGCGTGATTGCGGAGACATTGTGATGCAGGGTGCAAACTACATCGACGGTCGCTGGGTGGACGGCGCAACGCCGTTCACCACGCAGAATCCGTCCGACCTTGATGAGACCGTGGGCAGCTATACCAAGGTTGGGGAGGCCGAAGTGCGCGAGGCCATGGCGGCGGCGCGCCGGGCGCAGCCAGCATGGGCCGCGTTCAACATGCAGGCGCGGGCCGATATCCTCTACCGCATTGCCGAACTGCTGAAGGCGCGCGCGCCGGAGATCGGCAAGCTGCTCAGCCGCGAGGAAGGCAAGACCCTGCCCGAAAGCATAGGCGAGGCCCTGCGCGCCGCACAGTGCTTCCAGGCCGCGGCCGGCGACGTGATCCGCGCGCAGGGCGAATGGTACAATTCGATGCGCGATGGCTTCAACGTGCTGGTCACGCGCGAACCGCTGGGCGTCATCGCCGCGATCACCCCGTGGAACTTCCCGATCGCGCTCCCTTCATGGAAGATCGCAGGCGCGCTCGCCTATGGCAATGCGGTGGTGCTCAAGCCCAGC
Source organism: Novosphingobium sp. GW835-FHT14H07 (assembly GCF_058793515.1). NCBI lineage: Bacteria > Pseudomonadati > Pseudomonadota > Alphaproteobacteria > Sphingomonadales > Sphingomonadaceae > Novosphingobium > Novosphingobium sp. GW835-FHT14H07. The sequence continues at coordinate 124,102 of NZ_JBXAFX010000003.1, forward strand.
AGCTTCGTACCCGGCTGCGCGGTGATGCTGGCGCAGATCATCGAAGACGCGGGCGTTCCGGCGGGCGTGTTCAACCTCGTCATGGGTGATGGCCGCGCTACCGGCAACGTGATGATCGACGAGGCCGATGGCCTGACCTTCACCGGCGGCACCGCCACGGGCCGCGCCGTGCTGACCCGCGCCGCCGAGACGATGACCAAGTGTCAGCTCGAACTCGGCGGCAAGAATGCGCTCGTCGTGCTCGACGATGCCGACCTTGATCTCGCGGTCGAGATCGCCAGCAACGGCGCCTGGATCCAGACCGGGCAGCGCTGCACCGGGACCGAGCGCCTGATCGTGACGCGAGGCATCCACGATGTCTTTGTCGAGCGCATGGCCAAGGTGGCGGGCAGCTACCGCGTCGGCCATGCGCTCGATCCCGAGACCCAGATCGGCCCGGTCGCCAACGTGCAGCAGTTCAACGAGAACCTGCAGTTCGTGATCGATGCGCAGGCCGAAGGCGCGGAGCTTGCCGCAGGTGGCGGTGCCGTGGAAGCGCGCACGCGGGGCCTCTACATGGCCCCGACGCTGCTGACCGGCACCAGGGCCGAATGGCGCTGCAACCAGCACGAATCCTTCGGGCCGATTGCTTCGGTGATCAAGGTCGAGGACCTCGACGAGGCGATCCACGCTGCCAATGCCTGCGAATACAAGCTGTCATCCGGCATCGCCACGACCAGCCTCAAGAGTGCGGAACGCTTCCGCAAGGCGTCGAAGGCCGGCATGGTCATGGTCAACGCGCCGACGGCGGGCCTCGAATACCACGTCCCGCTCGGCGGGCGTTCGCCCTCTGGCTACGGCGCGCGCGAGACCGGCTCCACGGCCGCGGAATTCTTCACCGAGAGCAAGACCAGCTACATCAATCACGGCGCCGTCTGAGCGCTGTCGGAGAGAGATATGACGACTGTTGCATACATCGGCCTTGGCGCGATGGGCCTGCCACTGGCCATGCATCTGGTGCGCAAGGGTTTTGACGTCATCGCCTATGACATCGACCCGACCCGCGCCGACGAGATCGTGGCATTGGGCGGGCGCAAGGCGGGCTCTGTGGCCGAAGCCGCGAGGGATGTCGAGGTGGTGATCACCTGCCTGCCCGCGACGCCCCATGTGGAGGCCGTGGTGCTCGGCCCCGATGGCGCACTGGCTCAGATGAAGCCCGGCACGCTGCTGCTCGACATGTCGACCATCGATGCCAACGGCACCGACCGCGTCGCCAGGGCCTGTGCCGAAAAGGGCGTGGCCTTCGTCGACAGCCCGATCGGCCGCCTCGTGCTCCATGCCGAGCGCGGGGAATCGCTGTTCATGGTGGGCGCGAGCGACGAGGACTTCGCCCGCGTCGAGCCGCTGCTCAATGCCATGGGCAAGGACATCATGCGCTGCGGCGGGCAGGGCATGGGCAGCCGGATGAAGCTGGTGAACAACTTCCTGCTGCTGACCATCGCCGAAGTCAGCGCCGAAGCCGTCGCGCTCGGCACGCGTCTTGGCCTAGATATCGAGACGATCCTGAAGGTCACCGGCAGCACAACGGCGCAGAACGGCCAGTTGCACACGCTGATGGTCAACAAGGTGCTGAAGGGCGATACCACCCCCGGCTTCACCATCGACCTTGCCTTCAAGGACATGACCCTGGCGATGACGGCTGCGGCGGAATACCGCATGGGCCTGCCGGTCGGCGCGGCCGCTCACGCCGTCTATGGCGGAGCCCGCGCCGTGCCGGAATTCGCGAAGAAGGATTATTCGGCTCTGCTCGAATGGGCCTGCCGCAACGCCGCGGTGGAAACCCCGCGCACAAGCTGAAGTCAGCCGGAAGAGCAGCGCGCCGAAAGGCGCGCCGCTGCCGTGCCTCTCAATCCGCCGCGATCTGGCGGGCGATGTCCGGCATGACCGGCGGGGTCTGCTCCTGCATGAAACGGATGCGCCCGCCAAGGGCCTGCTCGCTCATCTCGGGCTGGCTGTGCACCCAGAACCTGTTTTCTGCCATCTGTTCGAGGAACAGGCGGCAGCCCTCGTCGAGGTCCATGCCGTAGTCGCGCATCATCTCGAACATCGCGCGGCGGTGGCCGCTGGCGTTGGCCGGTTCCCCCTCGCCGCCTTCCGCATTGAAGATGTTGGTGCGCATCATGCCGGGGATGATCGCCGATACGTGGATCGGCAGCTTCTTCAATTCCATCTCGAGATAGAGGCATTCGCTGAACGCCTGCACCGCGTGCTTGGTGACGATATAGGCGGTCTGCGCGGGCATCTGTCCGAAGGCGCCAACGGAGGAAAGGTTGCCGATCCAAGCTTCCTTGCCGCTGGCGATGATGCGGGGGACGAAGGCCCGCACGCCGTGGATCACCCCATGGAGGTTGATGTTCAGCGCAGCTTCCCAGCGCGCCGTGGGCACTTCCCAGGTGTAGCCGACGGTCTCGATACCCGCGTTGTTGATCAGCAGGCGCACTTCGCCATGCCGGGCGAATACCAGTTCGGCGAGGCGATCGAGCTCTTCGGGAATCGACACGTCGACCTTTTCGGCTTCGGCCTTCCCGCCGACCGCCTTGATCGCGGCGACAGTTTCAGCGGCGGCGGCCTCGTTGATGTCGGTCACCACCACGGTCATGCCGAGCGCGCCGGCGCGACGGGCGAGCCCTGCGCCAATGCCGGAACCGGCACCGGTTACGACGGCCACGCCGCCTGCAAATACGTCCTTGTCCAAGGCCATGAACTTACTCTCCGCTGCGGATCAATGGGCCAGCATCTGCACGTTTTCGCACAGCGCGCCTTCGGGATCGGTCGCGAATACCACGCGCACGCCGTGATCAGCCTCCTCGCGAATGGGGCCGACCAGCTTGCCGCCGTTCGCCGTGATCTTTTCGACAAGTGCGTCGAGATCCTCGACCACGAAGCCGAGGATGACCTGCTGGTCGCGGGGAGCAGCGCGCTCGGTAAAGTTGAACATGACCAGCGAGCCCTTGGTCCAGTCACCCCCCGGAGCGAGGATCACTTCGCGGAACGGCTCGCCATCGCTTGAGCCAGCCACCCTCTGGACAATGCCGTAGCCGTAGACCGCCACGTAGTAGGAGGCCATCGCCTCTTCATCGCGGCAGATCAGCTTCGTGAAGCCGGAAATTGCGGTCATCGTATCGTTCTCCCGTTCGCGCTGCGCGATGTCGTGACTGGCCTTGCGAGCCGGCCTCTCAGACATTCCGCAAGGAAAGTGAATCAGCACTCACTATCATTGATTATCGTAGCCTCTTCGCGCATATGTTACGCAATGACAAGCCGAAAGGCCGGAAGGAACAAGCCTGATGCGCAGCTATGATGTTGAAAACGGGGTCGTGGATCTGGGCCGGATCAAGCTCGACGTGCCCGATACGATCAGCGAGGAGGCCAAGGCCTATCTGCGCTTCGATCCCAACCAGCAGATGCCCGAGGACGCGCCCCCGGTGCCGATGTGGCTGATGCGCGAACCGCTGGCGCCGATGTTCGAGTGGCTGAACCAGCAGGCGTTGGAAGCCTATCCCTGCACGGTCGAGGAGACCGCGATCGACGGCGTGCGCTGCCATCGCATTGCGCCCAGGGACGGCGTGCGCCATGCTGGCAAGCTTCTGATCAACCTGCACGGTGGCGGCTTCGTCATGGGTTCGGGCTCGCTGGTGGAAGCCATCCCGATTGCTGCCGAAACCGGGTGCGAAGTCATCGCCGTCGATTATCGTCTTGCGCCCGAGCACCCCTTCCCCGCGGCCGTGGACGACATCGTCGCGGTCTATCGCGATGCGCTGAAGACCCATGCGGCAAGTGACGTGATCCTGTTCGGCACCTCGGCTGGCGGCTTCCTCACGGCCATGGCGATCATGCGGTTCAAGAAGGAAGGGCTTCCACTACCGGCTGCCTGCGGCGTGTTCACCGCCGGCGGCGACGTGACGCAGCTGGGCGATACCTTCAACTACCTGACGCTGTCGGGCTTCTACGGCCACGTCGGCGCAAAGCTGGACGATCCGCTGTGCGAACGCGGTGTCTTTGTTGGAGCGGCGGACCGCAACGATCCGCTGCTGACCCCGATCAAGGGCGACCTTTCGGACTTCCCGCCGACGCTGCTGGTCACCGGTACGCGCGATGCGGTGCTGAGTTCGGCGGCCATGTTCCACCGTGCCTTGCGCAAGGCCGGGCGCGATGCCGACCTTCACGTGTTCGAGGCCATGCCGCACGGCTTCTGGTTCAGCGTGGCTCTGCCGGAATCGCGCGAGGCAATCGACCTCATGGCGCGCTTCTTCGAACGCCACCTGGGCATCGGCGCAACATAGATCAGCTGCGCCGACAAGAACCGCGACTTACAGGAAGAAGTCGCGGTTCTCGGCGCCCATCAGCACGCTGGCATAGTTGCGCGCAAAGCCGACCGGATTGTTGGCAACATGCGCGCGCGACATGCGCACGTCATGCCACAGATCCTGGAAATCGCTGCCGAGATAGACCGAGCGGCCACCGGCCACGTCCATCAGCAGGTCCATCGCCTCGATGCAGCGATCAGCCACGAGGCTGGCCTGATAACGATAGCGGACGCGGTCCTCGATGGTCGGCTTCCAGCCCGCCCTTTCCATCGCCTCGAAGTTGCTGACCATCACCGTCAGGCATTCCTCGGCAAGGTTGGAGGCCCGGGCGATGCGTTCCAGCACATCAGGGTCGGCGGCGGACTTGGTCATGTCGGTGGAGCTGAGGCCGACGCGATCCCTGAACAGCGCGATGGCATGGCGCACTGCACCTATCGCGGCGGTGTTGACCACGCGAATGAACACTTGCGCCCATGGCAGGTCATAGACGCCGCTGCCCTGATGGTGGACCGAATTGAACCCGTCCATCTGCTTGTGGCTGCGGCGCTCGGGCACGAAAACCGGTGTGTCGATCACGATATCGTTGGAGCCGGTGCCCTGCAGGCCCATGGTGTGCCAGGTATCGTCGATGCGGTAATCGCCGGCGGGCACGAGGAAGGTGCGATGGCCCTCTTCGGCCACCATCCCGCCCAGCAGCACCCAGTTGCAGTGCAGGCTCCCGCTCGACCAGCCCCAACGGCCCGACAGCAGGAAGCCGCCTTCGGTGCGCTGCACTTTCGCGCCCACCGGATTGTAGGAACTGGAGATCATGGCGTCCGGGCCATCGGCGAAAACCTCGGCCTGTGTCTCAGGGGCCATCATCGCGATCTGGTAGTTGTGAACCGCGACGATCCCCAGCGCCCAGGCGGTGCTCATGTCGCGTTCGGCAATGGCGATCTGGTCGAGGAAGAAGTCCTGCGGCGTCCCTTCGCGTCCGCCGTGGCTGGCGGGGGTAAAGTGGCGGAAGAAGCCCTCTTGCCGCAGTGCTTCCACGACCTTGTCGGAAATGCGCCGCGCCTTGCGCCCTTCTTCGGCATGAGCCGCGACGAGATCGAGCGTGGCTGCTGAGATCGACATTTAATACCCCTCGACACCTAGTGCGTAGCCATGTGAATCTTATGATACGCATTTTGCGCCTTGCAAAGCATCTAGACAAAACTTTGCCGCAAAAACACTGGTGAAATTGTCTATTTGCACCAAAGTGCAGCGCATCTACGCCGCACACCCGTCTACGACACAGGGGCCGCCTTGCGAGCGGCCCCTGCAGATTTCGCCAAGCGCGACAGGCAATTACCAGTTGAACTTCAGCGTGGCGCCGAATTCGCGCGGGTTGGTCAGGCTGACCTGCCGGAAGCCCGAATTGAAGGTGCCTGCAATCAGGGAATCCACCGTCCCGTTGCCGAGGCCACGGTTGGTGATGCGCCGCTGGTCGAGCAGGTTGCGGGCGAACACGTCGAACTCCCATTTGCCGTCGTCGGTGCGCACGCCCAGGAACATGTTGAGCAGTTCGCGCGACTGATAGGTGTACTGCGCCCGCTCTGAATCAAAGCCCGGACGATAGGTGAACAGGGCGCGCACGAACGGCGTCACCGAGCCCATCGGCAGGCGCAGTTCGGTGTTGGCAGTCAGACTGAAGTCCGGAACTTCGGCGAGGCGACCATTGGCCACGCAATAGCTGACATTGCCCGTGCCGGTAACCTTTGGCGTGCCGTTGCGGTTGGGGACGCCGGTGCCGGCAAAGTCGGTGCACGGCACGCGGGCATTGTCGAACCGCGCCTTTGTGTATGCGGCCGACACGCCCAGGTCCCAGTTGTCCGAAACGCGCCCGTCGAACGAGGCTTCGACGCCCTTGATCGTGGCATCGGCATTGTAGTTGAAGTCAAAGAACCCGGTGGCCGGCTGGTTCGCGGGAGCGTTGTAATAGATGTCGGTGAACCGCGACAGGAAGTTGTCGATCTTCTGGTAATAGCCCGAAAGCGAATAGCTGACGCGGCGATCGAACATCGTGCCCTTGATCCCGCCCTCGAACGAATCGCTCTTTTCCGGATTGGTGCGGATCAGGTCGTTGGAAATTCCGGCCGGCACGGCAACGCCCGTGCTGCCGGCGCGGAACGAGTGGCCATAGGCGGCAAACACGTTGAGGTTCGGCGTGATCTCGTAGGAGATATTCACGCCGCCCGTCACCGGCTTGTTGGTATTGCGCTGCAGGGCCGGCGGGATGATCTCGGTCGGGCCGCTATTGACGGCGCCGCTCAGCGTCAGTTGTGTGGTCTGAACGCTCTTGATGATCGAATAGCGCACGCCACCCTCGATCGACAGCGGGCCGGAGCGGTAGCGCAGGTTGGCGTTGAACGACCAGGTCTGGTTGTTGACCGGCACGTTGACGCGCGTTGCGATGCCCAGCGTGTTGGGCAGCGTGAACGGCGTGAAGCCGGGGATCGGCAAACCGATCGCGGCGAATGGCAGGTTGACTTGCGCATTAGGGCTTACCGCATACCAGAACTGCGATGCATCCTGGTTGACCACGGTCGTGCCGGTCTGCTTCGTGTAGAACGCGCCAAGACCCCAGCCAAGACCTTCGCTGTTGTTCGAGGTCAGGCGCAATTCGGCCGTGTCGACCTTGTAGGGCGTCACCACATCGGAATACTGCACATAGCCCGGCAGCGCATTGGTCACATCAAGATCGCGCTGGATGTCGAGCCTGCTGAACTGGTGCGCCCCCACGAAGGCGATTGTCGCGGGCCCGAGATCGTAGTCAAGGTTGAGGTTGACGATGTGCGACTTGTTGATGTTGCGGAAGGCACCATCCTGCACCGAGGCATAATCGTCCGTGGTCAGCGCCGGGCCCGACCGCGCAGTCGTATCGGGCACGAACACACCGGCGAGCAGCGCCGGAAGATCGCCCACACCCGGAACCGGAATCGTGAAATACTGGCTGTAGGGCGTATTGCCCGCGCCGATGACCTGCTGGAACTGGCGGTTGTCGGCTTCGAGGTACTGATAGGTCAGGTAGCCGGTGAAGTTGTCGGTCGGCTTCCAGCCCAGCGTGATGCGCGCGCTTTCGGTGGTGCTCTTCGAGCGTTCCTTGCGGGTCACGTTATAGACGTGGTTGAGGCGGTTGCCGTCGACCAGCGCGGCAACGCGGATCGCGAACGTGTCGGAGAACGGCAGCGAGGCCCCCATCTGCGCGTTGTAGCCCGCACGGGTCGTGCCGGTGATCTGCGCGTAGCCCTCAGGCTTTTCGAAGCTGGGGCGACGCGTGGCGATGGTGATCGCGCCAGCCGGCGCCGAAAGGCCGCGCAGCAGCCCCTGGGGCCCGCGAAGCACTTCGATCTGCTGCACGTCATAGATCGCGGTGTAGACCGTCTGTGCGTCGGTCGGGATCTCGTTGAGGTAGACCTGCACCGCGGGCGAGGTGCCCTGATCGGGGTCGAATGAAATGCCGCGCAGCGTCGTGGTGTTGTTGCGGCCGCTGACATTGGTCAGTTCAAGGCCGGGAGCGAGTTGCTGCACGTCCTTGACGTCGAAGATCTTGAACTTCTCGAGCTGTTCGCCGGTGGCCACGTTCACCGTCATCGCCACGTCCTGCAGTTTCTGCGACTGGCGGGTGGCGGTAACGATGATCTCGTTGCTCGGCGCTTCCTCTGCCGCCTGCGGCGCGGCGTCGGCCGGCTCGGCCGCCATGGCTGCACCTGGCAGCAGCATCGCGATTGCACTGGCGCCGAGCAGCAGCGCGAACCTGGTGTTGTCGGACTTCATGTTTCCTCCCCTCGTTGGCCGAAAGAGCGAGGTGGCCCCGCCTGCGTTTCGCGCCTGCATTTGTGCCGATCGCTCGGTCCGATTCCGGCGGGATCGTGCGGTGACTTCAGGGGAGCGATAGCGCGCCTACCGTCCATCGTGCTGGACCGGCCCATGCGCCCAAGATCAGACTCACTCCCCCTCGGTCCTTGCATTCAATCACGCCGAAGTTAGTCTTAACTAACAAAAGATGCCGGGTGCGTCAAATCAGATTCGCTCAATAGCGATCTTATTCGGTCGTAATTGGCCTGCGGCGGGGGATTTGCGTAAGAATGCGCCATTTTCGCAACGCAATAACCAAAGGGCGAAAGCGCCTTACCGCGCACCCGCTACAGTCGCTCGCCTGAGTCCCCGGGGCTCAATCCATGTCGGGCCAGACTTGCGCGAAGAACGGATTGGCGGCCCTGTTCGCATCGTAGCTGTCCTGATCGACCATGCAGGTCGGACACCAGTGGCCGCCCTTGAGGTAGAGCCGGGGCGTCATCGTGAAGTCATGGCCCATGGCGCAGCGGATTTGCGTCGGCTCGTCGGCACCGCCCATCGCACCAACATGCTTGCCGCCCCGGAACGCGACGGCAGACTTGAGATCGTCGCCGGTCCAGTCCTGCTCGTGCTTCTCGCTGTCATAACCGTGGTCGAGCAGCGAGACCTCGCGCGAGGGCTGGCGGAACTCGAAGTCGGCCCAGGTGCGCGGCAGCCGCTCCCACGCCTCGCGCGATCCGAAATAGGCATCGATGTGCTCGCGGTCGTCATTCGCGATCCAGTTGAGAGTGCCCCCCGGGCCCTTGGCCAGCTTCTCCATCCGGCTGCGCCCCGCGCCCGGAAACCACCGGGCGACAAGCCGCACCGGCACCGGCATGCTGGCGACCATCGCCTGTGCCCAGTCCTCCAGCGTCTCGGAGCGGAACGGCACCATCTCCTCGAGCCGATCCGAATCCGCATACCACTGGCCATGGAAGTTGCGCGTCGCCGACCAGTGCGGGCGAAAGCTGGCGAAGGCATCCTTCTGCCCCAGCGCGCGTGCGGTGATGCGGGCGAACTCGTGATTGGTGACCCGCAGCTTATCCCCGCCGCCGATGTTGTAGAAGCGCTTCCAGAACGTCTCGGGCACGGCATCCTCGCAGGCATTCGCCGCAAGCCGGGCCGAATCGCCCACCGTCACCCATTCGAACACGCCGTTGAACGGGTTGTGGAAAATGATCGGGTCGAAGATCTTCCAGATGCCCGGATGCGCAATGCCGGTCTGGCGCAGCGAGACCCAGCGCTTCAGCCCGCTTTGCGCGACGATGGCTTCAGCCTGGGTCTTGCTCACTGCGTACTGGTCGAACCGGCTGATCTTGATCGGATCGCCCGTGCGGCCCCAGTGGACCGGCGCATTGCGGTGCCCCGTCTGCGCCACCGTGCCGATATAGACGAGGGCCGTAGTCTCTGCCTGCCCTGCCGCCTTGATCGCCTCGACGATGTTGCGCGCCCCGCCGACATTCACCTTCATGGTCAGTTCGGGGAACTGGTCGGCAAGGGGCGAGACCATGCCGCCGATGTGCAGCACCTGATCCACGCCGTCGATACCGCGGCGCATGTCCTGCGCGCTGGTCAGATCGCCGCTGAGCCACTCCACCGCCGGATGCTTTGCGAACCGCTTCACCACCGGGTGGCCCTGCTCCTCCGGCCGCACCAATGCGCGGACCCGGAAGCGGTCTGCCCTGCCCGCCAGTTCGGCAAGGGTCGCGCTGCCCATGTTGCCGGTCGCACCGGTCAGGAAGATCGTCTTCTTGGTGGAAATCGCCACGTCGGGCTGCCTCGCTGGTTATAATCGTCCTCATAAGTTCGATTAAATCAAGCTGGCAGTCAACCGCTTGCACAGACCTCTTTGCCAATTCCGAATTATGATGTAAGTGCCCACTTATCAAAACGGAGAGGCGAGATGAACGCGATTCTGGCTGAGCGCACCAACTTTACACCACTGGCCAATGGCCCGGACCTTGCCCGCGCGCTCGATGAAGCGAACGTGCCGACCCTGCTTGCGGCCTATGTCCATCTCTCGCACGATACCGATCTGCTCGAACAGTTCGCGCCCCATATCCGGCCCGCGTTCTCCTATCCTCCGACGGAAATTCCCGACGAGCTGGCCGACGCGCTGCGTCTCAAGCTGCGGCACCTGCTCACCACCGGCGAAGGCCTCGCCAGCAGCGAACCCTCGGACGCGCTCGTCCAGCGCATAATGTCGGTGACCGTCGGCGAACCGGTGGACACCGAGTTCGTCGACCTGGTGAACGACCAGTGCGGCTTCCGTCCCTGGATAGACCGCAGCAAGCTGCCCGATCGTCCTGCCCCCGAGGCCGGCTTCAAGGTGCTCGTCATCGGCGCGGGCATGACCGGCATGGCCGCCGCCACCAAGCTGCGCGAGGCGGGCTATGAATTCGTCGTGATCGAGAAGAACCCCGAAGTCGGCGGCACCTGGTACGAAAACCGCTACCCCGGCGTCGGCGTCGATACGCCCAGCCACTTCTACAGCTTCAGCTGGGAAATCTGGCCCGATTGGCAGCACTACCACCCCCACGGCGCCGACATGCAGCGCTACATGACGGGCGTTGCCGACAAGTACGACCTGCGCCGCGACATCCGCTTCAACACCACGGTCGAAAAGCTGGTCTGGGACGAGAAGTCCTGCACCTGGACCGTCACTGTCCGCCGTACCGATGGCCAGACAGAAGACCTTGTCGTCAACGCGGTGATCAACGGCCACGGTCCGGTCAACCGCCCGAAGATGCCGGACATCCCGGGCCTGTCCGGCTTCAAGGGCCCCGTCGTCCACACCGCCGCCTATCCCGCCGATCTCGACCTGAAGGGCAAGCGCGTCGCCGTGATCGGCACCGGAGCCAGCTCGGCCCAGCTCTGCGGCGCGATCGCGCCCGAGGTGGCCGAACTCACCGTCTATCAGCGCACCAAGCACTGGGTGCTCTACAATCCGGAAATCGCCCACGAGGTGAGCGAGGGGATGAAGTGGGCGCTGGCCAACATCCCAACCTTCAAGGAATGGTTCCGCTTCCGCGTCTACTGGGCTGCGGCCGACGGACTGTTCTCGAACGTGCTCAAGGACCCGGCGTGGGAAGGCAACATGCTGGCCGTCTCCGAAGGCAACGAGATGACGCGCCAGTACGCGCTCGGCTACATGCAGCAGCGCTTTGCCGACCGGCCCGACCTGATCGAGAAGCTCACCCCCGATTTCCCGATCTTCTCCAAGCGCATTATCCTCGACAATGGCTGGTTCGATGCGCTCGCCCGCCCCAACGTCCACCTGGAAACGCAGGGCATCGCCCGCATCCTGCCAAATGGCATCGAGGCGAAAGACGGCTCGGTGTTCGAGTGCGACGTGATCATCTGCGCCACCGGTTTCAACGTCGCGCAGATGGTCGGCAACCTTGTGATCAGGGGCGAAGGCGGGCGTGAACTGGGCGAGGAATGGGGTGCGGAAGACCCGCGCAGCTACCTTGGCATGTGCGTCCCGGGCTATCCCAACTACTTCCACACCGTTGGCCCCAACAGCGCGCCCAATCACGCCGCCGGCCAGAACCTTATCTCCGAAGCGCAGGTCAACTGGATCATCGAGGCGCTCGATCGCATCACCGAAGCCGGCGCCCGCGCCTTCGAGGTGGAGCAGGACGCATTCGATGCCTGGAACCGCAAGGTGGACGAGCGCATGCCGCAGATGATCTGGACCCACCCGCGCGCCAATTCCTACTACAACAACTCGAAAGGCCGTGTCTTCCTGTCGTGGCCCTGGCGCCTGGTCGATTTCTTCAACGCCACCCGCCGCCCGGAACCGGGCTGCTATCGCCTGATCGATTGAGACCGCCAACCCGGTTCCATGCATCTCTCTTGCGCGGGACCGGGGTTTCGCCCTAGTCGGGATGCGTGACCAAACGCACCCGCCTCCCCGCGAAAGACCGCAAGGCGCTCATTCTCGCCAACGCCCGCGCAATTTTCGCGCAGAGTGGCTATGAAGCGGCGCGCACGCAGGAGATTGCCAAGCGGTCGGGCGTATCCGAAGCGCTGATGTACCGGCACTTCCCCTCGAAAGAGGCGCTCTACCGCGCCGTCCTGCGCGAAGTGATCCGCGAACAGGATGCCAGCTACGAGATCCTCGGGCTTCAGGAACTCAACGGGCGGGCGCTGGTCCGCAATCTCCATGCCTATTTCAGCCTCGTCATCGGGCCGTCCCAGGTGCGCTTCAAGGAAGGCTTCCGCCTGCTGCTTGCCAGCCTGATCGGCGACGCGCGGTTTGCCACGCTGGTCTATCGCCGCGCGCACCGGTTGATGAATCATCGCCTCACCGCCGCCTTGCGCCAGGCGCGCGACGCTGGCGAGGTGGTGGGCCGGGAAATCTCGGTCGCCAACACCTCGCTGTTCACCGAACACGTCGGCACCGTGCTCAACGTGCTGGCTTCGAACGTCGAACGCTCGCCCTACCACGGCAACACCGAGGACCTCATCCGCGACGCCGTATGGTTCTGCTGCCGCGGGGTGGGCTTCACCGACGAAGCGATCGAGCGCCACCTGCGCGATTGAGCGCTGCCGAAAGGGCTACGCCGGCATTCAGGCGCGCATCAGCGAGCCGCCGTTGACATCGAAGATCCCGCCATTGATCCAGCGCCCGTCCTGCGACAGCAGCATGGCGACGACGCCGGCATGGTCTTCGGATGTACCGAGGCGCGTGTGGGGGGTGCGGGCCATGTAGTAGTCCGCCCACTTCCTGGCCTCCTCGGCATTCGCGTCCATCTGCGCCTTCATCTCGCCCGTGACGGTGAAGCCGGGCGCGAGGACATTGGCCGTGACCCCATCCTTTCCCCAGCGTGCCGCGACATGGCGCATCAATGCGTTAAGTCCGGCCTTGGCCATGGCATAGCAGGGACGTGTTGGCTCGGCGCCGTGGGCAGCGCCCGAACTGGTATAGACAATCGCGCCCTCCCCACTGGCAACGAGGTGAGGCAGGACTGCGCGGGTACACAGCAGGTGGCCCCGCAGGTTTACCGCGATAGTGCGATCGAAGGTGGCGAGGTCGATCGCCAAGGCATCGGAATCTTCCATGATCACGCGCAGGTCGGCCGCGTTGATATGCGCTCCATCAAGCCCGCCGAACCGATCCACCGCGGCCGCGGTCGCCTGCTGGACGGAGGCTTCGTCAGCGATGTCGACATGGACGGCGAATGTGGCGCCACCGGCTTCCTCGGCAACCTTCGTCGCACCGGCGATGTTGATATCTGCTGCGCATACCTGCGCGCCCTCCTCGGCAAGGCGGCGAACGGTGGCTGCGCCAATGCCCGTCGCACTGCCGAAAACGATGATGCGGCGGCCGGCAAGTCGGTTGGTCATGATCGTCCCTTCTTCACGTCAATCGAGTGCTCATCAGGGGCCAGAGCCCACGCCATACGCATGACAGGATGCGCAAAGGTGAAGCATGCCTCGCCGACTTGCCAGGAATGCGTAGACATATACCCATCATGGTGCGTAAAGGAACTAAGTTTTTACTCACCATCCTCGTGAACTGCCATGGCCTTGCGCTGGCCGGGCATGCGGGTTACCAACCACATTGACAGCGCTATCTAATTGGGGTCCAAAAGGATCGACGGCGCGGGGAGAGCGATATTGCGCAAAGTGCTGAAGGTGCTCGGCCTGCTGTTGCTTGCGGCCGCGGTAGTCATGGCGATCCTGGCGTGGCGCAACTGGGACCTGATCCAGCGCGTGTTCCTGGGCGGTGTCAAAGTCTATGAGACGGTCCCGCCGCAAATTCCCGCCAACATTCCGCGCCCCGCCGTGCTGGTCTTCTCGAAGACCAATGCCTTTCGCCATGAAGAGGCGATTCCCGCTGCTGCGAAAATGTTCGACGCGCTGGCCCGGCAGAATGGCTGGGGCCTCTACCAGACGGAGAACGGAGCGGCCTTCAGCCCCGAGATCCTGTCCCGCTTCGATGCCGTGGTGTTCTCCAACGTCACCGGCGACGTCTTCACGCCCGAACAGCGCGCTGCGTTCAAGGCCTATCTCGAAAATGGCGGTGGCTATGTCGGGATCCACGGCGCGGGCGACAATTCGCACAAGGCGTGGGATTGGTATGTCACCTCGGTGATCGGCACGAACTTCATCGGCCATCCGATGGACCCGCAGTTCCAGAGCGCTGCCGTCAACGTCGAAACCCATGCGCACCCTTCGACCGCGTCATTGCCTGACAGGTTCGATCATGTCGACGAATGGTATTCCTTCGACAAGTCGCCGCGCGGCATCCCCGGGCTGACCGTTCTCGCCACGATCGACGAGGGCAGCTACAAGCCGGGTTCGTTCATGGGCACCGAACTTGCCATGGGCAAGGACCATCCCGTGGCGTGGTGGCGATGCATTGGCCAAGGGCGCGTGTTCTACGCTGCGGCAGGCCACACTGCACAGACTTACGACGATCCCCAGTACCGCCAGTTCCTTACGGGTGCGGTACAGTGGGCGATGAAGCGCGCCGGCAGCGGCTGCGGCAGCGATGCCGCCAGCGCCGCCGGGCCCGCGCAAAGCAAGCAACCGAAATAGAGCAACCACAGGAACGGGCGGGGAATTCTTTCATGGCAACCACATCCCAGAACAGGAAATCGATCTTCTGGATCTGCGTCCTTGCCCTGTTCTGTGCGGCACTGGCGAACGCCGTGCGCGCAGGCGCCGCCGGGGCAATGAAGACAGCCCTGCTCGATCCGATCGACCCGCAGCATTCGGGCGAGCTTATCGGCGTCGTGCTCGGCAACTCTTTCCTCGGCTTTGCCATCAGCTTGCTGGTCATCTCGCCGCTGCTCGACAAGTTGGGCGCAAAGAAGGTGATCCTGTTCGCCTCGGCCTGCTTCATCCTCGGCCCGCTCCTTGTCCTGCTGGCGGGGAACGCTCCACCCGCCTCGATCATGCTCGTGCTCAACCTGGCCATGGTGCTGTGGGGCTGCGGCTGGGGAGCGACCGAGGCCTCGATCAATCCCGTGGTGGCCACGCTCTTTCCCGACGAGAAGACAGGCAAGCTCAACGAGCTGCACGCCTGGTGGCCGGCAGGCCTGATCCTCGGCGGTCTGCTTTCGGTCCTGTTCTTCAAGTCGCTCGACCTGCCGTGGCAGGCGCTGGTGGGCCTGTGCCTCATTCCCGGCGTGGCTCTGGCAATCTGGGCAGCCCGCCACCAGTTCCCGCAGACCGAAAGCGCCGTGGCAGGCGTCTCCTTCGGCGAGATGATGACCGAGCCGTTCAAGCGGCCGAGCTTCTGGGTATTCTTCGCCATCATGTTCCTGACCGCGTCGAGCGAACTGGCGCCGGGCGCATGGGTCGATGTGACGCTGACCAATACCGTCGGCATGCCGGGCATCCTCGTGCTGGTCTATGTCTCTGCGATCATGTTCGTCATGCGCCATTTCGCCGGCGCGCTGGAACATCGTTTTTCCGACATGGGCCTTCTGCTGATGTGCACGGTGCCCGCGGCCGTGGGCCTGTACCTGCTGTCGTTGGCGAACTCACCCGTTACGGCGGTACTGGCGGCAACGGTCTGGGCGTTCGGCGTGTGCTTCATGTGGCCGACCATGCTGGCGGCAGTTTCGCGGCGATACCCGCGCTCTGGCCCATGGGGCATTGGCCTGGTCGGTTTTGCCGGCGCGCTGGCGATCTACTTCGTGCTCCCCGAACTCGGCGCGATCTATGACAGGGCCAAGCTGGAGAAGGCCGGGGGCGAAGAAGCCTTCGCCGCATTGCAGCCCGGCAGCGATGCCTTGCAGCAGGTTCTTGCCTACGCTGCCGAGAAGAGCTTCCAGACCATTGCCATCATTCCGGTGGTGCTCTTCTTCATCTTCCTCGCCGTGCGCCTCGTCGAACGGAAAAGCGGAAAGGCCTGATCCGTGAAGGTCGGCATCAACCTGCTGCTGTGGACGGGGCATGTCACGCCCGCTGATGCGCCGCTGCTCGCAGCGCTGAAGGACACCGGGTTCGACGGCGTGGAAGTCCCGATGTTCGACGTTTCGAGCAGCGCGCACTTTGCCGGGCTGGCCGACATCCTTGACGGCATCGGGCTCGAACGCACGGCAACGGCCATTCTTCCGGACGAAGCGCACAATCCGATTTCACCCGATCCCGCAGTCCGCGCCCGTGCGGTCCAGCATCTTGAGCGCGTGATCGATTGCGCAGCAGCGCTCGGCGCGCAGGTTCTGGCCGGACCGTTGTTCCAGCCGCTCGGGCTGTTCAGCGGGGCCGGGCCGACCGAGGCCGAGCTTGAGCGTTGCGCCGAGGTGCACCGGGCAGTTGCCGAACGCGCCCGCGCGGCAAACCTGCCTTTGGCGCTGGAACCCCTCAACCGCTTCGAGTGCTACCTGCTCAACACCTGCGAACAGGCGAGCGCCTATCTGGACCGTCTCGATGCACCCGGGTTCGGCATCCTTTACGATACCTTCCATGCCCATATCGAGGAGAAGGACCCGGTGGCGGCGCTGCGCAAGGCACTGGCGCGCGGCCACGTGGCCCATGTCCACATCAGCGAGAACGATCGCGGCACTCCGGGGCGCGGGCATGCCAGGATTGCCGAGGCCATCGCCGCACTCAAGCAGACGGGGTACGATGGCTGGCTGACCATCGAGGCCTTCGGCAAGGGCCTGCCCGAGCTCGCCGCCGCAACCCGCGTATGGCGCGATTTCTTCAGCAGCCCGGAAGAGGTCTACACCGAGGGGCACCACTTTATCCGCGCATGCTGGGGCCAGGCATGATGTCCACACCTGCCATTTTTGCCCTGCGCCAAGACGCAAGCCAGAACACGGAGACTGCCGATGATTGATCTTCCCGAAACCGATCGCCGTGGCATCTTGGCCGGCTTCGCTGCCCTGCTCGGCGCGGCAGCGCTTCCAATCGAGGCACTTGCGGCACCGGCCGGCAAGACCACGCCCTTCCTCCCCGCCCCACGCTTTGCGCTGCTTTCAAGCGTGGCCGACACGATGCTGCCCGTCACCGACACGCCGGGCGCGCTTGCGGCGCAAGTCCCCGCCCGGCTTGACGCGATGCTGAAGAACTGGGCCGCGTCGGCCACCCGGGCCGAGATCCTCGCGGCGCTTGACCGGATCGATGCCTCGGCCAAAGCTGCCAAGGGGCGCAGCTTTGCCGCGCTTTCCGCAAAGGAGCGCGAAACGGTGCTGCGCGCCCACGATGCCGCCGCGCTCAAGCCGACAGCCCCGCTCGATGCCAACAAGGCGGGGTTCCTGCAGACGGGGACCGTACCGACCGATGCCGGTTACAAGCGGCTGAAGGAGCTGGTCATCGGCCTCTACTACTACAGCCCGACCGGCAGCGAGCACGAGCTGGTCTATGATCACGTGCCCGGCCCCTACCAGGCCTCGGTCAAGCTTACCCCGAAATCCCGGCCTTTCCTCGGCCTCGGTCCGTTCTGAGCGGAGATAGATTCATGTTTGACGCCATCGTTATCGGCTCGGGTATCAGCGGGGGCATTTCCGCCAAGGAATTGACCGAACGCGGCCTGAAGGTCCTGGTGATAGAGCGCGGCCGCAAGGTCGAACACGTCAGCGACTACAACGACACCCAGATGCCGTGGGAGCTGCCCAACAACAACGAGATTCCCGAAGAGGAACTGGCGCGCGACTATCCTGTGCAGCGCCAGTGCTATGCCGTGAATGCCGCGACCAAGCAGTTCTGGGTCAAGGACAGCGAACATCCCTACACCACGCCAGAAGACCGCCCGTTCAGCTGGATCCGCGGCTATCACCTCGGCGGGCGTTCGATCATGTGGGGCCGCCAAGCCTATCGTCTTTCGCCCATGGATTTCGAGGCCAACGCCAAGGACGGTCACGGCGTCGACTGGCCGATCCGCTATGACGACCTCGCGCCGTGGTACAGCCATGTCGAGAAGTTCATCGGCGTGGCAGGGTCAAAGGAAGGCCTGCCGCAACTGCCAGATGGCGAATTCCTGCCTCCATGGGAAATGAACGATGCCGAAAAGCTGTTCAAGGCATCGGTCGAGGAGAAGTTCTCGGGCCGCAAGGTGATCATCGGGCGCAATGCCAACCTCTCGGTCGCCCAGCCACACCACGAGGAACTGGGGCGCACCAGCTGCCAGAACCGTTCGATCTGCGAACGCGGCTGCAGCTTCGGGGCGAACCACACCAGCCTGTCCTCATCCTTCCCCGCGGCAGAGCGCACCGGCAACCTGACCATCGTCACCGATGCGATCGTGCACAGCCTGGTGCAGGACCCGGCCAGTGGCAGGATCACGGCCGTGCGGGTGATCGATGCCAAGACCATGGAGGGGCGGACCTATGAGGCAAAGGTCTTCTTCCTCAACGCATCGACCATCGGATCGGCGCAGATCCTGCTGAACTCGGCGAACGAGGCAAATCCGCGCGGCCTGTGCAACAAGTCCGACCAGGTCGGCCGCAACATCATGGACCACATGTATGCGCTGGCGACAGCCGGCGTGATGCCGCATTATCCAGCCGACAGCTATTATCACGGCCGCCGTCCCACCGGCATCTACATCCCGCGCTATCGCAACGTGACCGAGGACGCCGACGGCTTCGTGCGCGGCTACGGCTATCAGGGCGCAGTGACCCGGCAGGGCGGAAAGCCCGATGCTTCCGCGGGAATCGGCCAGGAGATCAAGGAGCGGAACCGCAAGTTCGGGCCGTGGGTCGCCTATATCTCGGGCTTTGGCGAAATGCTGCCCCATCCCGATAACCGGATGACGCTGCACCAGACGCGCAAGGACAAGTGGGGCATTCCGCTGCTCCACATCGACGTTCAGCTGCGCGAAAACGAGAAGAAGATGGCCAGGCAGATCCAGGCCGATGCCCGGACCATGATCGAAGCCGCCGGCGGCACTGTCGTCTACCAGCGGACCGAACCGGGACCGCCGGGTCTGGGCATCCACGAGATGGGCAGCGCCCGCATGGGCCGCGATCCGATGACCTCGGTGTTCAACGGGCTGAACCAGGCGCACGAGGCGCCGAACCTGTTCTGCACCGATGGCGCGGTAATGACCTCGTCGGGCTGCCAGAACCCGTCGCTCACCTACATGGCGATGTCGGCCCGCGCCGCGCACAATGCGGTGCTGATGTTGAAGGAAGGCAAGATCTGAACCGCTCGGGGGCTGCCTGCAAGGGCAGCCCTTCAAGCAGGAGATGCCCGGAATTACATTCCCGGCGATCCGGGGAAGCCCATGTAGTAGCTGCCGGTGGTCATTCCGCCGTCGACCACGATCTCTGCGCCGTGGATGTAGGAGGCCTCGTCGCTGGCGAGGAAGGCGCTGGCTGCGGCCACCTCTTCCGGCCCGCCGATGCGCTGCAACGGCACGTTGCCATAGCCCTTGTCCACTTCCTCGCGCGGCGCGCCGGAGTGGTTGGACATCACCGTGTCGACTCCGCCGGGGTGGACCGAGTTCACCCGAACGCCCTTGTGGCCCAGCTCCATCGCCGCCACCTTGGTCAGCCCGCGCACGCCCCACTTGGACGAGGCGTAGGCAACCAGGCTGTTCGCGCCCTTCATCCCGTCCACGGAAGAGACATTGACGATCGAACCGCGCCCACGCGCGATCATGCCCGGCGCCACCGCCTTGATGCCGAGGAACTCGCCGACGAGATTGACGCCCAATACCTTTTCGTAATCAGCCTTGGTCGTCTCGAGCAGGCTCTTGAACATCAGGATGCCGGCATTGTTGACCAGCGCGTCGACTGGTCCCAGCGTTGCTTCAACTTCGCCGACAACGGCAGCCCAATTGGCCTCGTCGGTCACGTCCAGATGGAAGAACCGCGCCGCATCGCCAAGCTCTGCGGCCAGTGCTTCACCGGCCTCGTCCAGCACATCGGCAATCGCCACTTTCGCGCCCTCGGCCACGAACAGCCGGCTCGTCGCCGCGCCCATGCCCCGCGCGCCACCGGTGACGATCGCCACCTTGCCTGCAAGCTTTCCCATGATCTCTCCCTTGGCCCCTGCGTGGGAGCCTTATGTCCTCAGGCCACCTTCTGCCCCGGCCGCTTGTCGAGCGTGACGTGCAGACCATTGACCCGGCCCTGTATCTCGGGCGCCTTGTCACGCGGGTTGTAGAACTGGCGGTACCACAGGCGCACCTTGGCGTATGGCCCATCCTTGGGGATCGCCAGCGGGTTGATGCAGGCGCGCTTGTTCGCCCAGATTTCCACGTCCTGCGCAAAGGCAAGGCGGCTTGCTTCCTGATACATCAGCGCAGTCTGGCGGTCCTCGGCGGTCGTCTCGCGGCTGCCGTCGTGAACCTTGACCATCAGCGCGTGCCATGACCGCGTCACCCCGTCCTCGATCGGCGTGTTGGCGATCATGATGAAGCTGTCGAACGTGCCGGCCATTTCCGATTGCAGGAAGCCGGGCCCCTCGTACCAGGTATCCAGGACCAGCGCGTCTTCGGGGTTGGCGGTCAGCGTGCGGTGCCCGGCGCTGTAGTACTGGTGCAGGTGCGGCCCCATGAACTCGTTGGCAAAGTACTGCCAGTCGGTCGCCCCGTGGATCGGCACGAAGTGGCCGAAGTCGGCCATGTTGTCGACGATCTCGATGCCGTGGCTGTTAAGATCGCCCATGTAGTCGATCTTCCATTCGACCCAGCCCGGCTCGCCATAATGGCCGCCGAAATTGGCCAGCTCGACGTCGGGCTCCAACCCTTCCGGATCATGCCACATCCAGATGATCCCGGCGCGTTCGAGCACCGGATAAGTGCCGAGCTTCGCTGCCTTGGGGATGAAGTCGGAATAGGGAATGTGGTTGCACGCGCCATCGGTGCCGAAGCGCCAGCCGTGGAACGGGCAGCGGATCGACTCGCCCTCGACATGCTCGCCATCGCGCACGATGTAGGACGTGCTGTTCTTCGCCAGGTGCGCGCCCATGTGCGGGCAATAGGCATCGACCACGTAAGGCTTGCCGCTCTCGCCCCGGTAGATCACCAGATCCTTGCCGAAGTAGCGGATCGGCGCGGGAGTGCGCGTGGCATCGGCAGCAGTTCCGATCATGAACCAGCCGCGCGGAAAATCGAACTCACCCAGGCCATACTCTTTCGAGGTTGCCATCTGCATCACTCCTTTTGATCACCGCGCCGTTCTGCCTTGGTGACGACAGCGCATTCGTGATCCCGAAAACCGAATCGCGAACGATTTGCGGACCGATCGCGATCTTCTCCCACGCCCTCAGCATGGCACGCCCAAGAGCATTGGGCAAGCCCAAGCGGACCACACTTTGCGTTGCCATAAATGCCGCATCTTACGCAAAGACAGCAATACGCCACGTTTTCTCTGTAACCTGCGTTCAGATTTTGGTTTGCAGTTTGCATGAGGCCGTGGCAACAACCCGATCAGCGAGAGGCCGCAAGACGCTTCACGCCACTGGAGAGAAGCATGACCGATCTTGACCGCAAAGTCGTCCTGATAACCGGAGCCGGGCAGGGCATCGGACAGGGCGTGGCGCTGGCAATGGCAGGCGCTGGCGCATCTGTCGTCGTCACCGGGCGGACGCTCGCCAAGGTCGAGGCAACGGCGCGGATGGTCGAGGAACGGGGCGGCCAGGCGCTTGCCGTCGCTTGCGACGTGAAGTCCGCCGCCGACCTTGCCGCGACGGTCGAGCGCACCGTCGCCACCTTCGGCGGGCTCGACATTCTCGTCAACAATGCCCAGGAAGTGCCGCTCGGCAAGCTCGAGGACGTGACGGACGAAGCCTTCCTTGCGGGATTCGAAAGCGGGCCGCTGGCCACGCACCGCCTGATGAAGCTCGCCCGCCCGCACCTCGCCGCGCGCGGCGGCGGCACGATCTTCAACTTCTGCTCGTCGGCGGGCATCCGCTGGGACATGACCGGTTACGGCTGCTACGCCGCGGTCAAGCAGGCGATCCGTTCGCTCACCCGCGCCGCTGCCGCCGAATGGGGCGGCGAAGGCATCCGCGTGCTGACCATCGCGCCGCACGCGGAATCGCCCGGGCTCAAGTGGTGGATCGAGAACAATCCCGAAGAGGCGCAGGCCTTCTTCCGCACGATCCCGCTGGGCCGGGTCGGCAGCCTGGAAGGCGATATCGGCCGCGCGCTGGTGGCGCTTGCGGGGCAGGACCTTGCCTACCTGACCGGGGCGACAATCCCGCTCGACGGTGGACAGGCCAACTTCGACTGAGGAGGCGCAGCCCATGGAAAAGGTCATCGCTGCCCTCTGGGCCCCGCCGCAGCAATCGCGGGAGGATTTCGGCGCCGCATTGCTCGGCACCCTGCCCCAGGCGCTCGTCGCTGCGGGAGCGAGCCGGGTTCGGCTCAACCTGCGCGATGCCACGGTCGCCCCCGGCGAGGCGCTGGTCCAGCAGTGGCAGGCGCCGCAGCAGGCCGCCGTCGTGCAGTTCTGGATGCCCTCGGCAAACGCCCGCTTCCGGACTGAGGTCGATGCCGCGCTGGCCGCGCATTCGGCCTGGTTCGCCGCATGGCTGGTCTGCGAATCCGAGATCATCCCCAACACCGCGCACCCGTGTTCTACAAATGTTTCCCCGGGGAAACACCGCACTTGGGGCTGGAGCCAGGCCAGCTTCATCACCTTTCGCCCGGACATCACCCGCGAAGAGGCCGTCGCCCACTGGCATTCGCACCACACGCGGGTGGCGATCGAGACGCAATCGAATTTCGAATACGTCCAGAACCTGATCGTCCGCCCCCTCACCGAAGGCGCGCCGGCCTACAGCGCATTCGTCGAGGAATGCTTTCCCCTGGAAGCGCTCGAACAGCCCGAAGTATTCTTCGATGCCGTGGGCAACCCGGAAAAGTTCAAGGCCAATCTCGACGCGATGATGGCCAGCTGCCACGCCTTCATCGACTTCACCCGCAACGATATCATCCCCACCAGCCAGTTCGATTTCGCCCACTTGGGCTGAAGATCGCGCAAGAGGAATCCACCATGTCCGAACAACCGAAAGTGGCTCTCGTAACTGGCGCCAGCCGGGGTGCAGGCGCCGGCATCGCGCGCGGCTTTGGCGAGATGGGCTACACCGTCTACGTTACCGGGCGCACCGTTACGCCGGGTGACGCGAAGGGCTGGGACGGCACCGTGCTGCCCGGCACGGTATCCGAAACCGCGCAGAGGATCACCGAGAACGGCGGCAAGGGCATTCCCGTGGTCTGCGACCATGCCGACGATGCCAGCGTCGCCCGCGTATTCGAACAGATCATGGACGAGCAGGGCCGCCTCGACGTGCTGGTCAACAATGCCGCCTACATGCACCACCAGCTGATCGAGAAGGCGCCGTTCTGGGAAAAGGAACTGGATGCGCAGAAGATCATCGATGTCGGTCTGCGCAGTGCCTACGTCGCCAGTTGGCACGCGGCGAAGATCATGGTTCCGCAGAAGTCGGGCCTGATCGCGATGACCTCGTCGTTCGGCGCGACCTGCTACATGCACGGCCCCGCCTACGGCGCGCAGAAGGCCGGGCTCGACAAGCTGGCGCACGACATGGAGCACGATTTCCGCGGCACCGGCGTGATCGCCGTCTCGCTCTGGCTCGGCCCGCAACTGACCGAGCGCGCGCTGATCGCGGCCAAGACCAACCCGGAGCAGTACGAAGGCTTCCTGTCGATGGCCGAGAACCCCGAATTCTCCGCCCACGTCCTTGCTGCCATCGACCGGGCGCCGAACCGCGACGAGCTTTCCGGCCAGACGCTTATCGTGGCGGAAATCGCCAAGGAACTCGGCGTGAAGGACAGGGGCCACGACCGCCCCTCGCACCGCGAAATGCTCGGCAGCCCGCGCCCGAAGAACCCGGCGGCGGTCTATTGAAGGGTAGCGCCGAAGCACCTTCGCCTAATTGCTTCGTCACCCTGAACTCGTTTCAGGGTCCATTTCTCGACATCCACGGACAGTGTTCGGTGAGAGATGGATGCTGAAACAAGTTCAGCATGACGGGGCTTGTGGTTGAAGGCTTGTTCGGCAAAGCGCTCAGGCACGTTCGCTCAATGATCCCCGCCGGATCATCCTGCGATACCGAGATCCGCGAACCCCTTGCACCAGCCCCCCCGCCCCATACCCTTCGCCCGTTGGAGCCGGAGCAACCGGCCAGACGGGGAGATGATCGATGGCAAGTGCAGCAGCGGGTGCAGACGGCCTTCCCTTGCTCGATGGCGGCGTGCCGCTGCTCGGGCACCTCGCCCAGTTCTTTCGCGATCCGGTTTCCGTCCTGAAGCGCGGCTATCGCTCAAAGGGCCGGCTCTTCGCGATGAACTTCATGGGCCAGCGCATGAACGTGATGCTGGGGCCGGAGCACAACCGCTTCTTCTTCGAGGAAACCGACAAGCTGCTCTCAATCCGGGAGTCGATGCCGTTCTTCCTCAAGATGTTCTCGCCCGAGTTCTACTCGTTTGCCGAGATGGACGAATACCTGCGCCAGCGCGCGATCATCATGCCCCGGTTCAAGGCGGCATCGATGAAGCAGTACGTGCCGGTGATGGTCGAGGAATCGCTGAACCTGGTCGAACGGCTGGGTGAGGAAGGCGAGTTCGACCTGATCCCGACGCTGGGCCCCGTGGTAATGGACATCGCCGCGCACAGCTTCATGGGGCGCGAATTCCACGAGAAGCTTGGCCACGAATTCTTCGAGCTGTTCCGCGACTTCTCGGGCGGCATGGAGTTCGTGCTGCCGCTGTGGCTGCCGACGCCCAAGATGGTGAAAAGCCAGCGCGCCAAGAAGAAGCTCCACGCGATCCTGCAATCGTGGATCGACAAGCGCCGCGCCAGTCCGCTCGATCCGCCCGACTTCTTCCAGACGATGATCGAGACGAAGTATCCCGATGGCCGCGCCGTGCCCGACGAGATCATCCGGCACCTGATCCTGCTGCTGGTCTGGGCGGGCCACGAAACCACCGCCGGGCAAGTCAGCTGGGCGCTGGCCGACCTCCTCCAGAACCCCGGCTACCAGCAGGTGCTGCGCGAAGAGGTCGCCGGCCTGATCGGCGGCGGCAACGGTGCCAGCCTGGGGTGGGAGCAGGCCGTGGCGATGGAGAAGATGGACCTCGCCCTGCGCGAGACAGAGCGGCTCCACCCCGTCGCCTACATGCTCAGCCGCAAGGCCAGCGCCGATATCGAGCGCGACGGCTATCGCATCCGCAAGGGCGAATTCGTGCTGCTCGCGCCCTCGGTCAGCCATCGCATGGAAGAAACCTTCCGCAATGCCGATGCCTACGATCCCGAACGCTTCAACCCGCAGAACCCGGACGCGCAGATCGAGAGCAACTCGCTGATCGGCTTCGGCGGCGGGGTGCATCGCTGTGCGGGGGTGAACTTCGCGCGCATGGAAATGAAGGTGCTGGTGGCGATCCTGCTGCAGAACTTCGACATGGAGCTGATCGACGAAGTGCGCCCCATCGCCGGCGCATCGACCTACTGGCCCGCCCAGCCCTGCCGCGTGCGCTACAAGCGGCGCAAGCTGGATGGCGCGGGGGGAAGCGCGGACGTGGCGGCGCTCGCCAAGGCGGCCGGTTGCCCGGCCCATGCATAAGGCGCACTGAATGGCCAAGGTGACTTTCGTCCAGCCGGACGGCTCGGCGCGGACTTGCGTGAACTTCGAGGGCATGACCCTGATGCAGCTTGCGGTCGGCAACCTTGTCGACGGGATCGACGCGCTGTGCGGCGGCATGATGCAGTGCGCCACCTGCCATTGCTACATCGACCCGGACTGGCTTGACCGCACCGGCCCCGCCCGGCCGGAAGAACGCGAGATGCTCGAGGCCATCGATGGCGTCGAGATCCGCCCGAACAGCCGCCTGTCCTGCCAGGTCCAGCTTGGCGAGGAGCTGGACGGGCTGGTGGTGCACATTCCGGCGGAGCAACCGGGAATCTAGCAATAACAGTGCCCTCTCCCTGCGCATTCGGTTGACATGTGCTCTTGCCGAAAACAGTATGCGTAGAAATAGAAACAACTATTGCCGAATCATCGGCATGGAGAGGGTAGTTGCCGTATGACTGCGGTGGATAACGCAAAGCTCGCTGCGCAGGCGCTCGATTTCGCTGGCAAGACCGTGCTGGTCACCGGCGGTGGCGTTGGCATCGGGCGCGCCATTGCCGAGGCCTTCGCCGGAGCCGGCGCGCAAGTGGTGATCGCCGAGATCGACCCCGCCAATGCCGATGCAGCCGATGCAGCCGAAGCCGCCATGCCCTCGGCCCGCGTGATCCGCTGCGACGTGCGCCAGCGCGGCGTCGGCGCAATGCTGGCCGAGCGGATCGCCGCCGAGACCGGCCGGCTGGACGTGCTGGTCAACAATGTCGGCCACTTCGTCCACGCCCGCCCCTTCGCCATGCTGGAGGACGAGGAGGCCGAGGAGATCCTCGACGTGAACCTTGGCCAGATGCTGCGCATGACCCGCGCGATGATCCCGCTGCTGCGCAAGGGCGCGCCCGGCTCCTCGATCATCAACGTCACCTCGATCGAAGCGCATCGCGGCATCCCCTATTGCTCGGTCTATGCCGCCGCGAAGTGGGCCGTCACCGGCTTTACCAAGAGCCTCGCGCTCGAGCTTGGCCCCGAGGGCATCCGCGTCAACACCATCGCGCCCGAGACGACCGACACCCCGCAAGTGGCGCTCGATATCATGATCCCGCCGGAAAACCGCGCACACGAGGAGCGCTGGATTCCGCTGGGCCGCTTCGGCCGCCCCAGCGACTGTGCAGGCGCGGCGCTCTACCTCGCCAGCCCGCTGGCGGCATGGGTAACGGGCAGCGCGATCAACATCGATGGCGGCGCACTGGCAGCAGCAGGCTGGTATCGCACGCCGCAGGGCGAATGGACCAACGTGCCGCTGATTTCGGGCAATGGCCTCGTTGTTCCGGGCACCGTGGCATGAGCGACCTTGCCGCCCTGCGCCGCACCGCCGAGCGCTATGCCCTCGGCGCAGACCGGCGCGACAAGGCGCTGTGGCGCGAAGTGCTGGCCGACGATGTCAAGATCAGCGGCCCTGGCTTCAGCATCACCGGGATGGAAGCCAACCTCGGCTCGATCGACCACCTCGCCCACGCCTTCACCATGACCCGCCATGTGGTGCACGACATGGACGTGACCGTGGACGGTGACACCGCGCAGGGCGAGACCCGTTCCACCGCCGAACACCGCATTGCCGCGCCGGACGGCGACAAGCTGCTGGTCTGGGCGATCCGCTATCAGGACCAGTGGCGGCGCGAACAAGGCACATGGAGATTCACCCGCCGCACCCTGATCGTCGATTGGGAAGAACTGCGCGCCGTCTCCAATCCGGGCGGCGCGGCGTGAGCGGTCTTTCCGGCCGTACCGCCTTCATCACCGGTGCCACCGGAGCCATTGCCGAGGCCTGCGCGCTGCAGCTGGCGCGTGACGGGGCGCGCCTCGCCCTGATGGCGCGGCGGGCCGACGGGCTTGCCGAAACCGCTGCGCGCATCCGCGCGCACGTGCCGGAGGCGCAAGTCCACACCTTCATCGGCGATGGCACCGAATATCAGGCCGTGGCCGCAGCGGTACGCGGCGCCCACGCCTTGGCCGGCAGGCTCGACGTCGCCTTTGCCACGGTCGGTGGCGGCGGGTTCCGCCCGCTGATCGAGACCACCGCCGCAGACCTTCGCGATGCCTTCGAGAGCAACGTCGTCTCCGCCTTCCACGTGATCCGCACTGCTGCGCCGCTGATGCAGCCAGGCGGGTCGATCGTCTGCCTGTCATCGGGCGCGGCGGTCCTCACTTTCCGCCATCTGGCCGCCTACCACATGGCCAAGGCGGCGCTCGAAGGACTGGTGCGCGCGGCGGCGGACGAGCTCGGCCCCTCGGGCCTGCGCGTCAATGCCATCCGCCCGGGCCTCACCCGTTCGGGCGCGACACAGGGCATGTTCGAGGGCGGAGCGGCCGAGGCCTTCCTGCCCGAATACCCGCTCGGCCGGCTGGGCGAGGCCGACGACATGGCCGGCGCGGTACGCTTTCTTGCCGGCGACGAAAGCGCCTGGGTGACCGGGCAGTGCATCGCGGTCGATGGCGGCAACCTGCTGCGCCGCAGCCCCGATCTTGCACCGCTACCAGTGGTGAACGCGAATTCCGAAGGGAGAGAATGATGAAAGTACTGGTCATCGGTGGCACCGGGGCCCTTGGCGGCCACGCCGCGCTGCATCTGGCGCGCCAGGGCCATGACGTTACGATCACCGGCCGCTCGTCGGCGCCGCAGGGCACGCCGCTGACAGGGCTCGGCTTTCTCAAGGGAGATTACGTGGCGGGTGATTTCACCGCTGCAACGCTTTCCGGCTTCGACTGGATGGTCTTTGCCGCAGGCAACGACCCGCGCCACGTGCCGCAGGGCGAGGATTTTGGCGCATGGCTGAAGAAAGCCAACCACGAAGCGCTGCCGGCCGTCTTCGCCGCCGCGCGCGAAGCCGGGGTCAGCCGAGCCATCCAGCTCGGCAGCTTCTATCCGCAGGCCGCACCGGAGCTGATTGCGGGCAACGTCTATATCCAGTCGCGCCTTGCCGCGTGCCAGCTTGCCCGCAACGAGGGTGCCGAGGGCTTCGACGTGATCAGCGTCAATGCCCCCTTCATGGTCGGCGCCGTTCCCGGCCTGCCCAGCGCGATCTTCGAGCCTTACGTGGCATGGGCCAAGGGCCAGATCCCGATCCCGTTCTTCGCTCCCACCGGCGGCACCAACTTCATGTCGTTCCGGTCACTGTCCGAAGCCATCGAGGGTGCGTTGTTGCGGGGCGAGCCGGGCAAGGCCTATCTGGTGGGTGACGAGAACCTGACCTTCCGCGAATACTTCCAGCTGTTCTTCGACGCAGTTGGTAGTGACGTGAAGCTGGAAGAGCGCGACGAGGAATTGCCGCTCCTGCCAGACGTGGCCATCCCGCAAGGGCGCGGCAACACGATCAGTTATGAACCCGACGCTGGCGAAACCGCGCTGCTCGGCTATCGTCGCGGCGACGTGGCTGCGGCCGTGGCCGAAGTCGTCGCCCAATACGGGTAAGGGAGAGATACCGATGACGCTCAATCCGCAGGTCGAGGCACTGCTCGGCTTCTTCGCGCAGATGCCGCCGGTCGATTACGAGACGATCACGCCCGAGGCCCTGCGCGAGGCGAACCGGCCGATGCAGATGGGCCCGCCCCCGGCCGTGGCCGAAGTGCGCGACCTGACATTGGACCTGCCCGGCCGCTCCATCGCCGCGCGGCTCTATAAGCCCGAGGGCGCGGGAGAGAACGCGCCGCTGGTGCTGTTCTACCATGGCGGAGGCTGGGTGATCGGCTCGATCGAGACGCACGATGCCTCGGCCCGTGCCCTTGCCGTGGCCAGCGGCGCGGCGGTGCTGTCGGTGGACTACCGCCTCGCCCCGGAAACGCCCTTCCCCGGCCCGCTCGACGATTGCCATGACGCCCTGCTGTGGGCGGTGGACCACGCGGCAGACCTTGGGATCGACAAGCACCGCCTGGCCGTGGCCGGTGACAGCGCGGGCGGCAACCTCGCCGCTGCCGTGGCGATCCGGGCACGCGATGCCGGCGGGCCGAAGCTCGCCCACCAGCTGCTGATCTACCCGGTCACCGACACCAACTTCGAGAACGGCTCCTATACCGAGAATGCCGAAGGCTACTTCCTCACCACCCGCATGATGCAGTGGTTCTGGGCGCATTACGTGGGCGATCATGCCAACGCGCACCCGGAAGCAGCGGTGCTGCAGCACGCGGACCTTTCAGGCCTGCCGCCCGCCACGGTGCTGGTGGCGCAGTACGATCCCTTGCGCGACGAAGGGCTGGACTATGCCGAGGCGCTGAAGCAGGCCGGCGTGCTGGTCGAGACCGAACTCGCGCCCGGCATGATCCACGGCTTCTTCTCGATGTTCGAGGCGGTGCCCGATGCCATGCCCTATATCGAACGGGCGGGCGCGCGGTTGAAGGCAGCGTTCGCGGCCTGACCGCTAACCGGCGAAGCGCGCCGAGGCTTGCAGCACGGTGCGCTCCGACCGCTCCCAGGCAGCGACGAAATCGGCAAGCGGCATGGGCTTGCCAAACAGGTAGCCCTGCAGCTTGTGGCATCCGGCCTGCCGCAGCAGCTGCGCCTGTTCCTCGGTCTCGACCCCCTCGGCGATCACGCGCATGTCGAGCCCACAGGCCAGCATGATCGCCCCGGTCACCAGCATCGCGCCCTTGCTCCCCGGTGCCAGGCCGTCGAGCAGCGACTTGTCGATCTTGATGTGGCTGAAGCCATAGCTGCGCAGGTAGTGGATGCTGGTGAAGCCCGTGCCGAAATCGTCGAGTGCGATCGACATGCCGCGCTCCTTGAACGTCTCGACTGCGCGCACCACGCGCTCCGGATTGGCGAGGAGGTAGCCCTCGGTGATCTCGAACTGCAGCCGCTCGGGGGGAAAGCGGGTCTGCTCCAGCACATGGGCGACCTGCCGTTCGAAATGCGAATCCCGAAACTGTGCCGGGCTGACATTGACGCTGAGCCGCAAGTCGCCCAGCGGTGCAATATCGCGGCAGGCGCGTTCGAGCACGAACATGCCGAGCGGATGGATCTGCCCGGTGGCCTCGGCAATGTCGATGAAATCATCCGGCGGCAGCGGGCCCTCGGGGCGACGCGGCCAGCGCAGCAGGGCTTCCACCGCGACGATCCGTCCCGTCTGGGCATCCACCTCGGGCTGGTAGTAGACTTCGAACTCATCGCGGGCGAGGCCGCGACCGATCTGCGTTTCGACGGCCAGGCGATGTTTTCGACCCTCATCGAACGCGGCATCATAGACGGCGACCTGGTTCTTGCCGCCGGTCTTGGCGTGATACATCGCAGTGTCGGCGCGGCGCAGCAATTCGCGTGGCGTTCCGGCCGCATCGGTATTGGCGGCAACGCCGATGCTGGCGCCCACCTGCAGCACGTGGCGTTCGATCAGCACCGGCAGCGAGATTTCCTCGAGGATCGTTGCGGCCAGACGTTCCGCCTCGGCCTGGGCGCGCGGGCTTTCCAGCAGCACCGCGAACTCGTCGCCGCCGACCCGGGCAAGTCGTGCATGCGCAGGGCAATGCTGGCCCAGCCGCAGGCAGATGCTGCGGATCAGGGCGTCGCCGGCCTGGTGGCCGTGTTCGTCGTTGACTTCCTTGAAGCCATCGAGATCGATGAAGATCACCGCAAGGCTATCGGGCAGGGGATCAGCCCGCGCCTCGAGTCGATCAAGCCGCGTCAGGAGTTCGCGGCGGTTGGGCAGGCCGCTCAGCGGATCGCTGAACGCGATGCGCCGGTTTTCCTCGGAGAGCTTTTCGGCCTCCATCTGCCGCGTGCGGAGCGTGCGCTGGGAGCGGACCAGTTCGGAGAACGAGATGTTGTAGCGGTGCGTCACCACGATCATGCCGATGCATACCAGAGTCAGCACCACCGATTGACCGAGCAGCTTTCCGCCATCCACCCACGAGAAGTAGAACAGGAACGACAGCGTGCTGACCAGCGCCACGCGCATCGCGGCGGGACGCAGGGTCATCAGGCAGAAGACAGTGCTGACCTCGGTCAGACCAAGGAAAAACGTCAGGTTGCTGCGCGCATAGGCATCGCCATCGGGATAGACCCAGATGCACCACGCCTCGAACGCCATGGTCATCAGGATCGCCAGCCAGCAGGTGCGCCGCAGGCAGGCCGCGATGTATTCGTCAGACAGCTTGGCCGGATCGCCCTGCTGCCACCACCAGATGCCGCGCCACACGGCAATGCCGCATGTCACGAGTGGCGTCACGACGGTCTTGATCGGGCGCGCCGGGTCGAAGAACGACAGGGCGATGGCAAAGGCATTGCACACCAGAATCGCATAGAGCAGCGGCATCTGGCGCGAAAACGAACGAAACTGCGCCCGCGTCAGCTCCGGATCGCTGGTA
Organism: Novosphingobium sp. GW835-FHT14H07; assembly: GCF_058793515.1. Taxonomy (NCBI): domain Bacteria; kingdom Pseudomonadati; phylum Pseudomonadota; class Alphaproteobacteria; order Sphingomonadales; family Sphingomonadaceae; genus Novosphingobium; species Novosphingobium sp. GW835-FHT14H07. The sequence continues at coordinate 156,156 of NZ_JBXAFX010000003.1, forward strand.
TCCAGCCTGAGGATGTTCGCAAAGGCCTGCATCCCCACCGTGTTTCGCCCTAAGTCCTTGAATCTTGGTTAAGATGCAGAACTTAGGCGAAAACCTTGAAGAGGCGGTATTATTGGGGACCCCGTAGAATTGCTTAGTCCGCCGCCGAGGACTGCCGCACCCTCCCCATTTTCACGCAGTGCAAATGGGGAGACGGCAGTCGCATCAGCGGCTGACGGAAGGGTAACTCAGGCGCACAGCCCGCGGATATAGCCGAACGCCTCGACCGAAGGCTTGGTCGGCTGCAGTTCCAGGCCGATCGTGCCCTTGTAGCCCAGACGCTCGAAGCGGGCGAGCGCTTGCGGCCAGTCGATCTTGCCCGATCCCGGTTCGCCCCGGCCCGGCGCGTCGGCGATCTGCACGTGCACCACGTGGTGCATCGCCGCGGCCAGCGCCTCGTCCGGGTCCTCGCCTTCCACCACCGAATGGTAGAGGTCGTAGAGCACCTTGACGCGAGGGCTGTCCAGCATGTCGGCCACCACCACGCTGTCGTGCGTGGTCGAGCACAGCACGCCGGGGTGATCGTGGCGGGTGTTGGCGGATTCGAGCAGGATCGTCACGTCCAGCTCCTCGGCAATCGGCAGGATCTTGCGCAGCGCATCGGCGAAGATCGAAAGCTGCACCGGCCGCTTCAGCCACGGCACGCCGCGCCCTGAAGTGACCACCACGTTCGAGCAGCCGAGGAACTTGGCCGCCGAGGCCGCCTCGCGGAACACCTCGCAGAAGCCCTCGTGCGTGGCGGGATCGACCAGCTGCGTCACATAGTCCGCCACCGTGCTGATCAGTTCGACGCCGTTGGCATCGAGCGCCGCCTTGATCGCATCAAGATCGCGCCCCTTCAGCAGGAACAGCTCCACCTTGCGGAAGCCTGCCGCTGCAGCCGCGGCAATGCGGTCCTCGATCTTGTCGCCCGCTTCGGTGAAGCCGTATTCGAGGTTTACCGAGAGTTCGAAAGCCATGGCTCAGTTCCCCCAGATGCGGCGGGCCATCGCCTGGTGGCGCCGGACCTGTTCGAAGGCATCGCGCATGTCATAGGCATGGCCTTCCCATTCGGAGACCATCGTGCCGGTGAACCCGCCATCCTTGAACAGCGGCAGGATCGTGTCGTAATCGATCGCTTCCTCGACCAGATCCTCGCTCACGCCATAGAACTTGCCGTGGATGTGGATGGTGCGATCGACCAGCGCCGCCCAGCTCTTGGGATCGTGGTTCGAAAGGATGAAGAATGCCAGGCACGCCGCCTGAACTTCCAGCGGGCCATGGCCCTTGGGCAGAGCCCACTCGCGCAGGCGCCCGGCCTTCTCGTGGCTCATGCCGTCTTCGAGCCAGACTTCCTTGAGCTTGTCGAGCAGGTCTTCCTTGGCCCCCTTGGCGCGCGCAGCATCGAGCATCGATTCCGGGATGCGGCTTGCCGTGCCGCCGAAGTCGGGAATCCAGCCCAGGTACGGCGTGTTCAGCTTGTCGTACATCTCGCCATAGGCCTGCACCGCGGGGTGCCCCGCCCACATCGGCGCGTGGACTTCCACGCCCATGCGGATGTCCAGCTCCTCGGCATAGGGTGCGATTTCCGGCAGCAGGTGCACCGGCAGCGCGAACTGGTAGCGCACCAGGCTGAAGCCCATCTTCTTGGCCGAACGCAGCTGGCGCTTGTGGTATTCCACCAGCGCGGCGTCCTCGATCGGCTGCGCGCCCGGCTTGAGGAAGCGGTCGGAATTGATCGCGCAGGAAACCGGGTTCAGGCCCGTCTCGGCGATCATCTGCTTGAACTCTTCGGCGAACTTGTCCGAAACGTCGGGGAATTCACGGAAGTTCTGGAAGCCGATGATCTCGATGTTCGGACCCAGGTTGCGCTTGGCCACTTCGGCCAGCAGCGTATCGAGCTCGAACTGGCGGGTCAGGTACTCGTTGGTGAAGGAATAGAGCGTAACGCCGGTCTGCGGACCAGTTGCGGTAGTAGCCATGATTGCCGGTCCTCTCTCAGGCAGCTTCGACGGTGAGCGTGGAGGTCTGCGGATTGGTCCGCTTCATGCCCGGAATGTAGGGCGGGCTGATGAACAGGTTCAGCGAAACCTCGCGGGTTTCACCCACCTCGGCGCTGAGCGAAGGCAGCACCAGAAACGCCGAATCGCGGATAAACCAGAAGGTGTCCACCTTCTCGCCATTCTCCGAAAGCGGCCATTGCTGGCCGTTGTATTCGATCAGCGCGTCGGACAAGTCGACAGCTTCGCCACCCACCGACAGCGGCCCCACTTCCACCACCGAAAACGGCAGCGAGCGATACCATGGCAGGCGCATCGCCAGCTTCAACCCGCCTGCCGTAGCGGCAAGTCCTTCTTCTCCGATCACCCGTTCGACTGGCAGCACGTTTGCTCTCCCGATAATTAGAATGCTTCTTCTAATCATCGCTTGACAGCGGGTCAAGGCCTGTGCAGATAAAAAGAGAACTTCAGTTCTATTCTAATTCAGGGACAGGTACCAGAGGGTCATGGCGGAATTCGATTACATCATCGTGGGCGCGGGCTCGGCAGGCTGCGTCCTGGCCAACCGCCTCAGCGCCAATCCGCAAACCCGCGTCCTGCTGATCGAGGACGGTGGCGACAACCAGCACCCCTTCATCAAGATGGCCGGCGGCTTCATCAAGATGATGGGCAACCCCGATTACTTCCGCGTCTACCAGACCGAACCGCGCCCCGGCATGCGCGGCGGCATCCACACTTACGGGCGCGGCATGGGTGGCTCCTCGGCCATCAACGGCACCTGGTATCTCACCGGCATGCCCAAGGACTTCGACAGCTGGACCGACCACGGCCTGTCGGGCTGGGGCTGGGACGAGATCGCCCGCTGCTACAGGAAGTTCGAGGACTATCGCGATCCCGGCGCGCATCCCGGCCGAGGCCAGGGTGGTGAACTGCAGGTCACTGCCTCGACCTACCAGTCCCCGGTGCTCGATGCGCTGGTCGCCGGCTTCGGCACGCAGGGCATGCCCTGGCTCGACGATATCACCACGCCCGGCAAGCAGGGCGTCGGCCGCAGCCAGTACACCGTCGACCGCAAGGGCGTGCGCGAAAGCTCGTACAAGGCCTTCGTCATGCCGATCCTCGGCCGCCACAACCTGACGATTGCCCAGCACACTGCGGTAAAGCGCATCACCATCGAAGGCGGCCGCGCCACCGGCGTCGTCACCGAAGCCCATGGGGAAGAGCGCAGCCACACGGCCGCGAAGGAAGTGATCCTTTCCGCCGGCGTCTATGGCTCGCCGCAGCTGCTCCAGCTGTCGGGCGTCGGCCCCGGCGCCACCCTGCAGGCCCTGGGCATCCCGGTGATCAAGGACCTCGCCCGCGTTGGCCAGAACCTGTCCGATCACACCAAATTCGGCGTCTCGTTCGACCTGACGAACCACCCCGGCACCAACCGCGAATTCTTCGGTTGGCGGCTCTATCGCAATGCCCTCCAGTATTTCCTCACCGGCACCGGCCACCTCGCCCGCGTCGGCATGCCGATCACCGGCCTGGTCGCCAGCGAAGGCACGCCCGAGGACTGGCCCGATCTGCAGGTCGGCGCCGCGCCCTTCGCCATGCGCACGGTGAACGAGATGGCCGCCCGCCCCGGCAGCCCGCTCACGCCCAACCCGGGCCTCACCTTCTCGGGCTATCACCTGCGGCCCAAGAGCCGCGGCTCGATCCGCCTGACCTCGCCCGATTATCGCGATGCCCCGATCGCCGACGCCGCGATCTGGTCCGATCCCTCGGACAGGGCCAAGAGCCTCGAACTCTTCCGCCTGTTCCGCGCCATCGCCGGGTCCGAACCGCTGAAAGCCTTCATCGGCACCGAACGCATGCCCGGCCCCGACGTGCAGGACGAGGCCGCGATCCTGGCCGAGCTTGCCAAGATGGTCGAAGTCGGCCTCCACGGCACCGGCACCTGCGCCATGGGCACCGATGAAGCCAGTTCGGTCACCGACACCCGCGCCCGCGTCCACGGCATCGGCTCCTTGCGCGTCGTCGACTGCTCGATCATGCCCACCCCGGTTTCGGGCAACACCAACGGCCCCGCCATGGCGGTAGCGGAACGCGCGGCGGAACTGATTTTGGAGGATGCACGGTAAGAACACCTCCGTCAGCCGCCAACACGGCTGCCTCCTCCCCGTTTGCGCTCACGCAAAAACAGGGAGGATCAAAGCCCAGGCGCGTACCCACCAATCCTCCCCATTTTCACAAAGTGCAAATGGGGAGTGGCAGCGCGAAGCGCTGACGGAGGGGCAAATCCGCAACCGCGCCCTCCCCGCTAATCCTCCTCACGCAGCCACTTGCGCTGCTCCTTGATCGTCTCGCTAAGCTTCGGCCCCGCGCAATACTCCTGCTCGAACGCGGTCAGAGGTGGCGGCGGCGGTTCCTCGAACTTCGCGGCGATTTCCTTGCGCAGGCAGAACCCCGCCGCCTCGCGCACACCCAGCATGTCGATGGGGATGCGGCTCGTCTCCTTTCGCGCGATCGGTCCTGCCAGATCGGCAATCATCCCGGCCCACGCAGTCCGGTTTTCCCGAGCCTCCGTGCCCTTTCCGCCAGCCTTGGGCGAAATGACGATGCTCGCCCTAACCGCCTCGGCTTCATCAAAGCTGCCGAGTTCGCGCAAACCGTTCGCAAGCCGGAATCGCGCAGCAATGGCTTCGAGGTTCCCCGCATCCGGCTTCACCAGCCGCGCCGCCTCGACGAATTCCGTATTGTAACGCCGCGCCCGTTCGCCTGCCGGATCGTCGTTCTTCGCCTCCCAGCTTGCTTCCAGCAACCACCAGTGCAGATCCTTGTCGCCCAGAAACTGCGCGGTGCGATAGGCCAGATAGCGCGGCGTCTCGCCTGCGCTGCGTAGCGCCTTGTAACCCTCGCTCGCGATGAAGGGCGCAAGCCGCGCCACTTCCTCGGGCGTGAAGTCGCGGTACATCACCAGCCCGTTCGATGGGCACTGCGGCAATTCCACCGGAAACCGGCCCGAACCCAACGGCATTCCATCCGGCAGCGCGCCCCAGGTCGAGATAGACATCAGCGCCATCCGCGTGAACTTTTCGCCGCCGACCGGACAGACAACTTCTTCCTCGGTAAAAGTGCTGGCCTGCGCGGGAGACGTCCCGCCCGCAGCAAGCACCGCCAGCAACGGCAGGAAAACCCGCCAGGCGCACTTGCCTAACTTGCACCAAGCCTCTGAAATCATTGCCAACAAGCGCCATCCCCTCGCCACCATCAGATTGCAACGATGCCATGGCCACCCTGCCAGGGCAAACGGAGCTTGCACCGATCCTGCCCGTCTCCTCACCCACCCACGCGAAAAGGCGCGGTCCTTCCCCGGGACCGCGCCTTCAGCGTGTTTTGCCGGCCTTTACATCAATCCTCCGCAGCGGCTTCCTGCTGCTGGGCCACGCGCTTGATCTGGCCTTCGCCCATTGCCGAGACGACAGCCTTGCCGTTGCCACTGCCGCTGAAGTTGGCGGCGGGCAGCATGGCCTTTTCACCGTCGACCTTGACCAGCAGGGATTGCACCCGCCCGCGGCTGTCGGCGATCACCTCGCGGATCTTGCCGATCTTCTCGCCATCGGGGCCAAGCACGTTCATGCCCTTGCTGAGCGAGAAGGCACCTTGCGCCGATGATGCCGCGCTGCCGGCCAGGGCCAGCGATCCCGCACCGCCCGAAAGCGCGCCATTCGCCGAACCGCTCGCCATCCCCGCGCCAGAGCCAGCGACGGAACCTGCCACGCTGCGCCCACTGGTCGCCAGCGCACCGGCAGTGCTGCGAGTGCCGTCAACCGCCCCGCGCGCCGTGCTTCGTGCCGTTCCGGCGACTTCGCCAGCGGTAGACCGCACCGCATCGGTGCCGATCAGCTGCGCATTGGCGCCACCCGAAGCCCCGCCCGAAGCCGCGCCAGAGCCGCCTGCGCGGGTCATGCCGGTCGGGGTGGAAAGCGTCTGGCCAAGGCTGCCGGTCAGCGAACCGTCGGCACTGCCCTGTGCGCCCACCTTGCCGCTCTTGCGATCGACCGACTTGCTGGCCGAAGCGCGTCCCGTGGCGTCGGCCGAGCCGCGTGTAGTGCTGCGAACGGTGCTGCGCGTCGTGCTGTCGACGCTGTCCATGGTCCGGCCGATGGTGCTGCCCCCGATCGAACCGCCAAGCGTGCCGCCCAGCGATCCACCAAGGCCGCCGCCGATGCCGCCACCGCCCAGGATCTGGGCCTGTGCAGCCGGAGCCAGCGCGATCAGCATGGCGGTCGAAGCGATAAGGATCTTGCGCATCGTGAATTTCCTTTCCTCAAAGTGGCCAGGGCCGCCTTCGCAACGGCCTCTCACAAAGGAAAACGGATGGGCTGTCCGGTTTAATTCACGCGCCCCAGAATTTTTTCGGAAATCACCCGGGTTGCGAACGCCAGCGCCAACGGCCCACCCCGCTGCGACTAATCTCGCCTTCGGCTCGCCAAGTCTCGCTCCCCTCCCGCAGGCGGGAGGGGTTGGGGGTGGGCATTCAGCGCCCATCCCTCGTCACCCTACCGCGCGGGCCGGCAGATCGTGCACAGCAGCCCGCGGCCATACGTGCCATCCGGGCCCCGTGCGCCCAGATCGATCGCCTCGGCATCAAGCTTCGGCCCCAGATTGGCGCCCCATTTCAGCGCTACGCGCGATGCCACCAGCGGCGTTGCAAACGATGTGCCGCGCACTTTCACCCGCCGCCCCGCAGCATTGGTCGCCGCGATATCGGCCCCCGGCGCGGCATAGTCGAGATGCAGCGCCCGCCCCGCCTCGATCAGCGCCCGGTTGCGCCCGTCCACTGCCGTCACCGCGATCACGCCGGGGTAGGAGGCGGGATAGGAAGGCGGCGCCGCCGGGCCATCGTTGCCCACCGCCGCCACGATCACCGCGCCCTTGCCCTGCGCCGCCTTCACTGCCCGCGCCAGCAGCGGATTGGGCGGGCCCACGAGGCTGACCGATACCACCTTCACGCCCTTGCCCACCAGCCAGTCCAGCCCCTTGGCCACCGCCAGGGCATTGCCGCCTGCCGGGTCGCTGCCATAGACATCGGCCACCAGCACGCGCTGCACCCCGGCAAATTGCAGCAGCGAAGTAACCGCGCTGCCATGATCGCTGGCCTTGGGCGCACCACGGGCAAAGCCGCGCGTTTCGGCAGGTTTCAGCCCCGGCATGGGCGCGCCGTCGATAACGCCAACCGGCGTTGCTATCGGCGGCATGGCCCCTGCCCTGCCCCCTGCCGCGCCCCCTGCCCTGCCTGCAGAACCCGACGCCGTGCCGCCCTGGAAGTTCAGCGTATCGGCAGCAACGGTCGCTCCCGGCAGCGCCTGTGACAGCACGTCCTGCGCCCTGGCCAGCCCCATGCCCGAAGGCACGCCCAGCCGCACCACTTCAACCCCCAGATCGCCCAGCCGCTCGCGCGAAAGCACGACGAAGCCCGCCCGCTGCGCCGTGGCGATGTCGTCGGCAGTGGAGTCCATCACCAGCAGTTCGCCGCGCCGGGCAAGCGCGCCCGCAGCATCCTTCTCGATCAGGTTGCGGTTGGCACGCGCCAGCCTGTCGAGCCGGACCAACCGCGCCTCGGCAAGGCCCCGAACGGTCCGGGAGACTTTGCCCCCCAAGTCGCCCAGCGTATCGCCCAGTGTGCCGCCAATGCCTCCCAGCGTCCGCCCCGCCGCCCCCTGCCCCAGATCGGGCAGCGCCAATTGCGCGCACAGCGGGGTAGCCATGGCACCAAGCGCGATCAGGGGGATGGTCAGGCGTTTCATGTTCATAAAAATATTGCCATATCTTCGCTGTCTCACGGATTAAACGAACGAGGCCGTCCGTTCTATCCATCAGAAAGGTAACGACACTGGCCGATCCCTTCGCCGATGGCATCCTTGCACTGCTCCCGCGCTTGCGGCGCTTTGCCGCCGGGCTTTCGCGCGATGCGGGCGAGGCCGATGATCTTTGCCAGACCACCATCGAACGCGCCCTGCGCTCGCGCAGCAAGTGGCAGGAGGGCACGCGGCTCGACAGCTGGATGTACAGGATGATGCGCAATATCTGGATCGATGAAATCCGCGCCCGCACCCGGCGCCAGGAGACCTTCACAGACGAGGAAGCGGGCCTCGGCGTCGGCGCATCAGGCGGACAGGAAGCCCGCGTCGCCCTGGCCGACATGGACCGCGCGCTTGCCCTCCTGCCCGATGAACAGCGCGAGGCCGTGCTGCTGGTGATGGTCGAAGGCTGGTCCTACAAAGAAGCGGCCGAAATCGTCGGCTGCCCGGTCGGCACGCTCAATTCGCGCCTGGTGCGCGGACGCGATGCCCTGATGGCCTTGCTGGGAGAAGCGGCATGACCCCCACCCATCAACAGCCCACCCGCGAACAAATCGCCGCCTTTGCCGATGGCCAGCTTGAAGGCGCCGAACTCGAGCGCATCGCTGCGGCCATTGCCGCCGATCCGGCGCTGGAGAAGCAGGTTGCCGCGCATCGCGCCCTCGCCCGGCGGCTCGGCGCCCATTTCGCGCCGGTTGCCGCAGAACCGGTGCCCGATCATCTCGCCGCGCTGCTCAAGGCCCCGCAGGACAATGTGGCAAGCCTTGCCGATGCGCGCGCCCGCCGCAAGGGGCCGCCGCGCTGGACATGGCTTGCTGGCCCGGCGCTTGCCGCCTCGCTGGTCCTTGCCCTCACCCTGCGTCCTGCCCGCGATGCCGATGATGCCGGCTATGCCGATGCCCAGCTTGCCAGCGCGCTCGATAGCCAGCTCGTCGCCGGGCAACAGGCCGATGCCCCGGTGCGCGTCCTGCTCAGCTTCCGCGATGCAGGCGGCGCCTATTGCCGGGCGTTCGAACGCGCTGCCAGCGCTGCCATCGCCTGCCGCGATGCGCAAGGGTGGCAATTGCGAAACCACAGCGCGGCCAGCAGCGGCGGCGCACCGGCGGGGGAATACCGCCAGGCCGGCAGTGCAGGCGATGTCCTCGCCGCCGCGCAGGCCATGGCCGCAGGCCCCGCGCTTACCGCAGAAGAGGAATTGGCCGCGCGCCGGAACGGATGGCGCGAGACGTCCTGATCCGCCGCCCGTTTCGATCATCATGATAGGATACCAAAGTGGCAGTTAGGTATCCCAATCGTTGACGGTGCGGGGCAATGCCGGTATGCGTGGCGGCTCCCGTGGCCTACGATCCCGCCCCCCTCACCCTCGCTTTCCGCCGCGGCCAGCTTGATGCGCTGGTCCGCACGCACCTCGATCCTGCCGGGCTTTTCACCCCGGAAATGCAGCAAACGCTGGCATTGCGCCAACTCTCGCAGGCCTGGGCCGCCTATCGCGAGGACCGCGGCATCACGCTCGGCGCAAGGCTGGTCGGGGCCGAATGCGCGGCAGAGCGTGACGCTTTCCTCGCCCTCCTCACGGCCATCCTCCCCTCCCCCGCATCACCGCTGGCAGAGGCCGTGCGGACCGTCCGCCGCATTGCCGTTGCCCCCCTCGCCGCCGAAGCCCGCCAAGCCGCCACGATCGCGGCACAGAGCATGGTTCAGCTCGAAGCGGTCATCGCCACCCTGTCGGGCGATCGCCTGCCCACAGACCCGCTGGAGCGGCTTCTGGCGCTGATTGACCAGCACCGCTACTCGCTGGGCCCCGCAGGCGATGACGCGCTCGGCGCCACGGCGCTCAGTCCGTGCTGGGCGATCAACCTCCTCGCGCTCGCCCGGCCCCAAGTCTTTGCCCTCACCGCCCCGCCCCTCCCCTTGCCCGCCCTTGCCCGGCGCCGCCTGTTCCGCGCCGATCTTTCCCCGGCGAAACGCCGCGATGCCGCGCGTGAATGCCTGCTCCGCGCCATGCTCGAAGCGGCCCGCGATCTTGACCGCATCTGGCGGGCAACGCGACGCTTTGCCGCCGAATTCCCGCAGCAGCGCTCCCACTCGCGGCTCGGCAGTGCGTGGCTCCTCCTCGTCGGCCTGGAAGACCTCACCCCCGCCCAGCTCGGCCGCGCCCTGGGCGTGACCAAGGCCGGCGCGGGCAAGCTGCTGCGCCAGCTCGAAAGCGGCGGTCTCGCCCGCTCCAACGGCATGTTCGAGCCCTTTTCCTGCACGCCCATCGCCGCCGCCCCCTTTGCTGCCGACCTCTATTGAGGCCTGCCCCACAAGACCTCATCCCTTCATCTCCCAAGAAAGCGAAGCTTCCCAACGGTTAGAGGCCTTAAGATAGGGTTAGACAGGTTAAGCGCTCCGCGCCCTGCCCCGACTCGCCAATTCTCCGCGATTCGCGCCATTCCGCCTGTTCCCGGAGTGTCGGCCAATCGTTCCCGATGGATCGACCCGGTGTTCCTGAAGGATCGACGAGGCGTTCCTGATAGGTCGAAACCCCGGATCAGACCGTTCCCGATGGATCGATGGACCGGATCAGGGGTGCGATGGGGTGCGGCGATTGAATCACTTTCCAACAGAACTCCAACAAGTAGGTTCAAATTCGGTGGAAAAGCTCGCCGCTGCAAAATCCTCGGGGAACGTCGCCATGCCACGCCCGACACTTCAGGAACGGACATGTCTGCAGACACGACATTTTCGGAACGGAAGAGCGCGAAGTTCAACGGCGCAGGGTGTGGCCGTGCTTCTCGTGGTGGCGCTTGACGAAGCCGATGAAGGCTTTCTGCCAGTTTGCGGGCAGCCGCGCCGCGTCGGCATTCACCCAGCCTTCGAACTCGGCGTGAAGCGCGTGGAGGTCCCAGCCCGGGCAAGTTTCGCGCAAATAGGCGATGGTCTCGTCGGCCATGAACCCGCGGGTCGCATTGTCGCTCAGGCCCTTCACCGCCTTGCGGATCAGCGCCGAGGCGTCAAAGGTTTCGGTCGGAGAAGAATGTTTCCCCGGGGAAACACCCGAGGGCGAGGTACCGCCGACGGGTGCGGGCTCAGCGGACTTGCTGCTGGTGGACGGTGCCGAAGCGCGCTCTGCCTCGGGCTGTCGTACCACGCCGCCAGTCCCCTGCCCCACGACGCCCGCGCCATCCTTGCCGTCGATCCGGCGCATGCGCAGCATTGGCTCGCCGCCCTTGGCGGTCTCCACGCTGAGGCCATAGCCTGGCAGCGCGTCCTTTTCGGCAAGCTTGAGGATCTCGAACTTGAAGCGGCGGTATTCGCCCTCCGCACCGGACTTCTCGAACAGGGTCGGCATGGAGATGGCAAAGCCCTCTTCCCCTGCCCCGCCGGCATGCTTGCGCGCCACCTTGTAGAGCCAGCGTTCGCGTCCGCCGGTAATGTCGAAATAGGCGCGGTCGATGGAGAGCACGCCGCCCTTCATCATCACGCCTTCCCAGAACCAGTTGGACAATTCGATGGTCATGCCGCGCGATCGTTCGGTCTTTTCATCGACCAGCTGGGTCCAGCCATCAAGCCATGAAAAGGTGGCCTCGCGTCTGTTTTCCGCGCGGATGTTGGTCTTGATCGTCGTGGCGACAAGGCGGTCGAGCGCCTGGCCGAGCAGTTCGTACGCGCGGCCCGTGGTCGGTCTCCCGATGGCGCGGAGCAGGTCGTAGGGCATCAGGTTCAGTTTGCGCGGCACGTCGTTGACGCCGCGTCGTGCCATGTCGGCGAGTACGCTGGCGCAGTAGATCAGGATATCGGCATCCCAGATCGTCGCCATGCCGTATTCCGGACTGGCCGAAACGTGGACCCACAGCTTGCCGTCGGGCGAGGTGTAGTCGATCGGTTTGACGCGTTTCGACTTGGCGAGGCTGAAGAAGGGGCGCTCCATCATCTCGCGCTGATCGCGCATCGGCATGTCCGCCACGTAGGGCAGGAACAGATCGAACTGGTCGCCCGACGGACCCTTGCGGTTCTGCGGTTGCGACGGTGCAGGGCGGGCGCGGGTCACGGGGGAGGGGCTTTCGCGGATGTTTCCCCGGGGAAACATTTTTGAGTGAGGATCGCTGTGGCTCGTTTCCCCGGGGAAACACGCGTGCTGAGAGGTTGCGCCAAGCATCCTTCGACAGGCTCAGGATGAACGGAGAAGGGGGAAGGCGGTGTGGATGGAAGCGTTATGTAGATAACAAATCCTGAAATCCGCTCAGCCTGAGCCTGTCGAAGGCCCCACCGGACGAAATGTTTCCCCGGGGAAACACCTGTCCGGATCGAGGGGGAAGGGGCGCACGGGAAAAATGTTTCCCCGGGGAAACATTTTTCTGCCGCTGCGCTTCTCGCCCCGTTTTCCATCAGAGCAGGATGCTCCGGCCCTCGTCCTCAAGCTGCTCCAACGCCTCGCGCGCCAGTTCGAGGAGGGCGTCGAGGTGCATGCCCGAACCGGCGTGGAAGCGCAGGGTCACGCCCTGCCGGTTGATCGAGCGCAGGGTGATGGCCGGCCTGCCGCCACGGCCTTCGAGCACGATCTCGCGCGGAGGGCCATCGGCCCTGACGCTCGCCGCCGCCATCAGACGGGCGACAACATCGTTGGCGGCAATCGCCGGATCGCCAGACTTGCGCCGTTCTTCCTGCAGGCGGGCCAGCACCTTGGCCTCGCGCAGGATCGCCGGGGCCAGCTCGCGGTTGTCGAGCAGCTGGGCGAGGGGGTAGGCGGGCTTCATCTGTACATCGGCGGGACTGGCAAAGGCGGCGACCACGACATCGGGAAGCGAGGCAACCTTGAGCATCTTCGACAGCCAACCTTTTGACAGGTTGAGCCGGTCTGCCATGCGCGTCAGGTGGGCGCCGTAATGATCGTAGAGCGCCTGCGCATAGTTGCGGGCGCGCTCGAGGTCCGACACGTCCTTTCGCGCGCGGTTCTCAAGGTCGGCCAGGCGGAAGGCGGCCTCGTCATCGAGCTGGGCGACTTGCGCCACGAACTGCATGTCGGGGTAGGAGTGGGCGCGCAGCCATGAGATCGACCAGTGCCGCCGCGTACCGGCGATGACTTCGTAGTCGTGGTCCGGGTCACCATCGATGCGGCGCACCACGGCGGGGACCTTCTGGCCACCCTCGGCAATGATCGAATCGATCAGCTCGCGGCAGGATTCGACCGAGAGGTGTTCGTATGAGCGGGCATTGCCCTTCCACACCCGCACCCGCGCCGGATCGAGCAGGAGCTGCGTGACCTGGCGGACTTCGCCGCTCGCCACGCGGGCCAGCGCGCTTTCGCGGCCGAGCAGGGTGGTGCCGCGCAAGCGTTCGTGGCGCGCCGGGGCAGGGGAGGGGCCAGGGGAAGGAGCAGCCGATTCGGCCGCCGTTTCCGGTGCCGCTGCTTCAGAAACTTCTGATTTGGTTTCAAGCACTTCCTCGTCAGCCAGCAGGCTTGCGAGATAGTCCGACTGCTTACGCGCCATAAGTCACCTCGTTGCGAAAGGCGCGGAACATAAAGTGAACGATTGCCTGTAGGAAAGTTGTTTCCCACGCGCTTGGCGGACGATCACGCATGGATCACGTCCTCCTCTCTTGCCGGGGCGACGCGGCCCCAGCCGGCGCGGACGAGCTGTTCGATCTGGCCCATCGCTTCATCGAGGTTGGCGCGGCAGCGCTTGTGGGTGCGCGGCGTGCCGATCGGCTTCTCGAGTTCGTAGACCGTCATCATGCGCAGGGCTGCGTGGCTGATCTCGGCGCTTTCGAGGATGGGCACGGGCAGCAGGGCTGGGCCGAAAGTCTGCTCCATGATGGTGCGGACCATTTCGTGGGAAGGATCGCCGCCATCGAACTTGGAGCAGATCAGGCGGACGAAGCTGTAGTCCACCGCGATCCCGGCCTCGATCAGCTGGGCGATGACCTGGTCCATCATCGAGAGAAACTGCACGGTCGAGCAGAAATCGGGCGTGGTGGCAGCGAGCGGCACCAGCAGCGCGTTGGCCGCCTGCATGACGGCAAGCGATATCGTGCCAAGGGCCGGGGGCGGATCGAGGATCACCACGTCATAATCGCGGGCCATGTCCATGAGGCCCGCCTTCAGCTTGCGGAAGCGCGCGGCGAGGACCGACTGGCCGTCGGAACCGGAGGCGGCAAGTTCATACTCCACGTCGAACAGTTCGAGGTTCGAGGGGATCAGGTCGACATTGGGCCAGGGCGTGCGCTTGACCGCATAGAGCAGGTCAGTCTGGGTCGGGTCGATTGAAAGATAAGGATAAAGCGTTTCGTCGCGGGTGATGTTGAAGTGCGGGTTGAAGCCGAACAGCGTCGTCGTCGTCGCCTGGCTGTCGCAGTCCACCACCAGCACGCGATAGCCCTGCACCGCGAAATAATGGGCGAGGTGAGTGGTGACGGTGGACTTGCCGACGCCGCCCTTGAAGTTCTGCACCGCGATGATCGCCGGCACGTCGAGCGGGGCGCGGGCAGGGGAGGCGCCCAGCACTTCGCGCATGTGCATCAGCTCTTCCATCGAATAGCCGAGGCGGCGCCCGTTCTCGCCCGAGGGGGGCGGGGGGAGGCGGCCGTCATCCTCGGCCATGCGGATGCGATTCGTCGAGCAGCCGAGCAGTTGCGCCGCCTCGGCAATGCCGACACGGACGTTGAGTCCCTTGCGGCTGTCTGGCAGGAAAGCCTTGCGGCGCAGGCGCTCGATCATCTTCTCGCCCGCTGAGGCAAGATCGCCGATCTGGCTGACTATTGAATTCTGATCAGACATCGCCCGCCTGTTTGAAGCTGTTTGGGCGACTGGTTAACCGATTTCCTTCAAACGTGCAACGGCCAAGCGAAACATCTCAAGAACGGGTCGTGGTCGATCAACCCTCGGCCATGGCCTTGGCCACCGCGGCGTTGATTTCCTCGCGCGTGGGGTTGCGGCGCAAGGTCAGGCCGCCGTTCACCTGCAGGTTTTCCCCGGTCATGAAGCACTCGTCGCTGGCAAGGAAGACCACGGCGGCGGCAACATCTTCGGAAGTGCCCCAGCGGCCAAGCGGATAGGAATTGCGGAACGATTCGAAGAGGCCGGGGACCTGCTTGGCCTCGGCGTTCATCGGCGTATCGGTGAGGCCCGGCGAGATCGAGTTGGCGCGGATGCCTTCGTGGCCGAACTCATGCGCGATGCAGCGCACGATGTGATCGGTCCCGGCCTTGGTGCCCATGTAGATCGCGTGATCGTTGAGCATGATCGTGGCGGTGGCCGAGCTGATCGTCATCAGCGAACCGCCGCGCCCGCCAAGCGACTTCGCCATCTTGCGGATCATCGCCTGGAAGAACTGGTGCGGGCCGACCAGCTGCAGCGCGCTCATCGCATCGAGTTCGGCGCGGGTGACCTCGAGGAAGGGCTTGAGCAGGCCCCAGCCGGTGGCGTTGATCGCGATGTCGATGCCGCCGAGCTTTTCGGACGCAGTATCGGCCAGGGCGTTGACGCTGGCTTCGTCGGTGATGTCGCACGGCGCCCATGCGCAGCCGGTCTGCGCGGCGAAGCTTGCCAGCACGGCTTCCTTGCGGCCCGAAACGAGCACATGCGCGCCTTCGTCGATCAGGCGCCGGGCGATGACCTGCCCCATGTTGCCTTCGCTGCTGGCGCCCAGCACCACGGCGGTCTTGCCTTCGAGACGGCCCGTACCCTTGGTCATATCCTTGCTCCCAATCACGTTTCCTGCTGGCTACCACTCGATGGGCCAGCGCATTTCCTGTTCAAAAGGGGAGTGGCTTGCCATTGCCACCCCCTTCAAGAACGCTGCAACGGATTCTGCACGGGATAGAGGAGCGACAACATGGATCTCGGACTCAAGGGCAAGAAGGTGATCCTGACCGGCGGCAGCCGCGGCATCGGGCGGGCGACGGTGGAAATCCTTGCTGCCGAAGGTGCGGACATCGCGTTCTGCTCGCGCAATGCCGAACAGGTTGCCGAAACCGCGGCGAGCCTTGAAAAGCATGGGGGCAAGGTCTTCGGCTCGGCCTTCGACATGGATTCGGGCCCGGACGCCTATCGCGCCTGGCTGACACAGGCGGCAGAAAGCCTTGGCGGTTGCGACATCTTCATTCCGATGATCTCGACCTCGGGTTCGGGCCAGACCGGTGACTGGCAGAAAGGCCTGGACCACGACATCATGGGCTCGGTGATCGGCGTGGAAGTGCTGGAGCCTTACCTTGAAAAGTCGGATGACGGTTCGATCGTGATCCTTTCGTCGACGGCGGGGCTTGAAACCTTCATCGTGCCGCAGGGCTACAATGCGCTGAAGGGCGCGCTGATCGTCTATGCCGGGCAGCTCAGCCAGGCGCTGGGGCCGAAGGGCATTCGCGTCAACGCGGTTTCGCCCGGGCCGATCAAGTTCCCCGGCGGCAACTGGGACGTGATCGAAGGCGCTGCGCCCGATCTGTACAAGTCGGTAGAGGCCGGATTTGCGCTGGGCCGCTTTGGCGGGCCGGACGACGTGGCCAAGGCCGTGGTGTTCCTCGCCAGCCCGGCATCGTCCTATACCACCGGCACCAACCTGGTGATCGACGGCGGCTTTACCAAGCGCGTCCAGTTCTGAGGACCAGACCATGAGCATCGGGGCCAAGGGGATCCAGCATATCGGGGTCTCGGTCCCCGATCTCGACAAGGCACGCGCGTTCTACCTCGACCTGCTGGGTGCGGTCGAGGTGGGGCCGCCGCTGGAATGGCGGGACAATCCGTTCATCGACGAGGTGATCGGGCTGAAGGGCAGCGCGGCGCGGCAGTTCATGTGCCGGTTGGGCAATGCCCATATCGAGGTGTTCGAATATTCCGCGCCCGCGCCCGAGCGGCAGGACCCTGACCGCGGCGTGAACCACCACGGCTATACCCACTTCGCCGTGCAGGTGGAGGATATCCAGGCCTGCTACCAGCGCCTGCTCGACGCCGGCATCCGCGTTCATGCGCCACCCTCGATGGCGGGCATCACGGTGGACGATGACGGCCGCCGCCACGGCTATGCCGCAACCTATTGCCGCGATTTCTTCGGCAACGTGTTCGAGATCATGGAGATCTACGACGACCCGCAGATCCGTCCCGTGTGGCGCGAGGGCGACGGCGTCATCGCGCCGGACTGATCCCTTCGCGGTGGAGCGCGGGCAGCGTTCGCTGCGCGTATCGCAGCTGAAAGCCTGGCGCTTTGCACGCGCAGCGTCCTGCGTCGTGTCAAACGAATGAAGCGTTACAAAGGTGGCCTTGCGGCTGGGTCTGTCTCCGCGTCGTGGTCCGCCGAATGTCGTCCTTCAGGGTGGAGATGGCGCGGGTTGCCGGGGACGCAGAACTACCCGGGCAAGTGAGGTTGCCGATAGGCGGCCTTTTCGTTCGCTCAGTTGCGAGCCGCTTCCTGCTGGACGTTCAACAGCCGCTCCGCTGCGCCGGCAAGGTCGAGCACCGTGCAGGCGTGACCATCGCTCAACCGGATGGTCGGGCCGGGCAGGCCAGGCAAATGTGCAGTCCGGTCCTTCGCCCCAACTTCCTGCAGCGCCTTGCGATCGACCGAATGCAGTTCGTCGACGCGAAATCCGGCGCGGCGCAGGTCATCAGGATGGTCGGTTCGCGTGACGATGATATATCGCCCATCGCGGGTGGCGGCTTCGCCCAGCACGTAAGACAGGTCGAGTAGCGGGACGCAGTGCCCACGTGATGCGAATAGGCCCAGCATGCCGCAATCGCCCGATGGCATGGGCAGGGTGGCGGCTTGGGCGAGCAGGATCTCCTCGACCGAGCCAAGCGGGGTCGAGAAGCGCTGATCACCAACTGAGAAGACAAGAAACGGCTTTTCGGTCGGGCGCGTTGTCAACTCGTCGGCTTGCCCGATACGTACTGCAGTTGTTGCGGTCTCCTGCACATTGCGGATCACGCCAAGATTGCGGAGGCCTTCGTGCGCGGCAAGCTTCTGCGCGTTGATCAGGAGTGCGCTGCCGTCAGCCGTTTCGAGTATCCCCAGAGACAGGACCGCGCCGGCTACGGCGTCCTGCAGAAGTGGCGAGAAACATCGGGCAGCGAACCGGCCGATGTCGTCCACGGTGTCGATCAGGAGCGCCACAAGACCGAAGGGCTCTGTCCAGCCTGGCGGGACAGGGTTCGGCAATTGCGTGCGCACGACAATGCCGGCACCGCTTCGCCGGCCTTTTGGCAGCGATCCATGACCGAGCAAATGCAGGGTGTCGACCACCGGGATTTCCGCGCCCTTGTATTCGCGCTGCGCGATCCAGAGCTCTGTTTCCTTTGGCGTCGGCAAAAGATCGGCAGAAGGAAGGCTGGCATCGACGCAGCTGGCTGGCAGAGCAAGCCGCAGGCCTGCAACCGTAAACACGAGGATGGGCTCGTCGATCTGACGGGAATCGTCCTTGCTGGCGGCCCGATCGGTGGCCGTGACCATTCCGGGCAATCCGATGATCGCTGCGGGATCAAGTACAACGCCATTGTGGGCGGCAACGCGGAATGTACTGAAAAACAGCCGCACACCTTCATCCGTGGCAGCCTGGCTGAGCGGACTTATCTCGCGGGTGGTGAGCGGCATGACGCCGATGATGCCATCAGCCAGAACCGCAAAGATGTGCTGCTCCTGGCGCAGGATCACGACAATCGAGCGCTCGTCAAACTGCTGTCCACCACCGTCAACTGACGGGTTCAGTGCTTGGGCAAGGTCAATCACGGGAATGACTTCGCCGCGCAGCTCGAGAGCGCCAGCTATGTCAGGCCGCGATGCGGGGAACGGTTCCAGTCTGGACGGGCAGGGTACGACTTCCCGGATTGCCGCCACGGGCAGTGCTGCGCAAAGCCCGGCAATGCGGATCAGGCCAAACAAGGTATCGTGTACGCCCGGCTGCAGCACCGCAGTCATCGTCTTCAGGCAGCGATGTTGGTTGTGGCGGAAAGTCTTGAAATCTGCCCAACGACATTTTCGGTCAGCTGTGCCTGGTTGGCAGCAAGCCGCGTAATCGCCTCTATTGCGGCATTGGTCTGCTGAACGCTGGACACGATTTCCGAAAATGCATTGCGCGCCATGCGGGAGCGGTTGGTGCCTTCGCCGACTTGCGCATTGGACTGATCTATAAGTCGTGAAATGTCGCGCGCGGCGGCAGAGCTGCGTTCGGCAAGTTTGCGCACCTCGCCGGCAACGACAGAGAAGCCCACGCCATGCTCGCCCGCTCGGGCAGCCTCGATCTCGCTGATGATGCGAACGATTTCGGAGATGGAAGTGGCGGATTTCTGAATCAGTTCGATGGATTCGATGGCAGAGCCGAGCGTTGTTTCGCCCTGTTCCGCGTTAACCCGTGTTTGCAGTGACAGCGAGAGCGCCTGATCCGTCGATCCGGTGATTTCCGTGATCGATTTGCAAAGCTGGGTTGATAGCAGGTTCATCTCGTGCGCGCGTTCGGTGATCGCCGTCTCTATCTGCACCTGTTCGGTGATGTCGAAGGCATACTTCACGATACGCACGGGATTGCCCGTCAGGTCGAAGATCGGATTGTATGTGGCCTGTATCCAGATATCGCGATCATACTTGCCCACGCGATGGAAGCGGCCAGAATGGAACTGGCCGGCGTTGAGCTTCATCCAGAAATCGCGGTAATCGGAACTGCGGATATAGTCTGGCGAGCAGAACATCGAGTGGTGTTGGCCGACGATTTCGCGCAACGAATATCCAATGGTGCGCAGAAAATTGTCGTTTGCGGTTATCACCTTGCCATCGAGATCGAACTCGATCGTCGCAAGGCTGCGGCCAATGGCATCTACCTTGGCGGAGAATTCGTTGCTGCGCAGCTTCTCCTCGGTAACGTCGGAGGCGAACTTCACGATCTTCACTGGTTTGCCACTGGTATCCATGATCGGATTGTAAGAGGCCTGGATCCAGACCTCGCGGCCATCCTTGCGAAGTCGCTTGAATTCACCGGTCTCGAATTCGCCGCGTCCCAGGTTTTCCCAGAAGTTGCGGTATTCCTCGCCCTGGATGGCCGATACATCGCAGAAAATCCAGTGGTGCCGACCGCGGATCTCTTCGATGTGGTAGCCCATCAGATCGAGGAAATTCGCATTGGCATCGAGCACATTGCCTTGCAGGTCGAACTCGATGACAGCCTGGGCACGCTCGATGGCGCGCACCTTGCCTTCCGACTCCGCGTCCCGGCGGCGTTGTTCGGTAATGTCGTGCGCGAACTGGACTATGCGTCGCGGTTTGCCCGTCAGGTCCAGGATTGCTGCGTACGATGCCTGGATCCACACGTCCGCGCCTGACAAGCTGCGTCTCTTGAACGTGCCCGAAATCGCCTCGCCCTTGACAAGGCGGTCCCAGAACTTTGCATATTCGTCTGTCTTGACGAAGGCCGGGTCGCACAGATCCCTGTGGGTGAAGTTGCATTCCTGCCCCGGCTCGAACCCCTTCATCGCACGGAAGAGATCGTTAGCGGCCGTGATCCTGCCGGAGAGGTCAAATTCAACCATTGCCTGGGCATTTTCCATGGCAGCCAGTTTGCCTGCGGCAGCAAGCGCTTCCAGGCGTTGCTGCGTAACGTCCATGGCGATCTTGACCACTCGCAGTGTTGCGCCGCCATCGTCCTTGACCGGATTGTAACTGGCCTGAAGCCATACCTGCCTGCCGTCCTTGCAGCGGCGGCAGAATTCGCCCTGCTGCTCGTCACCCTTGGCCAAGCTTTCCCAGAGAGTGCGGTAGGATGCCGAGTTGGCGTATTGCCTTTCGCAAAGCAGACTGTGGTGCTGTCCAATCAATTCCTCGGCCGTGTAGCCCATGAGGTCGAGGAAGCGTGTATTGGCGCGCAGGATAGTGCCGGCAGTGTCGAACTCGATCATGGCAAAGGCCTGGTCGATAGCCAAGAGAGTCTGTCGATCACTGGCGTCGCCAGAAATCGCATTGGCTACGTCAACCTTTTCCATTTTCATGCTGCGGAACCTTCTGCCAATCCCCCATGTGTCTTCCAATCGCGACGAGCAGTTGGGATGACGTCGCAACTTGACACAGTAATCCAGGAATCAACCCGGTTTTCATTTGACGGCGATCGATATCAGGACAACTGCTTACTTTGGGGGAATGACCCGTTACTCGCGCCTTGACTGCGCACCTCCCCGGCAAGTCGCTTCTGAAAGAGCGGCGCGCGACAGTGCGCGATGCACACGTTTGTCTTCGAGATATCCATCCAGCCAGTTCACCCCCGAAATCCCGACCCTGGCCAGATTCCTTGAATCCCCCGAACGGCATGTTCGGATCGATAAACACATGGCGTACCTGCGCATCTGCGCGGTGTCGTCGCGCGATCGGATCGTCGTGTCGAGGAAGGCCTGGTGCGCGCGGCGCAGGCGCTCCTGGTCCAGCGCGACGCCGAGACCGGGCGCATCGCCTACGATGATGCAGCCCTCTTGAAAGGCGATCTTGCCTCCCACCAGAACTTCGTCATCGTCCTCCACCCACGGGTAATGCGTATCGCAGGCATAGGTAAGGTTCGGCGTTGTTGCCGCGAGATGCGCCATTGCCATCAGGCTGATGCCCAGGTGCGAGTTCGAATGCATGGAAAGGCCAAGCCCGAACGTTGCGCAGATCGTGGCGAGATGCTGGCTTGCCCTCAGGCCACCCAGTAGTGGTGGTCAGAGAGCACGATCTGCACGGCATTTTTCGCTACGCTTTGCCGCACGTGATCGAAGCAGGTGACGACCATGTTCGTCGCCAAAGGCAGGCCGGTCTGCCGATGCAACTCGGCCATGCATCGAGCCCGTCGACGGGATCCTCGTAGTACTCGATAAGATGTCCCAGCCTTGCCGCAACCGAGATGGCCGTTTCCATGGACCACGCCCCGTTCCGGTCGATGCGCAAGGGATATCCCGGGAAGGCTTCTGCCAATGACTCGATGCTGGCGACTTCGAGCGCCATCAGCGATGCCGCATCGCCGTACCCTTCTCCCAGGCCGGTCTGGCCGTTCGATGCCGTGATCTCGATGATCGATCGCAAGGCGTAGGGTTCATGCACGCCGGCCCCGTTGCGCAGCGGGGGGTCGCGAAAGGCGATCAGCGTGACCTTGATGTCGACGATGCGCACCCGTCGTCCGGGATCGCCCATTGCGCCATGTGCCATCAGCTCATTCTCCGCTTTCACCCATGCGAGCGAGCTGCACGCGCGAGCACTTCTCCATCACGCGCGCGAATCTTTGGGCACGATCGATGCCCTAGACGAACGGATTGGGATCGGTTGCGAGATCGTTGCGGAGCAGCTGAATCTTTTCGATGGCGCTGATGTGCGCCGGATGATTGCTTATCAGCGCATCCACCCCGGCCGTCTTGCCAAGGCCAGACCACCGGATCAGCGAGGCAATCTGAGTTTTGATGGTTTCGCTGCTGCTGCCGCCGCCGGTGCCGCCCATGAGGCCGACAACGTGCTTCTTGCCCTTGTCGGTCACCGGGAAGATCATCGACAGCGTGCCGGGCGTATGTCCGGGAGTGACATAGAGCTTCACCGTGGTCTGGCCGAGCGTGATCTTGTCTCCGTCCCTGGCTACGATATCGCGCCGCGGCGGAAGCAGGTCGGCAAAAGGACCGCCGCCGCGATCCGGTCTTTCGATCATGTCCCAATCCGCCTGCGACAGCACAACCTTTGCGCCGTAAGTGTCCTGGAAGAACTTTGCGCCGCCCCAGTGGTCCCCATGGCCGTGCGTCACGATCAGATAGCGGATACGCTTCGGGTCGAGGCCAAGCCGGACCATGTTGGGCAACATGATCTCGCGGGCTTCCGCCTCGCTGTTGAGGGCATCGATCAGAATTATGCCATCGCTCGTGTCCAAGGCCCAGGCCGAAACCGCATTCTGGCCGATGGAATAGAGCTGATCGAAGACCCGGGCCTCGGGCACCAGTCCGTCGTGCTGGATGGCGGAAACTGTCTTTCGGTCGAGCGGGCTGGTCATGCAGCGCCAGTAGAACTCCGGCAGCAAGTCGGGTTCTGCCAGCTTTCGTGCGGCTGAAAGATGACGCGCAACCGCAGCGCTGTCCTGCGCCGGAAATGCGGCTTGCTAGGGGTAGCTGGCAGGGCCGGTCGCCTGCAGCGGGGCTGCAAGCAGGGCGCAGATCAGGCTGGCACCGATCGCGGGAACGCGAAGCTTCGTCATAGTCTGCACCTCTCCGGCCTGTTCTCATGCAACGTCGGACCAAGTGGGGACGTCAATGCGCGGCCATCAAGGGATTGAAGTGACGACGCGTTATGTCCAGTCCGGAAAGGGCATTGATCCATGCTATCGGAGCATTCGTGCACCTTGATAAGCTTTGCTGACATGTTCAGCTTGGCCGGTGATGTAGAACTAAAGGGTAGCATGCGGCGCGGCACTCAACCGCCCCATCGAAAAGCTGCTTCGTGCAGCAGATATTCGCGGTTTCAAGCGACTCGGTGACGCCAAAAATGTCCGCTTTGTTGCGGATTACAGCGATCTGGGTGTGCTGGTGAACGGGAAGTTGGAGCGGGTAGCGGGAATCGAACCCGCATAGCCAGCTTGGAAGGCTGGAGCTTTACCACTAAGCTATACCCGCTCGGGCCAGCAGGCCTCATTGGCCTCGTGGTGCAGGCAGCGCGCTTGCCACGGACTTGGCGATCTAGTCAACCTTGGATGAAGCATGAATTCGCGTCGGCAGTTGACATGATGTGATTACGATATATCTTAGATGCATTGAAAACAGTCTTTAGAAGCGAGTGATCCATGACCTCCAGCCGCGCCACAGTCCCGACCGCAAACGCCAGCCGCTACTTGCAGCAGCTCTGCAAGCATTGGGGCCACAAGTTCGAGGTGTCCTTCGATCCCCATGAGGGTAGGGTTGCCCTTCCGTTCGGACCAGTCGATCTCAAGGCCCACGACTCAGCCCTTGAAGTCACGTGCACCATCGACGGCGAAGGCGATCTTTCGCGAATGCAGCAGGTTGTCGCCGATCATCTCAATCGTTTTGCGCACCGCGAAGGCGAGCTGGCATTCGACTGGCAGCCGCTGAACTGAAAGCTTCACGGCGCGAACACCCCCGTCTTCCTTTTCACGAAAGCGGGGGCATCGACGTTGGTGCTGTCAGATCACTCCTGCTTCTCCATGAACACCCGCGCGCGATCGGCTGCCCAGTTCTGCAGGGCTTCGGTGCGCAGGCGGGCGCCTTCCGGGTCGGCTTCGAGGGGGAGGACCGATTCGACGATCCGATCGAAGTGGGCTCGCAGGCCGTCCCTGGCTTCGGGGTAGGGGATCACGTAGAGCTGGTTGGCTTCAATCGCGCGCTTGACGTGCTCGGCGAGTTCGACCGGGTCCATGCCGTGCTGGTGGATCGAGTGGAGCGAGGCGATGGAGTCCTCGTTTTCGACGTAGCCGCTCTGGCCGAACTGCGCGGGGCGCAGGCGGCAGGCTTCGGCGATGTTGGACTTGATGTTGGCCGGGCATAGAACTGAAACGCCGATGCCGTGCTTTTCAAGGCCGAGGCGGTAGCTTTCCATCAGGTTCACCACCGCAGCCTTGGCCGCCGAATAGGGTGCCGCCAGCGCGCTGCCCATCAGGCCGCCGAGGGACGAGGTGGTGACGATGTGGCCGGGCTTGCCGCTTTTGATCATGCGGGGCACGAACGTGACCATGCCGTTGATTACGCCTCCAAGATTGACGCCGATGATCCAGTCGAAATCGTCGTAGCTGGTGTTCTCTACCGGGCCGAAGCTGTTGACCCCGGCGGTGTTGAACAGCAGCGTGGGTGCGGCGCCGAACACGGCTTCGACTTCGTCAGCGGCACGGGCGTAGGCAGCGCGGTCCATGATGTCGAGCACGAGGCCGTGGGCGGTGATGCCCTCTGCGCGCAATGCGGCGAGCGCCTGATCGATGGCCTCGGCCCGGATATCCGCGATCACGACCTTTGCGCCGGCACGGCCGAAGACCTGCGCCTGCCCCAGCCCTGCGCCAGAAGCGCCGCCGGTGATGAACGCGATCTGATCGTTGAAGTCTTGCACCTTTGCGGCTCCTCTGCCCGATATTGTTAGTGTTACTTACAAAAGTCGCGTGACCAGGGCAAGCGCTGGCGATAATCCGGCCATGTTGCGCATGATTGACCTCACATCCGATAAGGTGCACCAAATGCGTAACATAAACTGACAAGTTCAGCGCGAAGCGAAAAACGGGAGATAGTATGGGCGAGATTTTTCCGGCCGGTGCAACGATCGTATTCGGCGGCAGTGGCGGCATCGGCCGGGGCGTGGCGCTGGAGTTCGCGCGCGAGGGCAGCGACGTGGCGGTGGTCTATCGCTCGAAGGAGGATGTGGCCCGCGCGGTGGCCGACGAGATCGCTGCGCTGGGGCGCAAGGCCACGATTCACCGCGCCGACGTGCGCGACCGCGCGCAGGTGCAGGCGGCGCTGGCGGGCGCGGTCGAACAGCATGGCCGGGTGCATAGCGTGGTGTGGGGGGCAGGGCCGGTGGTGCCGCAAGTGGCGATTGCCGACTGGACGGAGGAAATGTTCCGCACGTCGATGGAGATCGAGGCGTTCGGCTTCAACAATGCCGTCCACGCCGCGCTGCCGCACATGCGCGCAAGCGGCGGGGGAAGCTTCGTCCATCTCGGCTCTGCCGGGCACGATTGGTGGCCGAAGCTCGATGGCCTGTCGGTAGCGCCCAAGGCCTGCAACGAGGCGCTGATCAAGGGCATCGCCAAGGAGGAGGGCCAAAACGAGATCCGCGCCAATTCGATTCTCGTGGGCGTGATCGATGCCGGGCAGTTCAAGATCGGGCAGGAGGCGGGCACATTCACGCCGGAATGGGAAGCCGCGGTCAAGGCGATGCTGCCGCTGAAGCGCTGGGGCACGCCGCAGGACATCGGGCAGGCTGCGGTCTACTTCGCATCGTCGCGCGGGAATTACGTCACCGGGCAGACCATTTCGGTCGGCGGGGGCTTCGGTGTCTGAGCTGGCACCGCACCCGATCAGCCTTGACGAACTGATGGCGCGCGAGGCGCTGCGCCATCTTGTCACCGCCTATGGCCACTGCATCGACCGGCGCGACTGGGATCTGCTGCGCACCCTCTACCATGACGACGCGGTGGACGATCACACGCCCTATTACTGCGGGCCGGTGGATGGCTACATCGCGTGGCTGCCGGGCATGATGGCGAACTGGCGGGCGACGATGCACACGGCGCTCTCGGCGCTGTTCGTGGTGGACGGCACGCGCGCCCAGGGCGAGATCACGGCGCGGGCGTGGCACCTGACGCTGGATGGCGAGCGGCAGTTCGTAGCCTGGGGGCGCTATGCCGATCATTACGAGCAGCGCGACGGGGTGTGGCGCTTTGCCCGGCGCTCGTTCATCCTCGATCATGCCGAGGACCTGCCCGCCGCGCAGGGCGACGATTTCGGCAGTGGCGGCGTCGGCACCGGGCGGGCCGGGGCGGACGATCCGGTCCATGCGCGGCTTTCGCTGTTTGCGCGGACGGATGCGTAATCAGCAGTTGGTTTCGATACGCATAATACGTTCGGGTGATGACGCCGGCGCGGGGGTGAGCGATCTGGCCGGTACTGAACAGGCACTCACGAGATTGGGAAGAGAATGACGGAGACGGGTGGGAAGGCGCGGTTGCGCTATGCGGTGATTGGTGCGGGAATGTCGGGCGTGATGGCGGCGATCAAGCTGCTGCAGCGCGGCGATGCCGACTTCGCAGTGTTCGAGAAAGGCGCGGAACTGGGCGGGACATGGCGCGATAACCGTTACCCGGGCCTGACCTGCGACACACCGTCGCACGCCTACAGCTACAGCTTTGCCCTGAACCCCGACTGGAGCGCCTACTACGCCACCGGGCCGGAGATCCACGCCTACTTCAAGGGCGTGGCCGAACGCTTCGGGGTGGTGCCCTACATCCGCTTCAACAGCGAAGTCACCTCGTGCACTTTCGACGATGCGACGAGGACATGGACCCTCGGCATCGTCGATGGCTCGACCTACGAGGCAGACGTGGTGATCGTTGCCACGGGCGTGCTGCACCATCCGAAGATGCCGGACCTGCCGGGGCTCGATACGTTCAAGGGCAAGGCGTTCCATTCGGCACGCTGGGATGACAGCGCCGTGCTCGACGGCGCGCGCGTTGGCGTGATCGGTTGCGGGTCGACCGGGATCCAGATCGTCAACGCGCTGAGCAGCCGTGCGGCGAAGCTGGTGCACTTCCAGCGTTCGCCGCAGTGGATCATGCCGGTGGTCCAGTTCGAATACACCGCCGAACAGCGCGCCGCCTTTGCCGCCGATCCATCGCTGATCGAGGCGATCCGCAATGACCCGCAATACTGGGAGGCGGTCTATCGCTTCACCGAGGGCGTGACCGACTTCACCAGCCCGCAGATGCACGAGATCGAGGAGCTGTGCCGCCAGAACCTGGAGCAGAGCGTGCGCGATCCGGAATTGCGCGAAAAGCTGCGGCCCGATTATCACGCGGCGTGCAAGCGCCTGATCTATTCGTGGGAGTACTACGAGTGCGTGCAGCGCCCCGGCGTTTCCGTCGAAGTGGGTGCGATCGAGCGGATCGTGCCGGAGGGCGTGCTGATGAAGGACGGCACCTTGCACGAACTTGACGTGCTGGTGCTGGCAACCGGCTTCCGCGCCGACAGCTTCATCCGCCCGGCGGTGGTGACCGGGCGCGGCGGGCGCTCGCTCGACGAATTCTGGGCGACGCGGCCGGCTGCGCACTATGCGATCGCGATGCCCGATTTCCCGAACTTCTTCATGCTCAACGGCCCCGGCGCGCCGGTCGGCAACTTCCCGCTGATCGATATTGCCGAGCGGCAGTGGGAATACATCGAGCAACTGCTCGAACCGGTGCGGCGGGGCGAAGCGCGTACGGTGGAACCGCTGGAACCGGCCTATCAGGCCTATGAGGCGCGGCGCATCGCGGCAGCGAAAAAGACGATCTTCGGATCGGGCTGCACCAGCTGGTATCTCGACAAGACCGGCATTCCCGCGACCTGGCCGTGGGGCTATCACGACTTCGCCAATGCCATGGCCAAGCCGGTGGCCGAAGAGTTCGCGTTCGCGGCCTGACCCAATGGAGACGACGAAGCCGGAGGTGCCTGCCGAGGTCGAGCAGGCGATTGCCACGCTGATCCGCTGGGCGGGGGACGACCCCGCCCGAGAAGGCCTGCTCGATACGCCCCGGCGCGTGGCGCGGGCGTGGCGGGAGTATTGCCAGGGCTATGCCGAGGACCCGGCCGCGCACCTTTCGCGCCAGTTCGAGGAAGTGGGCGGGTACAACGAGCTGGTGCTGCTCAAGGACATCCCGTTCCAGAGCCACTGCGAGCACCACATGGCTCCGATCATCGGCAAGGCTGCGATTGCCTATCTGCCGCGCGACAAGGTGGTGGGCATCTCGAAGCTCGCCCGCGTGCTCCATGCCTATGCGCGGCGGCTGCAGATCCAGGAGCGGCTGACCGCACAAGTGGCGCAGTGCATCTGGGACAACCTGCGTCCGCACGGCGTGGCTGTCGTAATCGAGGCGCAGCACGGCTGCATGACCGGGCGCGGCGTGCGCACGCCGGGCGTGGGCATGGTGACGAGCCGGATGATGGGCACGTTCCTCGAGGACAACCGCAGCCGCAAGGAAGTGCTGAGCCTGATGGGCTATTGAGAGCGGCTTGCTGGTCATCCATATTCGGACTACATTCGGACCGAATATGGATGGAGCCGCGTCATGGGCCTTGAAAGCCGCATCAAGCCGATCAGCTACCTGAAAGCCAACGCCGCCGAAGTGCTGCGCGAACTGAATGAAGGCGCCGAGCCGCTGGTCATAACCCAGAATGGCGAGGCCAAGGCCGTGCTGCAGGATGCGGCAAGCTATTACCAGATGCAGGAGACAATGGCGCTGCTCAAGCTGCTGGCGCTGGCGAAGGAGAATATCGCGGCGGGGAAGGTCAAGACCGTCGAGGGACTGGCCGACCGTATCCGCGCACGTGCCGCTGAAGAAACCCGCTTTGTCGAATGACGGGGACCTATCGCGTCGAAATTGAAGACGAGGCGGAAAACGATCTGTTCGAAATCTATCGGCGCCGCCTTGCGCAGCGCGGACCCGATGGGCCAGACGGCGCCGAGGCGCTGCTGGATTCGATGATGCAACTCATCGACAGCCTTGCCCACTATCCTGAGCGCGGTCCGGTGCCGGTGGAATTACTGGAACTGCGCGGAAGTCCGTGGCGGCAGGTTTCACATCCGCCATATCGCATCATCTACGAGTTGGGGGACGGAGTGGTGACGATCGCGCTGGTCGCAGATGCGCGACGAGACTTCTCGACCCTGTTCCAACGCCGCCTGCTCGCCTTGAAGCGCTGAGCCACCGCTAACCCGCCAGCGCGGCCTTGTCGCGTTCGAACGAGCGCATTGCGCGCAGGGCGGCCCAGACGCCGATGTAACCGGTGGGGATGGCGACCGACAGGCCAATGCGCAGGCCATGAGGACCGGCTCCGGCGATCCAGTCCGAAAGTTGTCCGGCCAGAACCGGGCCGAGCACGTTGGCGAACATGCTGGAGATCAGCAGGACCAGTGCGGTGCCGGTGGCGCGGTGGCTGTTGGGCAGGATGTATTGCAGTCCGGCAAGCACGCCGACCGACCAACCGCCGCCGAGCAGGCCCGAAGGCACCGCGAGCAGCCGGGCCACGGTTAGGCTGTCGCTCCAGGTGACGAGCAGGATGGTGGTCGTTGCGCCGCCGAGCGCCAGCGCGGTGAGGCGGAGCTGAACGGTGGCATCGCCCTTGCCGAGCTTGTCGGAGAGAAAGCCGAAGCCGAGCACGCCCAACAGGCCGGGCAGCCCGAACGACAGAGCGAAGGTGGCGCCCGCGGCTTGCGTCGAGAGACCATAGGCGCGCTCGAACAGGGCGGGGCCCCACATGCCGAAGGTCACGCCCGAAAGCGAACCCAGCGCCATCACCGTGGCCAGCAGCATGACCGACGGCGTCCCGACCAGCAGGCGCATCGTCTGCTTGAGCGGGAGCACGGGCGTGGCGACGTCAATGACCTCGCGCGCGGGTTCGCGCACGATCAGCCATGTCGCCAAGGCGATGACGATGCCGATCATGCCCAGTGCGTGGAAGGCGGTCTGCCAGGTCGAGGCGGCGGCGATGGCGGGGCCGCCGGCAAGGCCTGCCATCTGGCCGACATAGATCGCGGTCCCGAGCAGGGCGAAGGCGCGGCCCCGTTCGTTGGCGGGGAAATAGGCGGCGATCAGGGCGGCGGCAGGGGCCTGGTAAGCGGCCTCGCCAATGCCGACGCCGACGCGGGCCAGCGCCAGCATTTCGGCGCTGGTGGCGAGCCCTGACAGCAGGGTGAAGAAGCTCCAGAAGCCGCAGCCGAGCGCAATGATCATCACGCGCGAGCGGCGATCGGCGGCGCGCGCGATCGGCAGGGTGAACAGGCTGTAGAGCAGTGCGAAGGCCGGGCCCATCAGCGCGCCCATCACCGTATCGCTGATGCCGAAGTGCGCCTTGATCGGCTGGGCGAGGCCGGGGATCAGAAAGCGGTCGGCATAGTTGAGCACCGCGACCATGACCAGCAGCGTCAGCGCCAGCCAGCGGTTGGTCAGCGGCTTGCCACTGGTGGACAGGGTGGCGGCGGCGCCTGCCGGAATGGTCGCGGCCACGCGGCTCAATCCCGCATCTGCGCGCCGCCGTTGACGTGCCAGACCTGACCGTTGACCCAGGCGCCATCGTCGGAGGCCAGGAACGTCACGGCGGCGGCGATGTCTTCGGGCTGGCCGAGGCGGACGTGCGGCACGGCGGCGAGGCCACGCTCGACATACTCGTCGGTGAGGTGCTGCCTGACCGCTTCGGTGAGGACGAGGCCGGGGCAGATCACGTTGGCGCGCACGCCCTTCTTGCCGAACTTGGCGGCAACGTGGCGGGCCAGCGCATGGATGGCGTTCTTGGTCATCGGATAGGCAACCTGCCACGGTGCGCCGCCCGATGCCGCGCCGGAGGAGGTGTAGATCATTGCGCCGCCGCCGCGTTCGAGCATCTTCGGCAGCGCCGCCTGCGTGGCGAGGAAGTGGCTCTTGGTGTTGATCGCGAAGCTGAGGTCGAGCACGTCCTCGGGGCAATCGAGGATGTCGTTGTCGCCCCCGGTGCCGCCCGCAAGGTTGGAATGGTAGAAGTCGAGGCCGCCATAGGTCTCTACCGCGCAGGCCACGATCGCGGCTTGTGAATCGGCCTTGGTGCCGTCAAGTTCGATGCCGGTGGCGGTGCCGCCGGTTGAGCGGATGCTTTCCGCCACTTCGCGGGCCCAGTCGCCCATGAGGTCACCGATGACGACGTGGGCGCCTTCTTCGGCGAGGCGCCGTGCGGTTGCAGCGCCAATGCCGCGCCCACCGCCGGCAACGATGCCGACTTTGCCCTTGAGGCCCTTCATTCCAGAATCTCCCGTATTGCCGATTTGCGGATCATAATGCCGCCAGAATTATGCAAACATGCATATCACCGGAATTATGATCGCGCAACGTGCGATATTTTTTGCTCTTATCTCCGCATAAAGCCAGTCTTGTGATTCGCGGCGTGCGCCGATGCGAGTGCTCTGGAGCGCATCGGCATGCTGCATTTTTGCGGGAATCGCCGGGTCCATATCCCGGACAAGTGGCGCATTTCTGCGAGTCATGGCATGTTTGCGTATTTCGACTTGTCAATTCCTACGCACTTGCTATCTTCCGCGCCAACAACGGTTTGGAGGGGAGTAACAATGAAGGCCACCACTTGCGCAACGCTCGCCGTGCGGCTGATGCTTGGCGCCAGCCTGGCGTCGATGATGCTGGGATCTGCCGCCCATGCTGCGGATGAACCCGTGCAGGCCAGCGATGACCAGGGCCAGCTGGAGCAGATCGTCGTGACCGCGCAGAAGGTCGAGCAGAACCTGCAGGACGTGCCGCTGGCAATCAGCGCGATCAGCGCCGACAAGGTCGAGAAGCTGGGCATCCGCGATGCCAAGGACCTGTCCGGCCTCGCCCCCAACGTGACCATCGTGCAGGGCACGACCAACGCCAATGCCGCTGTCATCTCGATCCGCGGCATTCCCACGCCCGCGACCGAGACCTTTGGCCTCGACACCGCGAACGGCCTTTACGTCGACGGCGTGTTCATCGCCCGCTCGGGCGGCAGCGCGCTTGACGTGATCGACGTTGCCCGCGTCGAAGTGCTGCGCGGGCCGCAGGGCACGCTGTTCGGCCGCAACACCACCGGTGGCGGCATTGCCTTCATCTCGCGTGCGCCGTCGAAGGAATTCAAGCTTTCGGCCGAAGCCGGCTATGGCAACTACAACGCGTTCAACGCCAAGATCACGCTCGATCCGGGCGAGATCGCGGGCATCTCGACCAGCTTCACCTACAGCCACCGCCAGCGCAACGGCGTGGTCGACAACCTCAACGAGCCAAGCGATGCGCGTGATCCCGGTGCGCGCAAGGGCGATTCCTTCCGCATCGCCGCCAAGGCCGACATCGGCGGCACGGGCTCGATCCAGTACATCTTCGACTGGAGCAAGATCGACGCCTCGCCGATCAACTTCCAGCTGACCAATGTCGCCAGCGGCGCGGTGCGTCCGCCCGAAGTGGTCGGCGGCGTGCCGGTGGTGGTGACGCAGCAGGCGCCCGTCGCGCCGTTCCTGAACACGGTCAACTTCCTCGATCCGCGCTGCGCTGCTCTTGCCGCGCCGACGCGCGACTGGCGCCGCACGGTGTGCAACGACATCAACAGCCGTTCAACCGACAAGGCCTGGGGCCACAACGTGCAGGTCCAGAACGACTTCGGCGCGTTCCACCTGAAGTCCACCACCGGCTACCGCTTCTGGAACAACGACAGCGTGACCGACCTTGATGGCATCGGCGCGTTCACTGCGCCGCGCTTCACGCAGGCGTCGCTGTTCAACGGCATGCCAGCAAGTCTGCTGCAGTTCATCCCGTCGATCCCGGCAGCATTCCGTCCGTTCATCGCCGCATCGCCGGTACCGACCGTGCAGCAGAACCTGTTCGACACCAACAACAAGCGCCGCCACAAGCAGTTCAGCCAAGAGGTTGAAATCGGCAACGAGAGCGACAGCCTCGACTGGGTGCTCGGCGGCTTCTATTTCTGGGAAAAGGGTTCGGAGTACAACCCGCAGAACAGCGGCTTCGTGCTCGATACCAATTCGATCTTCCTCGGCAACTTCGGCCCGCTCGGCCCCTCGTTCGTCGCGGCCAATCCGGCGCGCTACCGTCTGGTGCAGACGCTGTCGGTGCTCGATTACACCGCGACGGCCGAGAGCACTGCGGTCTATGGGCAGGCGACGTTCTACCCCGGCGGCAAGGACAGCGGCCTGCGCCTGACGGCAGGCGGCCGCTATACCTGGGACACCAAGTCGATGGTGCGCCGCCAGAACGGTGTGGCCCCGCTTGCCACGCCCGAGCAGGGCCGCGCCAGCTACAGCAAGTTCACCTGGAACCTGATGCTGGGCTATGACCTGTCCGACCAGGTCAACCTCTATGCCCGCATCGCCACCGGCTATCGTTCGGGCGGGTTCAATGCGCAGGACCCTGCGGTGGCCGGCGTGCTGCCTTCGTTCAAGCCGGAGAACGTCACGTCCTACGAAGTGGGCCTGAAGTCGGAACTGTTCGACCGCAAGGTTCGCTTCAACCTTGCCGGATACTACAACGAGTACAAGGATCTGGCGATCGCCGTGCCGATCACCAACCTTGCTCCGGGCACTTTCGCCACCAAGGTAACGAACGCCGGCAAGGTCACTTACACCGGCGTCGAGGCCGAATTGACGGCGGTGCTGACCGACAACTTCACCTTCGAGGCGAACGCCGGTTACGTCGACATCAAGTACAAGGAGTTCCTCGCCGGGCTTCCGGTCGCCGCCAACCAGCCACTGGTCAACATCGCGGCCTATGCCACGCCGGGCTACACCTCGCCGTTCACCGCAAATGTCGCGATGAATGCGCAGTTCCCGCTGGGCGACAACGGCATGCGCCTGACCGGCCGGGTCAGCTATGCCTACGAAGACGGCAAGTACAGCTTCTCGAACGTGCTGTCCTCGCCGTTCAACGAAGTGCTGAAGGGCGACAATCGCAATATCGTCGACGCGCAGGTGGCGATCGATCGCATCCCCCTTGCCGGGAGCGAGGCGGCGGTGCGCTTCTGGGTCAAGAACCTGACCGACGAGAACAACCTCGTCCGCGCAATCGACTTCGGCCAGCTGGGCTATGGCGGCGGCTATTACGCCGATCCGCGCACCTATGGCGTGACGGTGGGCGTGAAGTTCTGATCTTTGGGGAGGATGGGCGCCGGTACTCCGGCAACCGTCTTCGGGTGGCCCCGCTTCTGCAAGTGCAGGGGCGGGGCTTTTCTGTTATTACGCGTTCATATGACGAAAACGCACCTTCACAACGGAATGCGTATCCCTATAGCTAGTGACAAAGCGAATCATGCAAGGTTCGTGTGGGAGAGCCGTGATGACGATCAGCCTTGAAGACCTCGCCGCGCGGCTGACCGCGCTTGAGGACAAGGAAGCGATCCGCGCGCTGAAGGCGCGCTACCTGCGCGCCTGCGACCTCAAACAGGTCGAAGATGTGCGCGATTGCTTCGCCACCGGCAAGATCCGCATCGCCTATGAAAACTTTCCCGAGTTCGATGACCGCGATGCATTTGTCGCGATCTATCAGCAGATGGCCTGCAATGGCGGCGTCTATGACATTCACCACGCCACCAACTGGCAGATCGATCTTGAAAGCGGCACGCGGGCGACGGGCAAGTGGTCGCTCAATTTCCGCACGATCCTGACCGGGCCACGCCAGGTCGTCCGCCTCGCGGTGGAATACGATGACGTTTACGAAAAGCGCGACGGCCGCTGGTGGATCGTCGAGACTGTCAGCCGCGTGACTTCGATGCTGACCGAACAGGTGGCTGAGGACGGCAGCGTGACGGTAATCGCGCTGGCCGAGCCGCCGGCAGCCTGAACCTTCGAAAGGGAAATCCAGACATGGCAATCAATTACGGCCTTGAAGGCAAGGTGGCACTGGTCACGGGCGCAGGCGGCGGCATTGGCCGTGCGGCGGCAGAGGCATTCGCGCGTTCCGGCGCGAGCGTCATGGTCAGCGACGTGAACGAGGCAGGCGGTGCTGAAACGGTAGCTTTGATCGAGGCTGCAGGCGGCAAGGCCGCGTTCGTGCGCTGCGACGTGAGCAACGCGGACGAGGTCAAGGCGATGGTCGCGGCCACGGTCGCAACGTTCGGCGGGCTCGACTGTGCATTCAACAATGCCGGGATCAACCGCATCACCGACGACCAGTACGACGACGCGATCTGGGAGCGCGACATCGCGATCAACCTTTCCGGCGTGATGCGCTGCATGCGTGAGGAGGCGGCTTACATGCTGCAGAACGGCGGCGGCGCAATCGTCAACACTGCCTCGATCAACGGGCTGGTCGGCAATGGCGGACAGCCTGCCTATACCGCCGCCAAGCACGGCGTGGTCGGCCTTGCTCGCCATGGCGCGCTGCGCTGGGCCAAGGCCGGCATCCGCGTCAATGCGGTCTGCCCTGGCGTGATCGAAACGCCGATGACCGCGCCGCTGGTGCAGAACGCGGAAATGAAGGCGCTGATCGACGGGATGACGCCGATGGGCCGGATGGGACAGGCCAGCGAAATCGCCGAGGCGGTGGTGTGGCTGTGCTCACCCGCGGCAAGTTTCGTCACCGGACATGCCATGGTCGTCGATGGGGGCGCTACGGCGTTCTGACGCCTTGCATTTAATCGCGCGCTTAATTACCCCTGTGTCAGTAACCGCGAGCAACGCGGAATCGGGACAGGTGGATGATGGCCGAAAGCGCTTTCGACTTTATCGTGATCGGTGCGGGCAGCGCGGGCTCGGTGCTCGCCGCGCGCCTTTCCGAAGATCCGCAGACGCGTGTGCTGCTGCTTGAGGCGGGCGGGCCCAACACGTCGGTGCTGGTGCGGATGCCGGCGGGCGT
This sequence comes from Novosphingobium sp. GW835-FHT14H07, assembly GCF_058793515.1. Classification (NCBI taxonomy): domain Bacteria; kingdom Pseudomonadati; phylum Pseudomonadota; class Alphaproteobacteria; order Sphingomonadales; family Sphingomonadaceae; genus Novosphingobium; species Novosphingobium sp. GW835-FHT14H07. The sequence goes on from NZ_JBXAFX010000003.1 coordinate 192,022, forward strand.
GGGCACGCTGATCAAGCAGAAGAGCAAGCACAACTGGGGTTTCTGGTCGGAACCGGAACCGCACATGGACAATCGCCGGATGTGGCATCCGCGTGGGCGCGGCCTCGGCGGCTCGTCGGCGATCAACGGCATGGTCTATGTCCGTGGCCACGCGCGCGATTATGACCAGTGGCGGCAGATGGGGCTGGAAGGCTGGTCCTGGGCCGATGTGCTGCCCTATTTCCGCAAGGCCGAGGACAATTGCGACGGGGCCGATGCCTTCCACGGGGCGGGCGGGCCGCTGAAGGTCAACTGGGGTGAGAATTCGCACCACCCGCTCTATCGCGGGATCATCGAGGCCGGGCGGCAGGCCGGGCACAAGGTCACGCCCGATTTCAACGGGGCGGATCAGGAGGGCTTCGGCCGCTACCAGCTGACCATCCACGACGGACAGCGCTGGAGTGCGGCGCGCGGCTACCTCGCGCCGATTGCGGGCAAGCGCGGCAACCTGAACGTGGTGACCGGCGCGCGGGTCCACCGCGTCGTGGTGGAGAACGGGCGCGCCGTGGGCGTGGAGTATTCGCTGGGGCAGGGAAAACCGGTCAGCCGCGCCAGCGCCAAGCGCGAGGTTCTGCTTTGCGCAGGCGCGTTCCAGTCCCCGCAGATCCTCCAGCTCTCCGGCATCGGCGATCCCGAGGCGCTGAAGGCCAAGGGCGTTGTGCCGGTCCATGTGCTGAAGGGCGTGGGCGCGAACCTGCAGGATCATCTTGATGTCACGCTCAACTGGGCCTGCACCCAGCCGATCTCGCTCTATAACGAAATCAAGGGGTTGCGGCAGCTCAAGGTCGGGCTGCAATACCTGCTGACCGGCAAGGGCACCGGGCGGCAGAACGGGCTTGAGGCCGGCGCTTTCCTCAAGTCGCGCCCCGATCTCGATCGGCCCGATCTGCAGATCCACTTCGTCATCGCGATCATGCAGGAACATGCCAAGGTCCAGGCCAAGCGCGATGGCTTCACCATCCACGTCTGCCAGTTGCGCCCGGAAAGCCGGGGGCAGGTCTCGCTCAGCAGTGCCGATCCTTATGCCGACCCTGCGATCCTGGCGAACTTCCTCGCCGCCGAAGAGGACCGCCGCGTGGTGCGCGAGGGCATCCGCATCGCCCGCGAGGTTGCGGGGCAGGAGGCATTGGCACCCTATCGCGGTGAGGAGATCTGGCCGGGGGCGCATGTGCAATCCGATGCCGACATCGACGCCTGGGTGCGCGCCAGGGGCGAGACGATCTACCACCCGGTCGGCACTGCGAAGATGGGCACGCGCGATGACCCGATGGCGGTGGTGGACAAGGACTGCAAGGTCATGGGCCTCGAAGGCCTGCGGGTGATCGATGCCTCGGTCATGCCGACGCTGATCGGTGGCAACACCAATGCGCCGACGATCATGATCGCCGAGAAGATCGCCGACGTGATCCGGGGGCGGCCGCCGCTCGCTCCGGCCGATACGCGGGTGGCGGAACTGGTGTGATAATGTGATGAAGGCCATTGCGCGAGGAGGACCGGCTGGGCCACCTTGCCGCGCATGATCAAGCGTCTGTTCGCCAAGCATCCCGTCCTCACTACCGCAGGCGCCGTGGCGCTGGGCAGCCTTGGCGTGGGCACCGCACTGTGGGCCTGTGCCGATACCTCGTGCTATCCCGGCTGGCAGCTGGGTGCGCTGGACTATGACTGCGCAGGCCGCGCGCTGATCAGCCCCGGCAACGATACGCGCATCAACATGGTCATGCTGATGCAGAGCGTGCAGCCGGGGGTGGCACTTCCGGCTGAGGCCAAGATTGATCCCAACGATCCGCAGTTCGGCAAGGTTTTCGTGTCGTGGGAAGGCTTGCGCGCTTCGCTGTGGCCTGAGCCGGAGGCGCCCGAGCCGGATTATGACGAGAAGAGGTGCTCTGAGGCTGAGGCGGGCAGTGCCGATTTCCTTGCGGCGCTGGCGGCAGACAAGGGCGTGCCGGCGGGGGAACGCGCCACGCTTACAGCGCTGCGGGCGACGGCAGGGTGCCATGACGGCGAGTGGAACGACGCGGCCATTTCCAGCCAGCAGGGCCGCGCCTTCCTCTCCTACCTGAAAGCCGCCGATGCCTTCCACAAGGCGGACTATGCGGCAGCAGAAGCGGGGTTTGCCACGCTGGCCAAGGTCGGCAATCCGTGGATTGCCGAGACTGCGCGCTACATGCCGATCCGCACGGGGCTTCGCCGCGCGGCGGCGACGTCGCTGGACGAGTGGGGCGATTTTGCCGGACCGGAAAAGGTCGATCGCGCGGCGCTGACATCGGCGGCACGTGCGATCGATGCCTATCTCGCCGCCTATCCCAAGGGCCGCTATGCCGACTCTGCGCATGGCCTGAAGCGGCGCGTGGCGTGGCTGGGCGGCGATACCGAGGCGCTGGTCGGCACCTACGAGGCGCTGCTCAGGGCGACGCCCGCATCAAGTGTCGAGGCGGCCTATCTCGTTGAGGAAATCGACCGCAAGCTGCTTGATCGCGAGGATGCGGCAGCCGTCGTGGCAAAGCAGGGCAAGGCGCCGCTGCTGCTGGCGCTGGCCGACATGAAGAAGATGCGGCCGGTCTACGACGGGCCAGCGGTGGGGCTGTCTGCCGCAGAGCTTGCGGCGCATAAAGCGCAGCTCTTGGCCTACCCCGATCTCTACGGCCTGCTCGAAGCCACGCGGATCACTTATGCTGGCGAGAATGCGAAGCCGATCCTCTCGATCCTGCCGGATGCGGCGCGGGCGAAGGGGATGACGCCGCTGGCCTTCAGCCGCCAGATGGTGCGCGGGCAGGCGCTCTCGGCCTTGCGCGATCCCAATGAGGCGGGGTTCTGGCGCGAGCTGATCGGCGCGGCGAGCCCGTTCCACCAGCGCCCCTTGGCCGAACTCGGCCTTGCCCTGCGCTGGCAGCGCGACGGGCGCGTGGATCAGGTCTTCGCGCCGGGATCGCCGGTGCAGGAGCAATCGATCCGCGAGGTGCTGTTGCAGACCGTTGCCAGCCCGACGATCCTGCGCGCCAGCGCGGCCGACACCTCGCGTTCGGGCCATGAGCGCGACGTTGCCCGCTTCGCCCTGCTGCACAAGGACCTGACGCGCGGCGCGTTCGCCGATTTCACGCGCGATGTGGCGCTGGTGCCTGCCGATGCCAACACCGATGGCGGGCTGTGGGGCTTTGCCAGCCAGCAGAGCGTGCCGGTGGGCCTGTTTACCAAGGGCCAGTGGTCGGACGGCTTTGCCTGTCCGGCGATTGCGCAGACCGCCGCCACGCTCGCCCGCAATCCGGCTGACCAACGCGCGCGCCTGTGCCTCGGCGATTTCTGGCGCCTGAACGGCTTTGATGGCTTCGCCCTGCACGCGCCGGACGATGGCGCCAACGTTCTCGGAAGCGCGCCAGACCTTTTCCCCGGCAAGGCCAGCTATCGCGATGCGATCTATGCCGCGATCATCGCCGACAAGGCGGCCCCGGCAGACCTGCGCGCCTATGCGCTCTACCGCGCGGTGCGCTGCTATGCGCCTTCGGGCTACAATGGCTGCGCGGGGCCTGCGCGGACCACGGCGGAACTCGAGGCGGCGCAGGTGCCGCTGGCGGTCCGCAAGGGCTGGTACGACGAGCTGAAGAAGCGCTACCCGCAAAGCCAGTGGGCCAGAACGCTGCGCTTCTACTGGTGAACTGGCGCGCGATTGCCTTTGCCGCTGCGCTGCTCCTCGCCGGATGCGAGCGCCAGCCAGACGCGCCGCGCGTGCGCGCCGAGACGGCTGAGGCAGTGTTCGTCTGGCCCGGCGTCCACCCTGCGCCTGAGATAAAGGCGCGCACCGTGTACCTGCTCGATGGCGAAGTGCGGCGCGATGGCGCAGCGCGGCTGCATCGGCTGCGCATGGGCATCCCGCGCTTGCCCGGGCGGACGCTGTGGCTGGTCGTGCGAGCCGAGCGGCTCGACTGGACCGACGCCACCCGAGCCGCGATCCTCGCCGACCTTGCGCAGTGGCGTGCGGCGGGTAACGAGGTGGCGGGCCTGCAGGTCGATTTCGATGCCGCCACCAAGGGCCTGTCAGGCTACGCCGCGTTCCTCAAAGACCTGCACGCCCGCCTGCCCAGGGACGTCCGTCTCTCGATCACCGGCCTGATGGACTGGAGCGCCAATGGCGATCCCCGCGCGCTTGCCCAACTTGCCGGCACGGTCGACGAAGTGGTGATCCAGACCTACCAGGCCCGCTCCACGATCCCCGGCTACGAAGCCTACTTCGCGAAACTGGCAAATTTCCCAATTCCCTTCCGGGTGGCGCTGGTCGAAGGCGGCGAATGGCAAGCCCCACCGGGACTTGAGACCCACCCGATGTTCCGGGGCTACGCGGTGTTCCTGCTGGGGCGCGAGCGGCGTTGGGGGGAGGTCCGGTTTCGGACGCGGCGTAGTTCGGGCTGAATGGCTTGAATGGGGTGTATTCCGGATGGTCGTCTTTCAGTCGCGAGGCGCTACGAACGGAAGTAGTTAGAACAGCTTTGCCATGCGCTCAAGATCGTAGTCGAGGAGCCAGTCAGCAAAACCTGCGTAAAGCCCTTTAAGCTTGGCGGCATCAAATGCACTCACGTCCATTCCTCGATCATCGTAGATGTGCATCATCACGGATGCGTTTGGGTCGATCAGGAAAGTAACGACAGGAGCTCTCGGGTAGATAGGCATTTCTGACGCGACGGCATGCCAAAGAAGGGTGTCGCGGGCCATCTTGTCTAGACCCATATCGTAGCTGCGGATGTCCCAGACATCTGCCTCTTCTCCAGGATCGGTGTAAAGTACTGCCTGCCATTCGCTTATCAGAGGCGCATGAAATCCGGCGGAATGAAGAGCCATGAACCCGTCGGCTACTTCATCCGCAAGACCAGCTTGATTTGGCAGGCGGCCGTTCCACGCCACGATGCCTATGCAGCTTTCACGAAACATCGCGTCAGCGACGGTTGATGCCCGTCGGTGCGCCTGAAGAAAACGTGGAACTGACTCGGTTGTGTTATCAAACTCCTCGCCACCAAGTTCGAAACGTAGTCGAACGTCCTCGAAGCCAAAGCGGGCTGTCCAAAGACTCGACCACAAATTCTCAATGGATGGCCTGCTCATAGCGCTCGATAGCCGCTTCGAGCGCGACCAAGCAATGACGAAAAAGCTTGGCCGAACGGCAGCAATGGAGTCGTGTCGTGACTAAGCGCTTTTGGGCCCAATGGTCGGAAAGCCGCCCTTCGACTCAAGCCGGGACAAGCGGCAGCTGTCGGTACGCCTGCCTTGTTGCTCGAACGGCGGCAATGGGGTGGTTAGTGGACTTCGCCTTCGATCAGCGTTACGGCGTCACCAACCGCTGAAGTGAGCCGTCCGTCGCGAAAGCTGAATTTCAACCTAATGCCCTCGAGGGGCTGATTGGTTCGGAATAGCAATTCGACTTCCCAAGAGCAGCCGGAGGGAACGAAGGCTATCGGCCCGGTCCATAGGGATTGCGCTTCAAATCGGATCGGCTTCACGTCTTTTACCATTTTGACAGCACCGGGCGGACCAAAGCTTCTTACGGTAATATGATCACCTCGTCGGATTTCAAAACGAGCATCGTCGGCGATTACCGCTCGAAGGTGGTCGGTCTCGTTCCGATCCGCAGCTCTCACCAGATCAAGTGCACGCTGGACATAGAAGCGGTCGGCTTCGCTTTGGCTCGGGCGACCACTTTCAAACCCGGGGCAAGCTGCAGTCGCACTTGCCATCGGAGTTGAAGCGACAAGCAGGATCAATGCAGATAAGATTTGCGGCATCTGAAGGAATTGCCATCACCGCTGAAGGTCCGCAATGGCGTCGTTTCCGGAACGGCGGCTTTTCAAGTAGGAGTTCGCCATAGCCGCCGATCCTCCCTATTCATCGCTGGTGCAAATGAGGGCGCGGAAAGGACTGGTTGCCACCCCTCCGTCAGTCCTTCGGATTGGCACCTTCTTTGGCCTTCGCGAGGACGGGGAGGATCAGAGATCTTCGAAGGCGGCTCAGGGCCGCCCGCAGATGCAAGTTGCGTGCGGCGTCGATTGCGGCCAGACCTTCGCTCCATGCAACCTCATGTCATCGCTGCCGTCCTGTGGGCCCTGATCCTTGGCGGGGCGGGCGGGGTCCTGACCGAGATCGGGCCGTGGTATCGCAATCTGAAGAAGCCTTCCTGGCAGCCGCCCGACTGGCTGTTCGGCCCGGCGTGGACGGTGATCCTGGGGCTTGCCGCCTGGGCGGCGGTGCTGAGCTGGGATGGTGCCAGTGACGAGGCCGGGCGGATGACGGTCATCGCGCTGTTCGCCGTGAACTTCGTGTGCCACTTCCTGTGGTCGCCGCTTTTCTTTGCGCGCAAGCGGCCCGACTGGGCGCTGATCGAGGTGGTGCCGCTGTGGCTTTCGGTACTGGCGCTGTGCGTCATGCTGCGGCCGTTCTCGGTGCTGGCGAGCTGGCTGATCGTGCCCTATCTTGCGTGGGTGAGCTTTGCCGCCTGCCTCAACCTTGTCATCGTCCGGCTGAACCGGCCTTTCGGGGACGTGAGAGAAATCTCGTAGACGTGTGAATTGTCGCACATTCTTCTGCGACGAAGCGAGCTAATCAGCCCTTGCGACCCGAAGGGCTCTGCCAGTCAGAGTTCCTGAACTTCAAGGGGACGGCGCGAGCGATCGCACCGTCCCCCTTTTTTGCGTTCCGTTGCAACACCGAGGTCCCCGCCTTCGCGGGGACGCCGGATTTTTGTCACGCGGCGAGCGCCAGGTCCTTGGTATCCTTCGTGGTGGGCACGAAGGGCAGGTAGGAGACGCGGTAGCGCACGGCGAAGGTGATCTGGTGATCGCCTGCGGCAAGGCCGCCGTTGAGCACGATGATCCGGGCCTTTTCGCCGAAGTTCCAGCGATCGTCGTAAACGGTTTCCATCTCGTCGAGCGTGTAGGTGTTGCCATGGGCGGAGAAGCGCACGGTTTCACGCGGCTGCACTGCGCCGTCGACGGTGACCTGGATGTCCTCGATCATCGAGAGGCCGAGGCCGCGGTAATAGGGCAGGCGCCCGAGGAAGGAAAAGCCCGTGGTTTCGCCGTCTCTGGCCTCGCTGCGGAGGCTGCCCTCGACGATCATCTTGTTGTCCATCATGGGAAGAGTCTCCTTATTCTGCAGCTTCGGCCATGGCTTCCGCATCGGCGCAAGCCGTGGGCGAGGTCTGGATTGCGGGGTCCTGCGCTTCGCCGAGAAGGCGGGCGAGCATGACCTGCTGGCGGCGGACCTGTTCGACCGAATCCGGCTCCTGCGCGTCCTCGATCCAGCGGTTGCCTTCGTATTCCGAGCAGATGTAGCCGTCGTAGCCGCCCTGGTTCAGCACTTCGACGATCTTGTCGTAGGGGATCGAGGGTTCCACGTAGTCTTCGTTCATCTGGTAGAACTTGCCGTGGATGTTGTGGATGCGCGGCATGTAGTCGAGCATGCGCTTGGGCTCATAGGCGGCGTTGTGGCGCATGGTTTCGGCCATGGCGATGGCAGGCCCGGTGCCGCCCATCTCCTGCACGTTCAGGATGACGTATTCCGAAAGAACGCGGTCTTCATAGGCCTTCACGATGTAATCCGCGATGTTCTTCGACACGCCAAGCCGCATGAACCGCTCAGTGAACACCGGCGGGAAGGCGTGGAGGAACATGCCCATGTCGGGCAGGAAGCCGAGCGCGTCCGAACCGGACTTCTCGAAGGCTTCGGCGTGGCGGATGATCCAGGGGTGATCGAAGTGCAGCGGGGCGTGGACCTCGATGAGGATCTTGATGCCCTTTTCCTCGGCATAAGGCGCGGCGGCAACCAGCACTTCGGGCGCGATCGAGACGAGGGCGCGGATGTACTTCGCGCCAAGACGGGCGCCGAAGTCGATGTCCTTCTTCACGCTGGCGACCTGCTCTTCCAGAGGCATCAGGCGGCCCTTGTAGCGCTTGTAGTCCAACATGAAGTCATGACAGACGGCGGTGCAATCATACTGCGCGATAATGCGGTGCCAGTTTTCGATCTCGGCATCGGCCACGCCATATTCGGGCCAGCCCCAGAACGACTGTTCGCCGATGACCTCGATGCCCTTGGCGCCGAGTTCGGCGCTGGTGCGGATGCAGTCCTCGAGGGTCATCTTACCCTGGAAGGTCTCGTTCTGGTAGGAATAGAGGCTCACGCCCCTCTTGATCTTGGACACACGTCACCTCTTGGCGGGGTTGTTGCGGATAGCCGGCACAGGCTCGATCGAAATGCCGAGTTAGCGTTGCGGACAGGGCGGGAAGGGGCGTGCAAGATAGCGCAGGCCTTTCGCTCTCTCCTGGGGTCTGCCGCCCCTTATTGGAATGGATATTCTAACAATATGCGGCGTCCGTCAAGTCCTGCTTGACCATCGTTTTAGAATCACCATACTTATTCTGAATTCGCGATGCCGCGCATGATGCGGTGCTGCCCGAAAAGACTGCAAAGGGAGATGGAGATGTACGCAAAGACGTTGCGCCGGGCCATGATCGGCCTTCTGGCAAGTGCCGTGCTGGCAGGTCCGGTAATGGCAGGTCCGGCCGCTGCAAAGGACGATCTGGCCGCGATCAAGGCCGAGATGCAGGTGCTGAAAGCGCAGGTCGAAGGTGCGCGCGACCGGGCGGCGGTGGAAAACCTGTTCTCGCGCTACATGTACCTGCACAATGCCTTCCGCGATACCGACATCATCCCGCTGTGGGCGAAGAAGGGCACGCCGGGCGTACGCTCGCAGTACAGCAACCTTGGCGTCTACACCGATTGGGACAAGATCATGTCCTACCACCAGGGCCGTCCCGCGCCGGTCAGCAAGCTGGTGTTCCACTATGTGACGACGCCGGTGATCGAAGTGGCTGGCGATGGCCAGACCGCCAAGGGCCTGTGGATCGTCAACGGGCTGGAATCGGGCCTGGTCGATGTCGACAAGGCCAAGAACATGCCTGCCTGGATGTTCGAGAAGGATCTCGTGCAGGGCAAGAAGGTGTGGATGCACAACGTCTACCTCAAGTACGGGGTCGACTTCATCAAGCAGGACGGCCAGTGGAAGATCTGGCACTTCCACTGCTTCGAGGTGGCCCGCGCGCCCTATGGCATGGGCTGGATTCCCTTTGCTGCTGTCGCGCAGGACGATGCCTTCAACGTTGACCTGATGTATGTGGGCGAGGACGGCAAGCCGGTGTTCATGCCCAAGGTCGATGGGCCCGCCACGGTGCTTTCCAACACCTACCGCACCGATACCTCGCAGAAGCTCGAGGCGCGTCCGCCGGAACCGTATCGCACCTTCAGCGAAACCTTCGAGTACTGACCTGCATGATGCGGATCGCGGGCCCTGTCGGGGCGCTCGCCCTTGCTTTCGCGGCGAACGTCTCCTTTGCGCAGACCGTGGTGGCGACCAGCGGCGGCGCGGTCCGCGGGACGGTGAAGGGGGGCGCCGAGGCTTTCCTCGGCATCCCCTATGCCGCGCCGCCGGTGGGGCCGCTGCGCTGGCGCGAGCCGCAGGGGGCGGCTCCGTGGCAAGGCGTGCGCGAGGCATCTGCGTTCGGGCCGGTCTGCCAGCAGGGCGTACCGGCGCCGTGGGGCCCCTATACAGCTGAGTTCCTTGCCGCGCGGCCGATGAGCGAGGACTGCCTGACGCTCAATATCTGGCGTCCGCAGCATGCGGTAAAGAAGTTGCCGGTGCTGGTGTTCATCCACGGCGGCGGTTTTGGCGGCGGGGCGGGCAGCCTGCCGATCTATGACGGGGCGAAGCTTGCCGCGCGGGGCGCGGTCGTCGTCACGATCAACTATCGCGTCGGCGTACTGGGCTTCATGGCGCATCCGGCGCTCACGGCGGAATCGCCGCTGGGGTCTTCGGGCAATTACGGACTGCTGGATCAGATCGCCGCGCTGAAATGGGTGCGCGCCAATGCTGCGGCATTCGGCGGCGACGCGGCCAACGTGACCGTTTCGGGCGAGAGCGCGGGCGCGGCTTCGGTGGCGGACCTGATGGTATCACCGATGGCCAAGGGCCTGTTCGACAAGGCGATCGCCTTCAGCGGCGCCAGCATGGCAGTGGATGTGCCGCCGCTGGCGAAGAACGAGCAGATCGGGGCAGAGCTTGCGGCCAAGCTGGGCAAGGCGAGCATCGCGGAAATGCGCGAGGTTCCTGCCGAGGCGCTGATCGAGGCGACGCGCTATGTGCCGGGCGCCAGCAGCGGTCCGCCGCCGCTGCGGTTCGTGCCCAATGTCGATGGCAAGGTGGTGCCGTTCGATCCGGTCCGGGCGAGCGGCCCGGTGGTTAGCCCGGTGCCCTTGATCACCGGGTACAACAGTGCCGAGATGATCGATCCTTCGGTGCGGACGCCGGCGCAGTTCGAGGCGGCGGTGCGGGCACGCTATGGCGCGTTCGCGGACCGTCTGCTGGCGCTCTATCCGCATGCGACCGAGGCGGAAGCGATTGCCTCCAACACGCTGATCGCGCGCGATCGCTACATGGCAGGGCTGCTGCTGTGGGCGAAGGAGCGCACGCGCAGTGCGCGGCAACCGGTTTTCGCCTATGTCTATGACCACGCCTATCCGGCGGTGCGGGGCGGGCAATCGTGGGGGGCCTTCCACTCCTCGCAATTGCCCTATGTGTTCGGCAACATCGGGATCGGCGATCGGACGTGGACGGCGGCTGACAGGCGCATTGTGCGGCAGTGGCAGGACCGCCTGCTGGCCTTCATGCGCAGCGGCGCGCCGGGCGCAGGATGGGCCCAGGTCGGCCCGGCGACGAGCGGCGTGATGGGGCTGGGGGACCGTGAAGCGATGCGGCCGGCCGTATCCTCGCCCGAACGGCTCGAGGCGTTCAAGGCCTATGCTGCAAGTGGTGGCAAGCTGGGATTGATTTAAGTAACAATACGTTAGTGTGGCGACGATAGTTTAGGTTCCTGGTCGTAAGTAGAGCCTGAGATTTTGGTCTCGGGTTTCTTTTCAACCACGGAGAACGCCTTGCCGACGGGACGATCCACGCCGGATCGCTATGCGCAGATGCTTGCGCGGTCCGCTACTGCCGCCATCTGCGCCGGGCCTGACAACCTGATCCTTTCGTGGAATTCCGCGGCCGAGCAGTTGTTCGGCTTCAGCGCGGAGCAGGCGATCGGCAAGCCGCTGACGATCATCATGCCGGAGCGCTACCACGCCGCGCACGAGGCGGGGCTGGCCCGCGCCGTCAAGAGCGGCAAGGCGCGGTTGGCGGGGAAAGCCATCGAGATGCTGGTGCGCCATGCCGACGGGCACGAGATCCCGGTCGATCTTTCGCTGTCAATGTGGGACGAGAACGGCCAGCCGATGTTCGGCGCGCTGATCCGCGACATCACCGATCGGCAGGCGGCCAAACGCCGGCTCGAGCATCTCGCCCATTGCGACACGCTGACATCCTTGCCCAACCGCAATGCCTTGAACGCCCGGCTGGAGGAAGCGATCGCGCGCGGCTCCTGCGCGCTGATGCTGCTTGACCTCGACGGGTTCAAGGACATCAACGACACGCTGGGCCATAGCGTAGGCGACCTGCTGCTGGCTGATGTGGCGCGGCGGATCGAAGGCTGCGTGGGCGATGCCGACATGGTGGCGCGGTTCGGCGGCGACGAGTTTGCCATCGTCCTGTCCGATTGCAGCAATCCGCTGCGGATCGATTCGCTGTGCCGTGCAATCTTCGAAAGTCTCGCCACCCCGTTCCAGATCAACGGCAAGAACGTGTTTGTCGGCACCAGCATCGGCATCGCGCTGGCGCCGAAGGATGCATCGACGGTGGACCAGCTGTTGTCGCGCGCGGACCTTGCGCTCTACAGCGCCAAGGCCGAGCACGGGGCGCAGCGCAAGTATTACCTGCCGACGATGCACAACCGCTCGGAGCAGCGCCAGAGGCTGGGCGCGGAACTGCGCGAGGCCTTGCCGCAAGGGCAGTTCGTGCTGCACTTCCAGCCGCAGGTCTCGCTCGAAGACAAGGCGCTGCTGGGCGTGGAGGCGCTGCTGCGGTGGAAGCACCCGCAGTTCGGATTGCTGCACCCCGATGCCTTCCTTTCGGTTCTGGATGACAGCGTTGTAGCCGAGGACGTGGGCGACTGGGTGATCGACGAGGCCTGCCGCGTGGCCAGTTCCTGGCGCAGCGCCGGGCTTGGCGAAGTGCGCATGGCGGTGAACCTGTTTGCGGCGCAGTTGCGCTCGCCCCGGCTCTATGGCGTGATCGGCGAAGCCTGCCGCAAGCATCGCATCGCGCCCACGCAGCTGGAAATCGAGATCACCGAGAACATCGTGATCAAGCACAACGACGAAGTTGCCACGATGCTCAAGCGCCTGAAGACGCTGGGCGTGGACATTGCCTTCGACGATTTCGGAACCGGGTATGCCTCGCTCAGCCTGCTGCAGCGCTATCCGCTGGATCGGCTCAAGATCGACCGCTGCTTCGTTGAAGCGATCCATCGTTCGGATGCGGATGCCGCGATTGTCGATGCGGTGCTGCAGATGGCGCGCACGCTTGGCCTGGAAGTGATCGCCGAAGGGGTGGAAACGCGCGAGCAGGAACGGGTGCTGCGCGAACTTGGCTGCAAGGAAGCGCAAGGGTTCCTCTATGGACGGGCCGTTGCGGCGGACGAGATCGTGCGCCTTTTCGCGCCCGTTCCGCAAGCGCGGGTGGCTGTTGCAAGGTAGGGCAGCGCGGCAGGCTGGGAGAGGGGTAGGTTGCCATTTTTTGCCATGCAATCTATCTTGGCGGCATGTCTTCGATGAACATTTCGCTGCCAGACGCCTTGAAGTCTTTCGTTGACGCCCAGGTTGCAAACCGGGGGTTCGGCACGAACAGCGAATACGTCCGCGAGTTGATCCGCAAGGACCAGGACGTGCAGCGACTGCGGGGGATGATTCTGGATGGCGCAGCCTCGCCAATTGCGGGCGAGGTGGATGAGGCCTACTTCGACGGATTGCGAAAGCTGGCGCAGGACCGCGTCAGTAGCTGAGCAGAAGCGGGCCAATGCGCCGCCTGGTTTTCCATGAGCTGGCAGACAAGGATGCCCGGCGCGCTACGGAAGACTATGCCCTGACAGCCGGGCAGGATGTTGCCCTGCGCTTTGTCGACAGATTGCAGGATACATATGCGTCGATCGCTCGTGCGCCGAACGGAGGTTCACCGCGGTGGGCTTACGAGTTGTCGGTGCCGGGTCTTCGTTCGAGAAGCGTAAAGGGATTTCCCTGGGCGGCTTTCTATCTTGTGGCGGAGGATCGCATCGAAATCCTCCGCCTGCTTCATCTGCAGAGCGACATCCCTGCATGGCTCGCCGCCGATCCAGAAGCGTGAATTGCCAAGCCGCGGTCAGGGCCTGGTCGGATAGTCCTTCGCTTCTTCCAGTACGGGCAAGGTGACCTTGCCGGTGGCGGCCCATTCGGTGCCGCGCAGGATCAGGGTCTGCAGCGGCTGGAAGTGGAGCGAGACTTCATCGTGGCCAAGCGTGATCGAGAAGACGCGGCCCTTGCCGTAGTCGGCGGTCCAGACCTGAGGGTGATCGGCGTCGATGCCTTTCATGGCTTTGAGCTTTTCGGGCGTATAGGCGGCGGCGGGATACTTGGGGCCGGTCAGCTTCGGGTCATAGGCGGCGGCGGAATCGTGGGCGGTGGCGAGGACGTGGATCTTCGCATCCGGGTCCATGCCCATGTTGGTGTACATGTCGTCGTTGTAGGTCCAGATGAATTCGCGCATGCCCGCAGTGATCGGGTGGGTGCGGTCAACCAGATGGACGGGGAAGGCTCCCGGAGGCGCACGGCGGCTGGTGCCGGGTTCCATCGCGCCGCCGATCAGCTTCTTGTATTCGGGTATGTCCCGCCCCCAGGTGAAGCTGGAGTGATAGGCGACGAGCCCGCCGCCTTCGCGCACGTATTGGTAGAGCGCCTTGAAGGCGCTGTCCGACCACACCTTCTGCACCGGATCGGCATAGTTCCAGCGGCTGGAATAGTTGAGCAGGACGACGTCGTACTGCTTCAGCGTTTCCAGCGTGCCGTTGTCGAAATCCTCGGTCACGCGAACGTCGAAGCGCTTGGTATCCTGCATCATGGTGCGCAGCATGTTGTTCACGCCGGTCCAGTCATGCTCGTAGGAATTGCGGCCCGAAATGATGAGGACCTTGAGGCGGTTCTCGGCCGGGTTCACCGGGATGGCGACGCGCTGCACGGTTTCGGGCGGGCGGTAATCGATGGTGACGATGACCTGCGCGGCGGCAGGCACGGCGATGCAGGCCGCAAGCAGGGCGGCTGTGATCTTCTTCATGAGGTTCTCCCTTATTCCGCCGCTGCGGGCTGGCGCGCGGCGATGTCGTTGCGGATGGTTTCGTGCAGGCCGTCCATCGGCCACATCAGGACGACCACGGTCTGCAGGCCGAGCAGGACGACGGCGCTGCCGTAGTAGGTCCAGCGGATCGCTTCGCGCGCGGCATCAGTCACGGCATCGGGCACATAGCCTGCCGCGCCGAGCATGAAGGCGAAGCCTGCGGTGCCCACTGCCATGCCGACCTTGGTGGAGAGGCTGATCCCTGCCGAAAGCAGGCCCTCGCGCCGGGTGCCGAACTTCCATTCATGGTAATCCACCGTCTCGGCGATCATCGCGAAGGCGGCGGTAATGGTGATGGACGTGGCAAGGCAGGCGGCGATGTAGAGGCTGAGGAAGGCGGCAGTGTTGTCCTGCGCCAGCGGGAGCACAGCGAAGATCACGGCGGCGAGCGCGAGGACGAAGGCGCTGCCCTTCCTGATGCCGGTGCGGGCAAGGATCGGCGGGGCGACGAACGAGGACAGCAGCAGCATCCCCGAGACGGCAGGCAGCATGACCGAGATCAGCCAGGGCTGGCGCATCACGTCGATCGCGAAATAGGCGGTCGCGCTCATCATCAGGCCGAAGCGGATGAAATAGAGCAGGCACGAGGCGAAGACGACGAGCCAGGCCTTGTTTTGCAGCATTTCCTTGACGGCAGGGCCGATGGCGAAATCGGGCGAGGAGCCGTCCTCGAAGCGCTCCTTGCAATTGGCGAAGAGCGCGAGCGTTGCGGCAAAGCCGATCGCGGCAAAGAGCATCGCGACGTACTGGAAGCCCTTGTTCTGGTCTTCCCCGCCGAAAACGCCGACCAGCGGCATGACGGCAGCGGTGCCGAGCACGACCGAGATCGAGGTGCCGACGCCGCGCATGCCGGACAGCTTGAGTCGCTGCTTCGGGTCCAGGGTCATCATCGGCATCAGCGCGGTATAGGGGATCGCCTGGACCGACATCAGGATGCCCAAGGCCTTGAACGTGACGAAGGCATAGACCAGCTGCGCGCTGTCGCTCCAGTCGGGCACGTGGAACAGCGCGACGGTGAGCAGCGCATAGGGCAGGGCGGTGAACAGGAAATAGCCGCGCGTGCGGCCCCAGCGGCTGCGGGTCTTGTCGACCATGATGCCGACCACCGGATCGATGATGGCATCGAGCAGGCGCGCGATCAGGAAGATGGTACCCACCCCTGCCGCCGGCATGCCGACGACATTGGTGTAGTAGAACAGCAGGAACCCGCTGGCCATGTTGTAGGCAAGGCTGGTGCCCATGTCGCCCATGCCGTAGCTGAGGCGTTCGGCGAAGCTCAACTTTTCGTTTGCCACATCCCTCTCCCGGACCGCAGCGTTACAGTTTGCTCAGAGCGCCAGCGTCTTGCGGGTCAGCTCGAGCGACTGGTCCATCGGCAGGGTGGGGAAATACTCCATGCCGATGCTGCCCTTGTAGCCAAGGCTTTCGAGCGTTCCCATCACATGGCCCCAGTCAACCGTGCCGGTGCCGGGTTCGTTGCGGTCGTCCATGTCGGCCACCTGGACGTGGGCGACGAGGTGGATGCGGCCTTTCAGAACGTCGGCAATATCCTCGCCCATCACGGCGCTGTGCCAGACATCGTAGAGCAGGCGCAGGTTGGGGCTGCCGACCGCTTCGACAAGGTCCAGCCCGAGCGTGGTGCTGACAAGGTACATTGCCGAGAACAGGCGGGTGTTGAGTGGTTCGAGCAGGAGGGTGACGCCTGCTGCTTCCGCAAGCGCGGCGGCTTCCTTCAATGCGGCGACGGCGTTGGCGAAGTGGTCTTCCTCGCTCATGCCTTCGACCTTGAAGCCCGATGCGACGATCAGCGGTGGTTTGCCGAGGGGGGCAGTGGCTTCGATGGTCTCGCGCACGGCCTGCACCATCTCGGCGCGTTCGGCCGGATCGACGATGGAGCGGCGCGGATCGACGCAGATGCCGGTGAGCGTGACGCCGGTTTCGGCAAGGGCCGCGCCGATGGCTTCGACGGGCTTGTCCCGCCAGAGGTGGAATTCGACCAGGTCGAACCCGCCAGCCTTGGCGGCGCGGATACGTGTCGCAAGGTCACCGGCTTCGGCGAACTGCCATTCGATGCAGGATGAAAGCGGATAAGCAGCAGGCACGTCGATCTCCCAATCGGCGGCCCCACACCATGCGGTGCGTTTGCCTGGCGGCAGAAAGGGCCGCTACTTTATTGGAATACATGTTCGCATTCTCGCGGGCCTAGGTCAAGGGGGCTCCGCCGAATGCGGCAGCAACACTAAGACATAATGCAGACCGGGGTTTGACAAATAGAATCTATATTCCAGAATAAGCCTTCGCATTCCGGCCGAATCGGCGGCGAACAAGTTTTGGGAGGAAAAACCAGATGAAATCGAATGGATTCAAGTTCCTGCTGCTGTGCGGCGCAGGCTGCATCGTGCCGTTTTCGGCGGCTCTGGCGCAAAGCGAAGCCGACGAGGCTGCCGACCCCAATGTCATCATCGTGACCGCGCAGAACCGGTCGCAGAACGTGCAGGACGTGCCGATCGCGATAAACGTGGTCAGCGGCGAGGCGCTCAAGGCTTCGGGCGTGACCGATCTCGTCTCGCTCCAGCGCGTGGCGCCGGTCGTCCAGATCGTGAACGATACCGTGCTGACCCGCGTCACCGTTCGCGGCATCGGTTCGAACAGCAACGACGAGGCGCAGGACCAGGCCATCGCCATCAACATCGATGGCGAATACATCAATCGCCCGACCGTGCTGAATGCCGCGCTTTTCGACCTCGATCGCGTTGAAGTGCTGCGCGGGCCGCAGGGCACGCTCTATGGCCGCAACGCCACCGGCGGCGCGGTGAATTTCATCACGCGCAAGCCCGGCAGCGAATTTGCCGCCAACGGCAGCCTGAGCTATGGCAACTTCAACCACGTGATCGCCGAGGGCGGCGTCACCGTGCCGCTGGGCGACATCGGCGGCATCCGCGCGTCGGGCATCTACTCCGACCGCGATGGCTACAACTACCATCCGAACATCGACAAGCGCAGTGGCGATGACAACACCTGGGGTGGCCGTCTGAGCCTGCGGCTCGAGCCGGTCTCGGGCCTGAAGATCAACGCGGCGGTCGAGCGGGTGGAGCAGGACATCGTCGTTCCTGCCCAGGCCTTCATGAACTTCAACGCGGCCGGCAACTCGCCGGGAGCGGGCTGCGCCGCCAACCCCGGTTGGGTCGAGATTGCCCCGGCTGTTCCGGGTACGCAGTGCATTCCGGCGCTGACCAACAATCTCGCCAACGTGGACCGTTCGACCTACAATGCACCGGCGAGCGGCCTTGGCAGCAACGACCTGAAGTCAACCGCCGTGCGCGGCAGCATCGCCTATGATTTCGGCGCCGCCACCGTGACCTACACCGGCGGCTTCCGCGAGACCGATGCGCTTTCCGCGCTGGGCCTTTCGCCCGCCTATCGCTTCAACACCTTTGTCGGCAACACCAAGACCCACAGCCACGAGCTGCGCCTCAATGGCGAGAGCGACCTGCTGGTCTGGCAGACGGGCGCGTTCTACTTCAACGAGAAGCTCGACGTGGAGCGCGGGCTCTTTCGCTTGCCGCCGCCGCCGTTCCTGCTCGGCGCCAATGGCGGATACGTGAACTACTTCTTCCGCAACGTGGAGTCGCGCAGCTGGGCGGTGTTCGGCCAGACCGACGTGAAGCTTTCGGACCAGTTCACGATCGTGGCCGGCCTGCGCTATACCGATGACAAGCGCTCCGCCCGTTATCGCGACCATGGTGGAGCGATTGCCAATCCGTCCAACCCGCTGTTCAACACCGGCAACGTCCGGCCGACCAACCCCGGCACGCCCCTGCGCAATCTGACGCTGGGTTCGGAAGCGGACAAGCTGACCTGGCTGGCCGGCGTGAACTTCAAGCCCGATGCCGATACGCTGATCTATGGCAAGGTTTCGACCGGCTTCAAGGCGGGCGGCTTCGATTCAGTCGGCCAGTATGCGCCGGAAACCAACACGGCGTACGAAGCAGGCCTGAAAAAGAACTTCGGCGCATCGTCGCAGCACACCTTCAACCTTGCCGGCTTCTACTATGACTACAAGGATCTGCAGGTCGGCGTGCTGCTCGATACGACGAAGGGCAGCCAGATCTTCAACGCCGGCAAGGCGAGGATCTGGGGCGTCGAAGCCGAAGCGGTGATCAAGCTTTCGGACAACGACACGTTCTCGGCCACGGCGAACTACGTCAACGCCGAGTACCAGCAGCTCCTGACTGCAATCCCGGTGTTCTGCGTGAGCGGCTCGGGTTGCCGTCCGAGTGGCGGCAACGGCGAGCTGACGGTCGGCAACCTCGAGACGACGCCGGGCGTTGTCACGCAGCCCAACCTTGCCGGCAACACCCCGCCGATGACGCCCGAGTGGACGATCACTCTGGCCTACGACAAGGTGATCCCGCTGGGCGACATGGGCAGCCTGACGGCCAGCGTGTTCTCCACCTTCAAGAGCGCGTACTTCGGCGACGTGTTCAACTACCGCGATTCGAAGCAGACGGCCTTTACCCAGACCG
Organism: Novosphingobium sp. GW835-FHT14H07; assembly: GCF_058793515.1. NCBI lineage: Bacteria > Pseudomonadati > Pseudomonadota > Alphaproteobacteria > Sphingomonadales > Sphingomonadaceae > Novosphingobium > Novosphingobium sp. GW835-FHT14H07. The sequence goes on from NZ_JBXAFX010000003.1 coordinate 210,916, forward strand.
ACCTGTCGCTGACCTATGCGCCGGAAAACAAGCGCTTCAGCCTGCAGGGCTTTGTCCGCAACATCGAGAACACCCGTCCGTTGACCTATGCCGGGTTCACCGTGGCCGGGCCGGACGACATCTATAACTGGCAGTTCGCCGCGCCGCGCACCTATGGCGTGCGGTTGAGCGTCGACTTCTGATCGGCGTGATCGCCTGACGGACAGAAGAGGCGGGCCGCAAGGTCCGCCTCTTTTCATTGGGCGTCACGATATTGCCAAGCGACGGTTGCGCGTCCAGAGCGGCTCGGGTTGGACGACGATCGGGGATGCGCGATGGGTGACGAGGCGGGCACAACCTTGCGGCTGGAACGCGATGGCGCGGTGGCGCGCCTGCTGATCGACCGGGCGGACAAGCGCAACGCCTTCAACATCGCGATGTGGCAGCGCCTGCCCGAATTGCTGGCCGAGGCCGACGCCGATCCGGACGTCAGGGTGCTGGTGGTGAAATCCGCCAATGGCGGTGCGTTTTGCGCGGGCGCCGACATTGCCGAACTGCTCGCCAACAAGGACGATGCGGCATGGCGCGCGGCAAACCAGACCGCGATCAACCGCGCGCAATACGAACTGACCCGCTTTCGCCTGCCGACCGTGGCGATGGTCGAAGGCGATTGCGTGGGTGGCGGCTGCGGCATCGCGCTGGCCTGCGACATCCGCGTGGCGGGGCCTGAGGCGCGGTTCGGCATCACGCCGGCCAGGCTGGGCCTGGTCTATCCGCTGCATGACGTGAAGCTGCTGGTCGATCTGGTCGGGCCGGGGCAGGCAAGGCGCATGCTGTTTACCGGTATGCTGCTGGGGGCTGACGAGGCGCGCGCGATCGGGCTGGTCGAGGAACTGGCCGCGAACGAAGACGCGCTGGTCGCGCAACTGCTGGCGGCCTCGCCGTTCTCCACGCAGGCGATCAAGGGCTTCGTGCGCAACGTGCTTGATGGTCAGGTGGCCGATGATGCCGAGAGCTTGCGGGTATTTGCCGCAGCGTTCGAGGGTGCGGATTTCCGCGAAGGCACCACCGCCTTTGTCGAGAAGCGCAAGCCGACGTTCTGACGACCTCCCCGGAACCAAGTTCGGCCCACGCGGTTCTGGAAGGGTTCCAAAGAGGTAATCCATGATAGGCAAGATCATTTCCGCAGTGGTCGGCAAGAAGATTGCCGACCGTACTCCCGGCATGAGCGAAGGCACCGGCGCGCTGATCGGCGTTGCCGCGGCCACGGTCATGCGGCGCATGGGGCCACTGGGCATGCTGGCAGCCGCCGGCGGCACCTGGGCCGTATCGCGCGCGATGAAGAAGAAGCAGGCCCGCCAGGCCGCTTCGGGCACGACACGCACGTATTGATCCCGTTCCCCTCGGACCGTCGCGCGCTCCTCCCCCTCCCGGCGCGCGGCGGTCCACCCTCGGGAACCGACTTTCCTCATATTTCCCGCGTGAACGGGCGGGCGCAGTGTTCCTGCGCCCCGCACCCGTGCGCGCAACCCAAGGACACGCGCCATGGCCAAGACCGGCAAGACCACCAATGAATCGTCCTCGATGTCGCCCGCGCTCGACAATGCGCTTGCCGATCATCAGCCGGGGGCCGGGCAGGGCGCCTATGCCACGCAGACCGGCGATGCCGGTGAAACGCATCAGGACGCTGCCGCCGGAGCCGATGGCGCGGCCTATCTTACCGACAACTTCGGCCACCGCCTGTCGGACAACCAGAACAGCCTGAAGGCGGGCACACGCGGGCCGACGCTTCTGGAAGACTTCATCCTGCGCGAGAAGATCTTCCACTTCGATCATGAGCGCATTCCCGAGCGCATCGTCCACGCCCGTGGCTCTGCCGCGCATGGCGTGTTCGAGGTGACCAAGGCGATCCCGGAACTGACAAAGGCGGGCCTGTTCCAGAAGGAGGGCACGACCTGCCCGGTGTTCGTGCGTTTTTCGACCGTGGCCGGTGGTGCCGGATCGATCGACACCCCGCGTGACGTGCGCGGCTTTGCGGTCAAGTTCTATACCGACGAAGGCAACTGGGATCTGGTTGGCAACAACATCCCGGTGTTCTTCATCCAGGATGCGATGAAGTTCCCCGACCTGGTCCATTCGGTGAAGATGGAGGCCGATCGCGGCTATCCTCAGGCAGCGAGCGCCCACGATACGTTCTGGGACTTCGTGGGCCTGATGCCCGAGACCATGCACATGATCATGTGGGCGATGAGCGACCGCACCATCCCGCGGACGCTGCGCATGATGCAGGGCTTCGGCGTCCACACCTTCCGCTTCGTCAATTCGGCGGGCGAGGGCAAGTTCGTGAAGTTCCACTGGAAGCCGGTGCTGGGCATGGAATCGCTGATATGGGACGAGGCGGTGAAGATTGCCGGGGCCGATCCCGATTTCCACCGCCGCGACCTGTTCGAAAGCATCGCCATGGGCAGCTTCCCGGCATGGGACCTGGGCGTGCAGGTTTTCGACGAGGAGTTCGCCGCAGCGCAGCCCTATGACGTGCTCGACGCGACCAAGCTGATCCCCGAAGAGGACGTGCCGGTGGAGATCATCGGGCGCATGACGCTCAACCGCAATGTCGACAATTTCTTTGCCGAGACCGAACAGTCGGCGTTCCTTCCGAGCAATGTCATCCCCGGCATCGACTTCTCGAACGATCCGCTGCTGCAGGGGCGGCTGTTTTCGTACCTGGATACGCAGAAATCGCGCCTCGGCACGACCAACTTCCACCAGATCCCGGTCAACGCGCCCAAGTGCCCGTTCCACAACATGCAGCGCGATGGCCTGATGCAGACGCTGGTGCCGACGGGACGCGCCAATTACGAACCCAACTCGCTGAACGAGGCGGGCGAGGACAGCGGCCCGCGCGCTTGCCCGGAGACCGGCTTCACCTCGTTCCGCGAGAACGGCGAGCGCAACGATCCGACCGAGAAGGTGCGCGTGCGCGCCGAACTCTTCGCCGATCACTACAGCCAGGCGGCGCTGTTCTATCACTCGCAGACCGAGAACGAGAAGGCGCACATGGCCTCGGCGCTGGTGTTCGAGCTTTCGAAGTGTGCGATGGAGCATGTGCGGTTGCGCGTGCTTTCGCGCCTGCGCAACGTGGACGAGGATCTGGCCGCACGGGTGGCTGATGGTCTGGCCATGGACCTGCCCGAGAAGGCGCCTGCCGCGCGCGAGCCGGTGGAGATGAAGCCATCGGACGCGCTGTCGATCCAGAAGCAGGCGAAGATGACCTTCGAGGGCCGCAAGGTCGGCATCCTCTTTGCGGAAGGGTCGGACAAGGCGACGATCGACAAGCTGAAGGCGGGCGTGGAAGCGGCGGGCGGATCGGTGTTCCTTGTCGCGCCCAAGGTTGGCGGCTTGTCCGTCAAGGGCGGAACGCTGAAGGCCGATGGCAAGCTCGATGGCTCGCCGTCGGTGCTGTTCGACGCGGTGGCTTCGGTGCTGATGCCGGCGGAGGCCGAAAAGCTCAGCAAGCAGGGCGCGGCGGTGCAGTGGTTCATGGATGCCTATGGCCACTGCAAGACCATTGCCCACTGCAACGGCACCAAGGTCATCCTCGAGAAGGCGGGCGTGGAGCCGGACGAAGGCGTGGTGCCGAACGAAAAGCTGCTGGAAGTGGGGCCGGTGCGCCACTTCGGGCGTGAGCCTAAAATCCGCGATCTCGCCTGAGGAGACGACAGATGGCGACAGTGACCAAGATGAAGCCTGCCGAGGCCAAGGCGAAGGCTATCGCCAAGGCCAAGGCGATTGCTCCTGACGTCCCGGCGCAGATCGGGCAGACCCCGGCGACGGACCTGCGCGGCCTGCCCGACGTGTTCGGGCGGCTGATCGAGGACCATGACCGGCACCGTGCGCTGCTCGCCATGCTCGAGGCGACCGGCGGCAAGGGCAAGGATGCCAAGGCGCTGTTCGAGGAGCTGGTCTACGAACTGAAGGGCCACGCCGCTGCCGAGGAGCAGGCGCTGTGGTCAACCGTGCTGCGCAATCCTGATACCACCGAGTTCGCCCGCCATGCCGTGGCCGAGCACAAGGACATCGACAAGATGCTCGACGATCTTGCCGCGCGCGACATGGGCACACCCAAGTGGCTGGAGCGCTTTGCCGCGCTCAAGCACGAATACCTGCACCATATCCGCGAGGAGGAGCAGGAGCAGTTCGTGGAAAGCGAGAAGATCCTGACCGCGGCTGATCGCAAGCACATGCTGGCCGTGTTCGAGCGGCGCAAGGAGGCGGAAAAGGCGGCGGCGGAAGTGAAGCCGAGGCTGAGGATCAACGATATCGCCTAAGGCATCAGTACCGTCGATCCGGTGGTTTTCCTCGCCTCGAGATCGCGGTGCGCCTGGGCGACTTCGGCGAGCGGGTAGGTCTGGCCAATGGTCACGGCAACCGCGCCGCTGGCGATCATGTCCCACACCCGCGCCGATCCCGACGCGCGTTCGGCCGGGTCGGCGTAGTAGTGGTAGAGTGTCGGGCGGGTCACGAACAGCGAACCCTTTTGTGACAATGTGCCGAGCGCGACACCGCTGACCGGACCGGAGGCGTTGCCATAGCTGACGATCAGCCCGCGCCGGGCGGTGGAATCGAGGCTGGCTTCCCAGGTGTCCTTGCCCACGCCATCGAAAGACACGCGCACGCCGGCGCCGCCCGTCACTTCACGCACGCGCGGGCCGACGTCCTCACGCGAATAGTCGATCACGTGGTCCGCACCGGCAGCGCGTGCAATCTCGGCCTTTTCAGGCGTGGAGACGGTGCCGATCACCGTGGCGCCGATGTGCTTGAGCCACTGCACCAGCATCAGCCCGACGCCGCCCGCTGCGGCATGGACCAGCACTGGCCAGCCAGTCTGAACCTGTGCGCAGCGCTCGACCAGGAATTCGACGGTGAAGCCCTTGAGAATGGCGGCCGCAGCGGTCGCATCGCTGATGGCATGGGGCAGCTTGAACAGTGCGCCTTCGAGATAGATGCGCGCCGTGGCATAGGCGCCAAGTTCCGGCCCGAAGGTGGCGACGCGATCACCGGCCGAAAACGCGGTAACGCCATCGCCCACCGCGACCACGCGCCCTGCCGCTTCCACGCCCAGGCCGCCGGGAATCGGGATCGGATAGAGCCCGCCACGGTGGTAGGTGTCGATCATGTTGAGGCCGACAGCGGTATGTTCGACCAGCACTTCGCCCGCAGCCGGTGCAGGAAGGTCGACATCTGCCCACGCAATGACTTCCGGGCCGCCGGTGGCGGTGAGGCGGACGGCTTTGGCGTGCATGGGGGGCTCTCCTTGGATGGCGAACGGTTTGGCCGACCCTAGACCGCCGATGCCGCGCTTTGCAAACCGCTGACCGATGGGCGGATAGTGGCGACGCAGGCCTGCTGCGCAGGCGCGCGCATTGCCACTGTCCCCGCTTTCGAACCTTCCGGAGAAGCGTGGATGCTGCGGATCGTCCTTGCCGGCCTTGCCCTGCTGCTTTCGCTGCCAGCCTTGGCGCAAGAGGGCGAACTTGCGCCGATGCCGGTGTGGCCCGCTGGCGTGCCTTCGATGAAGGGATGGCCCGGCCTCGCCAAGGTGCCGGTGCGCGAAGACCTGCGCGAGAATGGCGAGCAGGTGTGGAACGTCACCGTGCCGACGCTGCAGCCGTTCCTGCCCGATCCGGCCAGGGCCAATGGCATGGCGGTGGTTATCGCGCCGGGTGGCGGTTTTCGCCTGCTGGCAATCCACCACGAAGGCACGCGCGTGGCCCGCTGGCTGGCGGCGCGCGGGGTGGCGGCGTTCGTGCTGAAATACCGCCTGATCCAATCCCCTCCGGGCGAGACCAACGAGGCGATGCGGCAGCGCGTGCAGGCAACGCTCGCGCCGGGCGTGGGCGGCATTCCCGGCGTCGACAGCGGGCCGATGCTCAAGTCCTACCGCGACATCTTTTTGGCGCAGAACGGGGCAAGGATGGCGGCAAGCCGCTTCGCGTGAACCCCGTCACGTTCGACACGCGCCGTACGCTGTCGCTTTCATCGGATGCGAAAGGCGCAGTTGCCGGTGATCCGGGCTCAGGCCCGATGGGCCCGCTCAAGGCCAGCGCAGTCGCCGCCGAGTGCCGCGATGGGCTGCTGACCGTCTGGCCTGCGCCATCGCTGGGCCTCAAGCCGCTGCCGGGCGGTTCGATGCATTATCACGACGTCGGCCTGTTCTGGGCCGATATTTCCGCCAATGCCGCGCTGCGTGCCAAGGCTTGGCTCAAGGCGCATGGTTCGCGTTGATCGCGCGCTGCAAACAATGGAAAAGACTGCAATGTTGAAGTTTGTTGCCCCCCTCGCTGCCGCTCTGGTTCTGGCTGCCCCTGCACAGGCGCAGGATGCCGCAGCGGGCAAGCGTGCGTTCCTCAAGTGCGTGGCCTGTCATTCTATCGCCAAGGGGGCGCCGAACAAGATCGGGCCGAACCTGTTCGGCGTGGTCGGCCGCAAGGCGGGCACGGTGCCCGGCTTCCGCTATTCGGCGGCGATGAAGGCCAAGGGCGCGGCCATCGTGTGGAACCCGGCCACGCTCGACAAGTGGCTGGCGCGTCCTTCGGCGGTGATCCCCGGCACCTCGATGGCCTTTGGCGGCGTGCCCAACGCGGCCGAGCGCGCAGCGATCATCGCCTATCTCAAGAAGCCGATGCCCTGATGGCCGGACTCCCGATCGATCGGCGCGGTCTTCTGGTCGGGGCGGGGGCGCTGGTCGCCTCGGCCCGGCTGGGCGCGATGGCGGCAAGGCCAGCGGCAGAGCGGCAGTTCAAGCTGGCCAGCCCGGGCGGGCGCGAGATCCGGGTGAGCGAGTGGAAGCCGCGGGGCAAGGCAAAGGCGCTGGTGCTGTTCAGCCATGGCGCCGCCTCCTCGCCGCGGTTCTATGAGGCGCTCTTCGCGCCCTGGCTGGCGGCGGGCTTCCACATCCTCGCGCCGCTGCACGTCGATTCGATCGAGCATCCGCACACCAAGGACTATCCCAGCCTCGCCAGCTGGAAGGCGCGGCTTGAGGACATGCGCGCATTGTCTGCCCATGTCGGCAAGCGGCCCTGGATCGCGGCCGGGCATTCCTATGGCGGTCTGGTGGCGCTGACCATGGGCGGCGCGGCGGCAATTCCGCCCGAAGGCTGGAGCGGCCCGATGCGCGATCCCAATGCGCGCGCGGTGGTGGCGTTCAGTCCGCCCGCGCCCATCCCTGTGCTGTGTACGGCCGAAGGATATGGCAAGATTGCGGTCCCGGCGCTGGTCCAGACTGGCACCAAGGACATCGTGCCGGGCATCACCACCACCGATGGCGAAGGCTGGCGCGGCCATCTCGTGCCTTATGAGGCGGCAGCGATTGGCGGCAACCGCTATGGCCTCGTGCTCGAAGGCGTGGACCACTACTTCGGCGGCGCGATCTGCCGCTATGATCTGCCGGGGCCGAAGCAGCTGGATCGGCTGGCAGATGCGGCGCGGATATCGGCGTTGTTTGTCGACGCCCACGGACGGGGCGAGAAAGCTGCGGCAAAGCGGCTCGATGCAATGTTGACAGACCGCCTGCCGGTGATGCTCTTGCGCAAGTAGGAGCATTGGCGGGAGAAAGCATGAAATCTGGAATTGCCGGGGCCATTCTGGCCCTTGTGGGCGCAGCATCCGCATCTGCGGCTGACAAGCCCCCGATGCCCGATCCCTCGCTCGAATTCGTGTTCGAGGAAGAGGTCCTTCTCGCCCAGAGTGTCGCCCCCGGCACGACGCCGCTGGGTGGGCGCAACATCATTCCGATTACCGGCGGCACGTTCAGCGGCCCGGGGATCAGTGGCACGGTCATGCCCGGCGGGTGGGACTGGCAACTGATCCGCCCCGATGGCTGCGTGCAGCTGAAGGCCGACTATTTCCTCAAGACCGACGACGGCGTGGTGATCAACATCGTCAACACCGCCGTTGCCTGCCGCGATGCGCAAGGCAAGCCCGTGCCGGTTCGGACACACGCCGTGTTCGAGGCGCCGAATGGCAAGTACGACTGGCTCAACCGCCAGACCTTCATCGGCGCGCTGGTGCCGGGGGATGCCAAGGTCCCATCGGTGCGGATCCGGTTCTACCGGGTGAATTGAGGGCTTCGCGAACCAAAGTTCCTCGTCATCCCGGGTCTAGCCCGGGGTGACGTTGGTTTGGTGGACGATATGGGGTTCGAACCCCCTCAATCCTGAAGCGCGATTTCCGCGATCGTGGCGTTGAAGCCCTCGGCGGTCTGGGCCTGGGCGGCTTCGTCGGCGTCTTTCAGCTGGAGATAAAACAGGCGGCGCAGGAAATCCTGGCGGCGCTCCTCGCGCTCTTCCAGCGCGGCCTGATCGAGTTCGAGCGTCTCGATGCCGGCGGCAAGATCAATGCCCGATGCCTTGGCCACGCGCTCTGCGCTGTCCATGCGGTCACGCAGGACCGAGACTTCGTTGGCCAGCACCATGATCATCGACATGACGTGATCGAGGCCGGGGGTTTCGTAGAACTCAGGGCGCTTGCCGCGGGCGTGGCGGATGACTTGGGGGCGTTCGGTCATGGTTTCGGTTCCGGTCATGCTGCCATCTGCTTTTCGAGCGGCTTGCGGGCGATCAGCACTTCCCAGCCGCCGCCGGGAGCAAATTCGCCCGCGGTGAATTCACGCTCGGCCACGGCCTCGCTAGCTTCCTGGCTGTAGCCTTCGGCGGCGGCGGCAAATTCCATCACCGCCATGGGCGCGGTATCGAACTTCACGTCCGCCCGATCGAACCCGGCCTTTTCGGCCAGCGCGACTTGTAATTCACGTCGCTGCGGATGAACCAGGTAGCATTGTCGCGGCCCGGAATGTCGCCCGAGAATTCTGGCGTGATCGCAAAAGAGTACTTTGAAGTCAGCGGCAGGCTGTTGCCCTTGAAGCCATCGCCCGTAACGCCCGTGACACGAGTGATCGCCGGGTCATTGAACGAACGGATGTTGGTGTCGTTGTAGGCCCCCGAGAACGTGAGCGACACGCCTTCCATGGGAAGGATTGTCGTATCGAGTTCGATTCCCTTGACCTTGGTCCGGCCCGAGTTTGCGATGCCGGTGACGGTTGAGCTCAGCGGCGGGTTCAGCGAATTGTCCACGAAGAAGACGCTGCGCGTGTTGTACTGGTTCTTCCAGTCACCGTAGTAAGCCGAAAGAGCAAAGATCAACTTGTTGTCGAAGGCCCGGCCCTTGAGGCCGATTTCGTAGTTCGTCAGCTTTTCGGGAACGGTAATGCCGCGCAGGCCAAGCGACTGGGACGCGGCGATTTCGCCGGCCGTGCCCGAGAACAGGCGGGCGTTGAATGACGAGATACTGACGTTCGCGGCCTTCGACCATGACGCGTAAGCCATGATTTCGGGCGTGATCTTGTAGTTGACGATCACGCGCGGCATGAAGTTGTCGTAGTTCTTCGAGAAGAACTGCGTCAGCGGGGCATAAGTGCCAGCCGGAACACCGTTTTCAGCAGCAGCGGCCGCCGAGATCGTTGCGCCCAGACCACCGGTGAAACCGAACACCTTGTCGCGCTGGTAACGGCCTTCAAGGCTGATCTCCAGCGCGTCGGTAGGCTTGATGTTGACGCTGCCGAAGATACCCTTGGTTTCCACCCGCTGCGGGGCAGAAGCCGTGCCAGCACCGCGAGCCAGGCCCAGAACAGCTTCTCCATAGGCGTTGAACAGGTCACGCTTGACCTTGGTGTCCATGTAGTTGAGGCCGATCATGCCCGAGATCATGCTGCCATTGTCAAAGGAAGCGCGCAGTTCCTGAGAGAAGTCGTTGTTGTGGCGTTCGATCGCGAAGGGGAAGTTGTAATAGGGAAGCAGGCCGTTGGTCGGCGTGGCGGCCGTGTTGATCAGCGACGAGCTGTCATAGTTGTCGAGCTCGGACATCTGCGACCACTTTTCGTCGTTGACGCCGGTGAGCGACGAGAGCGTGATGCCCGTGTCGCCCAGTTCGTAATCGATGTTGGCGTGGGCATGGAGGTACTTGCGCTTGAGGCCATAGCCCTGAACGTCATCGCTGGGCGAGACGGGGCGGAAAAGGCCATCGGCCAGCACGGCCGCGGTCCTGGCATCGATGTAGGTGTTACGGGCAGGCGAGAACGCTGCCGGCAGCGCTGGGGCCTGACCGCAGATGAACGGGTTGACGCCGTTCAGCGTGCAGTTGGACAGGCCGGGGACGATGATCGTGCCGTTGGTGTTTCCGCTCAGCGCCGGGATGTTGACGACGCCGTTGTTCGAGCGGACTTCGTAGGCCGAAAGCATGCCCTGTGCGGCTGGGCCGTCATTGTCTTCGCTGTAAAGACCAAAGACCTTCATCGTCAGCTGGCTGGAGGGCGTGAACATCAGCATGCCGGTGACGGTGCGGGTGCTCTGATCGCCGAGACGCTCGTTGGGGTTTGCGCGATTGCGGTAGGAACCGCCACGCTCGAGCGCGCGCCCGGAAATGCGGAAGCTCAGGATGTCGCGCGCGATCGGGCCTTCGAGCGAGCCCTGCACATCATAACCATGGCGGCTGAAGACCGAGGCGTTCATGCTGCCGCCAAAATCGCTCTTCGGGGTCTGGTTGACCACGTTGACCGCGCCAGCAAAGGCATTGCGGCCGAAGTAGGCGTTCTGCGGGCCCTTGAGCACTTCGACACGGGGCGGATCCGTGATCGAGTTCAGCGCAGACGCAGACGAAACCGGCACGCCGTCGATAAAGGTCGCGGTCAGCGTCGAGTCCGTGGTCGAGGGCGTGAAGCCGCGCAGCGAGATCTGCTGGAACGAACGGTCGTTGCGGCCCGAGTTGTTGCCGGTGACGTTGATACCGGGCGTTGCGTCGATCAGGTCGGTCAGCGAGATGATGCCGCGCTGGCCGATTTCCTCCGACGGCATCGCAGCAATCGCGATCGGCGTGGTGAGAAGGGTTTCCTCGCGCTTGCGCGCAGTCACGACGATGTCGCCAGTCGGGGCAGCCTCTTCGGCCTGCGCTGCTTCCTGGGCAAACGCCGGGGCTGCCTGCACGAGAGAACAGGCGATGGCGATCGTAGAGATCGGAAACAGTTTAAGAACTCGGGTCGTCTTCATCTTATAAACCCCTCACTTTAGTCAGCCGAATGGCGGGATTACTACGTTCCCTGGGAAAATGGCTTCATGACGCACCAGCAATTCTGCAAGGCGTTCAGCTATCCCGGATCCTGCGATACGGCTTGTTTTGATTTACCTGTCCGAAAGCCGATATCCGGCAGGCCAATATTGATCGAGATCATGGACCGAGCGCGTGCTCTATGCCCTGACCCCATTGAACAATGGCAAAGTTGCGTTGCCGCGACGTCGCGAATCTGTCGCGTGTCCGTCTGTCGGATGGAAGTGCGGTGTCGCAGATGCGAGTGCGGGATGCTGTAGGAGCAGTACTGCACACCGGAGGCAAAGCAAGCGCCTGTCCGCTCTGTGGTTTTTTGCCACTCGTGATCCCCACCGTGGGAGATGCGTGTTATCGCTGCCTGCATGATCGCACGGGATAATGGTTTTCAGGAAGTCGTCGGCATCGTTGCCGACGCGGACGAAGCAGGCCGGCGCTTGGCCCCGGCGCTGGGCTATAAAGCCTTGCACGCTGGCGACCTTGCAACCCCGCTCGGTGCCGCGTGGGGTGCGGGTCCGGACGCTCGTGCTCGTGAGGTTCTGATCGCCCATCCCGACAAGGCGCGGGGCGCCATCCGCTTGTTGTCCTTTGACGGCGAGCCGCGCGCCCTGATGCGCGACGGCGCGCAGCCATGGGATACGGGCGGCATATTCGACATCAATATCCGCGCCTTGGATGATATCGAGACTCTGCATCATGCCTTGGGCCGGGCCGGACATCGCGCATTTGCGCCGATAACCAACTGGCAATTTGGCGCATTGGCTGTCCGCGAAGTCGTTGAGAATGACGCCGATGGTCTTTGCATTGCCCTGATGCAACGCGTGAGTCCGCCTCTACAGGGGTACGAGGGCGTTGGTGGCAATGCCTCGTGGGTGTTCAACTCCACGCAGGTGGTCACTGATTTCGCGCAGGCGCGCGCGCTTTTCGTTGACCATCTGGGCTGGGTGCCGGTGCAAGAAACCGAAGGCTTCGCTGGCAACGAAGGCGGGATCAATTGCATGGGCCTTCCGCTTTCCCTTGCAGAACAGATCCCGATGCAGATCGGGATCTACCAGGCGCAGGGCCGCATGGAAGGTTCGGTCGAGATCATCAGCTTTGGCTGCAGTGGCCACGACTTCTGGCAAAGCCGCCCGCCGATGCGGGGGTGGGCCGCCCTGCGCTTTCCGGTTTCCGATATCGACGGCTTTGCCAGAGCAATGATAGCCGGTGGGTGCGAGATCGTTGAAGCTGGCCGCGTCGACTGGGCGCCCTATGGCAGCGCCGAGCTCCTCGCGGCAGTTACGCCCTGGGGAGCCCGGCTCGAAGGTCTTCGGTTAGGCTGAAGGCCGCAGGGTTTCCAGAAACGCGATCGTCTCCGCTTCGCTGACCACGTCGGCATACTTTGCGTTCATGTCGAACAGGTTCGCTTCATGCGGCCCTGCGTGACGATCGCCGCAGGCCTCGGCAACGACGGCGGTCTTGAAGCCATGGCTCATCGCGTCGACACAGCTCGCGCGGACACAGCCCGATGTCGTCAGGCCGGTCAGGATCACGCAGTCAATGCCGGCGGCCGTGAGCGTCGATGCGAGCGAGGTGCCGAAGAATGCGCTCGGATACTGCTTGGAGACGACCAATTCCGTTTCCAGCGGTTCAAGGCCCGGTCCCCAGGCGGCCATCGGATTGCCTTGCGTGAAATTGCGCAGCGGCATGGCCTTTTCGAAGAAGCGACCGCCGTTGAACCCGCTGGGGTGGTAGACAACATTCGTCAGGATAACCGGCACCCCGGCCGCATGCGCGACAGAGCGGATGCGCAGTGCGGATGCCAGCGCTTCATCGACTTCGGCATAGAGGGCGTTGCCCTTTTCGAAATAGGCCTGGCAGAAATCGATCAGCAGCAATGCCGGCCTTGTGCCGAAACCAACCCGGTTGTCATAGGCCTTCTTGTAGTTGGCCAGCAGGTCTTCTTCGGTGCTCACGCGGCAAACTCCCTGGTGTAGAGCCAAGGCTGGCTCTGGCGCTGACGGACTTCGAAAGCCTCGATCTCGCCACTGTATTGATTAACGATCTGATCGGTTTCGTCCCAGCCATTCAAAAGGGCAAGACGGCGTTCGGGCGGAATCGAGAACGAGATGGGTGCAAGGCCTTCTGCGCCAAGTTCCTGTCGCTCAAGGTCAACCGAGAACATGGCGCCTGATTCTGCCAGATCCATCAGCGCGGCAACCTGTCCTTCGGGCAGGACGATCGGCACAATGCCGTTGCGCATGCAGTTGGACTGGAAAATCTCGCCGAAGCTGGAGGAGATAACGGTCCGGACGCCAAGGCCGAGGAGCGCCCAGACGGCCTGTTCGCGGCTTGAGCCCGAGCCGAAGTTGGCACCGGCAATGATCACCGGGGCATCGGCAAAGGGCGGATCGTTTAGGACGTAACCTTCGACCTTGCTGCCATCGCTGGCAAAGCGGCGATCATGGAAGGCGTATTCCCCGAGGCCCGCCTTCGCCGTGATCAGCAGGAAACGCGCGGGGAAGATGATATCGGTATCGAAATTGTCCTCGCGCATGGCGGCGGCGCGGCCCGATACTGTGGTGAACGGCTGGGCGGGCATCAGGCAAGGCTCCTTACATCGACGAGATGGCCCGTCACGGCAGCGGCTGCAGCCATGGCCGGACTGACGAGGTGCGTTCGACCACCCGGCCCCTGCCGTCCTTCGAAGTTGCGGCATCGAAACGCGCGAGATCTGCGCATTGGATAGGTAACGTCCAATGGCGTTCAGCGCAGATTCCGGCAGCAACGGATCGGCCGTTCCCCACAGCAGCAGGACAGGCTTGCGCACCTTGGCCATCTCGATGGTGGCCTGCTTGCCATCGCCGATGCGGGCCATCAGCCCGATGAGGTTCTTTTCGGGCGCGCGCCGGTAGAAGTCGTAATACTCCTTCTGGGTCTGCGCGGAAATGCGGGCTGGAACGCCTGCGAAGAAGGTCAGGAAGTTCGTCCAGAAATCCTGATCGCGAAAGCCGGTTTGCTGCGCCCGGTCCATCGCGGATTTCAGGCCCTGGCTTAGCTTCAGGTGGCTGGTATCCACCGGATCGGAAGGCGTGTTCGAAAGAATCAGGCGTTCGATCATGTCCGGCCGGCGGGCGGCCATGTACATGCCCATCGTGCCGCCGCTGGAAACGCCGGCAAACGTCACCTTCCGAACCTGCAGATGATCGAGCAGGGCAATGGGAACGTCGGTGGGAACGAGAGTCTTGAGAGACTCGTCGGTGGGGCCATCGGAGAGGCCGTAGCCCGGCAGGTCGAGGCGGATGATGCGATAACGCGCCTTGAGCCGCTTGGCGATCACGTCCCATGTGCGCAGCGAGCTTTCCGAGCCATGGACCAGCAGGAGCGCGGCCCCTTGCGCGCACCTTCGTCCTTGTAGTGGATCTTCAGTCCACCCACCGTTAAGAAGCGGCTGTTCTTGTCGGCATAGATCCGGCGGAGTTGGTCGATGGTCAGGTAGGGCCTGGCAGCTCCAGCGCTGGCAGCTGGTTGCACCGTGGTGCTGAAGCCCGCCGAGGACACCTCGCTTACCGCAATCCGCCTGGCGAACTGATGGTCGAGGCTGGCGTGCCCGCCGGTGTGCTCAACGTCGTTACCGGCCTTGGCGGACAGACCGGCGCCACGCTGGCTGCGCATCCTCATGTCGACAAGATCGCCTTCACCGGATCGACCGCGACGGGCCGTGCGGTGCTCGATGCGGCCAAGACGAACTTCAAGCGCGTCACGCTGGAGCTTGGTGGCAAGTCGCCTTCGATCGTTTTCCCCGATGCCGACATGGCCATCACCGTGCCGGGCGTGGCCAATGCGATCTTCTTCAACGGTGGGCAGGTGTGCATCGCCGGTTCGCGGCTATACGTTCACCGCTCGGTCCACGATCAGGTTGTCGAGGGCGTCGCGGCATATGCCAAGGGGCTGAAGATCGGCCATGGCCTGCTGCAGGACACGCAGATGGGACCGGTTGTCTCGGCCCGCCATGCCGAGCGCGTCGAGGGCTTTCTCCAGCGCGCGAAGGGCGAAGGCGCGACCATGCTGACCGGCGGCGAGCGCACTGGCGATGCCGGCACGTTCATCACCCCGACCGTTGTGGTTGACGTGAAGCCCGACATGGAAATCGTGCGCGAAGAAGTGTTCGGACCGGTTCTTGTCGTCCAGTCGTTCGATGACGAGGAAGAGGTCATCGCCGCCGCCAATGCCAGCGATTATGGCCTTGCTGCCAGCGTCTGGACCGAGAGCCTCTCTACCGCGCACCGCATGTCTGCCGACATCCGCGCCGGCACGGTCTGGATCAATTGCCACGCCATGTATGATGCCTCGCTTGCCATTGGCGGGGTGAAGCAATCGGGCTGGGGCCGCGACAGCGGGCGACAGGCGATGGACAACTACCTCGAATGGAAGACGGTCTGCGCCTGCGTCTGACGCCTCACCCTCTCCCCAGAACACCCGGATCCCAGCCATGAACGCCAGCCTCGCCGCAAATTCCACCATGCCCGACGAGGTGCCGACCGGCGTCGTCCTGCGCTACGGCGTGGGCCAGTTGGGCGCGCAGGTGTTCCGCGATACACCAGCGGTGCTGCTGCCGCTGTTCATGACGACCATGCTGAGCGTGCCGGCGTGGCTTGCGGGACTTGTGGTGCTGCTGCCCAAGCTCTGGCTGATCGTCTGCGATCCGTTGGTCGGGGCCTGGTCGGACCGGATGAAGACGGCAATTGGCCGCACGCCCTTTCTGATCGCCGGAGCGGTCGGCACGACGCTGGGCTTCATCGCGCTCTTCACCTTCACTGAATACCCAAGCCCGTATATCGCCGCTGCAGCGATCTGCGCCCTGTTCTTCCTCGCCTCGACTGCGTTCAGCGTCTACTCTGTGCCGTACCTGGCCATTGCAGCAGAGCTTTCCAGCGATCCGCACCAGCGCAACCGCATCATGGTGCTGCGCATGTTCTTCGCAACGCTTGGCGTGCTCGTCGGCGTGGGCCTTGCCCAGCCGGTCATCGAGCATTTCGGCGGCGGGACTGCCGGTTGGCACGCGATGAGCTGGATCTTCGGCGGGTTGTGCTTCGCTTCGATGCTCACGACGGCAAGCGGACTGCGCCGCGTGCCGCTGATCAATGCCGGCTCAGTGCCCGGATCACTGCTTGACCAGTTGCGCACTGTTGCCGCCAACAAGCCCTATCTCGTTCTCCTTGCCACGACCTTCGTTTCGAACACCGGGCAGGCGGCGAGCTACACCGTCATCGGGTTCGTGTTTCTCTATGTGGTTCAGGCGATCTGGCTGATTCCGATCTTCATCCTGTGCATGTCTGCCACCAGCCTTGCTTCGCAGCCGCTGTGGTTGTGGCTGCCAAGGCGCATTGGCAAACCGCGCGCCTATGTTCTTGCCGCTGCAATCTGGGCAGCGGTGACGATCACCTGGCTTTGGGTCGGCAAGGGTGGGGTCGATGTTGCCACGCTGCCAGGCGGGCAGCCGGTCAATACCCAGCATCTGCTGATCCTGCTGCGTGCCATGGTCATCGGGGCGTTCAACGGCGGGTTCATCCTGCTTGCCCTGTCGATGATGACCGATACGGTCGATTACCAGCGCCGGATGCAGGGGGTGGCCAACGAGGGCGTCTTCGCCGGGCTGTTCTCCGCGATGGAGAAGCTGGCGTTTGCCCTTGGCCCGGTCATCGCCGGGATCGTGATGAGCGCGTTCGGTTTCGTTTCATCCACTGGTGGCGCCGCCGCGCAGAGCGAAAGCGCGCTTACCGGCATCATCCTGCTTTACAGTGCAATCCCCGCCAGCCTGCAGGTGATCGCCCTGTTGATCTTCAGCCGTTATCGCTTGCCCGACGCCTGACGGAAAGGGGGCCAGGCCATGTCTTTCCGGGAGGGTGTGGAACGGCATGGCCCGGTCTGCGCGGCGGCGTGTGGTGAGTAGGTCCACCGCGCGAGGGAAGTTCGATCAGAAGCGGAAGCGGACGCCCGCGCGATAGATCCGGCCGAGCCCGTCATAGAGCGCGGGGTTGGAGAAGATGTTGGTCCGCGCCGGGGCCGTGTCGAACACGTTGTCGACCTTCGCGTAGGCGACGATTTCCTTGGTGATGTTCACGCTGCCGCCGATGTCGAGGTAGAAGGCCCCTGGCAGGAAGTTCTTGTCGATTGTCGGGCGTTGCGAGGTCGAGGTCGGGCAGGTGCCAGCCGAGCATACCACGTACTGGTGGCCGATCACGCCGTCGCTGAACCAGCGCTCCTGCACCAGGAGCGAGAACTTGTCATTCTCGTAGCTCTGGATCAGCAGGAACTTCCAGTCCGGCGTCGCACCGTTGTTGTTGCCTGCTGTATCGACCGGAAGCGTGCCCGGAAGGCCGGTGTCGGTGATGAACTTGATCACGTGCGTGGCAAGGCCGCGGAAGGTGAAGCTGCCTGGCAGGCCCAGCGGCTGCTGCCAGCGGTACGAAGCTTCGATGTCAAACCCGCTGGTGTTGATCGAGGCGAGGTTGAACGCCTGCACGTTGATGAAGTTGGGACCGTTCGTATTGCTCAGGTTGAACGCGCTGCAGGTGGAGAGCAGCACCTTCTGGAAGCAGAGCTGGACGATATCGTTGGCGCCGAGGCTCGAGATCACGTCCTTGATCTTGATCTGGTACCAGTCGAACGAGACGTTGAGGCCGGGCAGCCAGGAAGGATTGGCGAGCGCGATGCCTGCGGTGTTGTTGCGGGCAAACTCCGGCGTCAGCGCGGTGTTGCCGATGGTGTTCTGGATCGCCAGCACGTTCGAATTGGTGAACGGATCGAAGAAATTGGGCAGCGTCGTGGTGACGGGCGCCGCGAACAGTTCCGAAAGGTTCGGCGCGCGCACATCGCGCGACATCACACCACGAACGCGCAGCCCGTCGACGGGCAGGTCCCAGGTGCCGCCGACCTTCCACGCCCAGACCGTGCCCGAGGTGCTGTAATCGGTCACGCGGCCAGCGGCGTTGATGTTTAGCTTGCCGGTGCTGTCCGAATTGAGGATCGGCACGTCGACTTCGAGATAGGCTTCCTTGACTGTGTAGGTGCCGTTGCCGTTCTTGTAATTGCCTGCATACCAGTTGTTGCCGCCCTGGATGAGCAGCGGGTCGGCCGGGTAGTCGCCCCCCGCCGGCGTGTTGGCAAAGCCCGCGCCGTAAGGGTCGGCGGTCACGCGGTAATGCTCGCGCCGCCATTCACCGCCGAAGGCAACGGAAAGCGGGCCGGCCCACAGTTCGACCGGCGAGCCCGAGAAGTTGATGCTGGCCACGTCCTGCGTCTGGCGCGTGCGCTGGTAGGGCCCGGCTTCGGGCATTATGTAGTTCCGGGCAGCTTCCGAAGCCTTGTCGCCGAAGATGTTCAGCGGCACGCAGCCATTGGCCCGGGCGACCGGATTGCGGCATACGATCACGCCGTTTTCGAGTACTGCGTCAATCGCGTTGTTGAAGCGGTTGCTGAGCAGGATGTTGTCGACGTCGATGCGCGTGCGATTGACGCCGTGCTCGTAGTAGGTGTCGTAAGTCCACTCGGTGCCGCCGATCTCGGCTGCGCCCTTGGCGCCGATCACCGCGCGCACCTGCTCGCGATCGGTATGCACCTGGGTGTTGCCAAGCGAGGCATTGCTGGTGCCGAAGCGGAAGCTGGTGATCCCGGCGTTGGCACAGGCAGTGGCAATGCTTCCCGGCAGGAACGGATTGGAGCACTGGATCGTCAGGCCCGGGCGGTTCTGGCCATTGACCGGCTGGTTCTGCGTTTTCACCCGGCCATAGTTGAACGTGGCGTAGACTTCGCTGCCCGGCGTGAACTCGAAACCGACGCGACCATAGCCGTTGTAGCGATCTATCCGAGACTTGAGCGAGCGGCCCGCATCGACGTTGCCGGTCAGGTCACCTCCAAGGCAGAAGCCGGGGAAGCAGCCGCTGATGTTTCCAGCCGCATCCTTGGCAGGAACGCCATTAGAACCGTACTGGAACTGGAACGGATTGCCCGCGGCGTCGAACGCAATGCCCTGCAGCGGACCTGCCGTGATCAGGCCGTACTTGGTGAAGGTGGTCGATTGCGCGAAGTCGCGCACGAGGAACTGCGGCGAACCGTCGTTGAGCACGCCGCGGTTGATCAGCGTGGTCTGCTTGAACCAGTCGCGCCCGTTGGCAAGGCCGATGCCCCATTCGCCGCCGCCGACGCCACCTTCATGCGAGTATTCGACGTTGCCGATCACGCGCAGGCGGTCGTCCGCAAAGGCGGTGCCGAACGCGAGCTGGGCCACGGCCTGCTCATCATCGCCGTAGTTGGTGATGCCGCCCTGGATATTGCCCTTGATGCCCTTGAAACGGGTGTCGGTGACGAAGTTGACCACGCCGCCAACCGCGTCCGAACCATAGGATGCCGAGGCACCGCCATTCACCACGTCGACACGCTGCGTGAGGAGCTGCGGGAACAGGCTGATGTCGGGCACGCCCGTCACGTTGGCGCCGACGACGCGCTGGCCGTCGAGCAGGGTAAGCGTCCGGATCGTGCCGACTCCGCGAAGCGAGAAGGAACTCAGTCCCTGCGCGCCGCTTGAGGTGCTGAAGGTGTTGACCTGCGTGCCGCTCGACCCCTGCAGCGAGGGAAGCTGCGAGATAGTGGTGAAGATGTTGGGCTGGGCGTTTGCGGCGATCTGCTCGCTCCCGATCACCGTCGTCGGCGTCGGCGCGGTGAAGCCGCTGGTGTTGATGCGCGACCCGGTCACGATGATCTCTGCCGCGCTGGGCCTGTCGTCAGCTTGATCCGCATCTTCGGCGGCGACAGAAGGCGCAGCCGCGTCCTGGGCGCTGGCCGCGATCGGTGCAAGCGCGGCAATCGCCACGACCCCAAGCGATGCGCCTTGCAGCAGCAGGCGACGACAATCCAGCAAGTTCAACAACATCCCACTCCTCCACATAGAATTTCGTGTGCTCCGCATCGGATCGTGCGGCGTTTTTCACTGACAAGTATGATCGGGAGGGTTTCCGCCGGTAACTGCCGGTCACCGCGCAGACGCTCCTGGAAGCGTCTGCGCTGCGAGTCGGTGGTTAGGCTTTTCCTCCCCGATCCTTGATGTTCCGGGGCTTTACTAAGCGGAATTCCCCGATTAGTGGTAACGTTAACGCATTTTTCTCTAGGTCGCGAATCCTCTCTTGTCAATAGTCTGACAAATTGGCATTTCCTCCGCAGTAGCAGAAATGCCTGCACATGATCGTTCGGCGCCGTCGGCCGAAAAATCGTGTTTTGGGAGATACTTGGTTGCCAGGCTTGAGGATGACCCGAATCCGGTGGACGATCATTGCGCTTTTCGTCGGCGCGATGGTTCTGAACTATCTGGCGCGCTCGGTCCTTGGCGTCGCTGCGCCGGTCGTGCTGGAAGAGCAGGGCATAACCAGCGAACAATATGGCTGGATCACCGGTGCCTTCCAGCTTGGCATCATGCTTCAGCCGTTGGCCGGATATTTCCTCGACAGCGTCGGCCTGCGCGTCGGCTTCGCGATCTGCGCAGCGGCGTGGTCGCTCATCACCATGGCCCACGTCTTAGCCTCCGGCTGGTTAAGCTTCGCGGCCTTGCGCGGGCTGCTGGGCCTTGCCGAAGGATCGGCGCAGCCGGCAGGGCAGAAACTCGTCGCCACCTGGTTTCCGGCGCGTGAGCGGGGTACGGCCGGCGGCATCTACAACATCGGTGCATCGTTCGGCGCCGTCTTCGCCCCGCCGCTGGTGGCGTGGGCCGTGCTGGCTTACTCCTGGCGTGCGGCTTTCGTGGTGGCCGGCGGCTTCGGGCTGCTGTGGGTCATGCTGTGGCTGTTCTGGTATCAGAGTCCCGACCGGCACCGTCACATCGCAGAGAATGAGCGGGAACTGATCGCCAGCGGGCAGGAAGCACATCTCGCCGCCACCGAGCGACGCCCCTCGATCGCGCAGATCCTGCGCCGCCGCAACCTCTGGGGCATCGCCCTGCCGCGGCTGCTGGCTGATCCTGTCTGGGGCATGCTGTCATTCTGGATGCCGCTTTACCTTGCGCGGGTTCACCGTTTCGACCTGACGCAGATCGCCATCTTTGCCTGGCTGCCATTCCTTGCCGCCGACCTTGGCTGCCTGTTCGGCCCGGCGGTGGCGTCAGCGCTCAACCGGCGCGGCGTCGACCTTGTCGATGCGCGGCGTTTCGCTTTTACGCTGGGCGCAGTGATGATGACCGGCATGGCCTTCGTCGGCATGGTCAGCAGCCCTTACGTTGCCATTGCGCTGCTCTGCCTTGGCGGATTTGCCCACCAGACGCTGTCGGTCACTGTCATCACCATGGCGTCCGACCTGTTCCGCCGCAACGAAGTGGCCACCGCCGCCAGTCTGGCGGGCCTTGCCGCCAATCTCGGCGTCCTGATCTTCTCGCTCCTGCTTGGCGGGCTGGTCGACCGCGTCGGCTATGAACCCTTTTTCATCGTTCTGGGCTTGCTCGACCTTTTCGGCGCGGCCCTCCTCTGGACCCTGGTGCGAAAGCCCGCATGACCCATTTCGCCAATCCTGTTCTCCGTGGCTTCAACCCCGATCCTTCGATCGCCAGGGTAGGCGATGACTTCTACATCGCGACGTCGACCTTCGAATGGTATCCGGGGGTGCAGATCCACCACAGCCGCGATCTTGTTCATTGGAGAACCGCGGCACGCCCGTTGCACCGGCCCAGCCAGCTCGACATGCGCGGCGATCCCGATTCCTGCGGCGTTTGGGCGCCCGACCTCACTCATGCGCATGGCCGGTTCTGGCTGATGTTCACCGATGTGAAGCGCTATGGACAGACCACCGTCAGCGGTGCCACCGGCGCGTCCCTGCGAGACTTTCACAACTATCTCGTCACCGCGAAAGAGATCGATGGCGAGTGGTCCGATCCGGTTCACCTCAACAGCAGCGGGTTTGATCCCTCACTGTTTCACGATGACGACGGGCGGACGTGGCTGGTGAACCTGCTGTGGGACCATCGCCCCGGCCGCAGCCGGTTCGGCGGCATCATGGTGCAGGAGCTCGATCGCCAGACGATGCGCCTTGTTGGCAAGCGCCGTCTTGTCTTTGGGGGAACCGAGCGCGGCTTTACAGAGGCCCCGCACATCTACAAGCGCAATGGCTGGTATTACATCCTCGTGGCTGAGGGCGGTACGGGCTGGGACCATGCTGTGGTCATGGCTCGGTCGCGCGATCTGTTCGGGCCTTACGAAGTTCATCCCGATGGTGCCGTGCTGACCTCGGCCGGGCGCCGGGAGGGTAATCTGACGCGTGCCGGTCATGGCGATCTTGTCAATCTGCCAGATGGCAGCACCTGGATCGCCTATCTCTGCGGTCGACCCTTGACCGGTCACGAACGCTGCGTTCTCGGGCGTGAAACCGCGATCCAGCCGATGGTTTGGGGTGACGATGGCTGGCTGCGGACCGTCGCGGGCGACGGCGCGCCCGACCCGGCACCGCCGCTCCCGCCGTTGCAGGCCGCCCCCGAGATCGCCGATGCAGACTGGGATGGCACCTTTGAGGCAGGGTGCCTGCCGCTGCCTCTGCAATGGCTCCGGACTCCCTGGCCCGAGCGCCTGTTCAGCCTTTCGGCGCGACCGGGCTGGCTGCGGCTCTATGGTCGAGAGACGGTAGGCAGCTTCTTCGAGCAGGCGCTCGTCGCGCGCCGGCAGGAGCATTTTGCATTCGAAGCCAGCACGATCCTCGACTTTGATCCACAGGATTTCCAGCAGTCCGCCGGACTCATCTGCTATTACAACAGCACGAAGTTTCACTACCTCAACGTGACTGTCGAAGGGGAACGTCGCCAGTTGCAGGTGCTTTCCGCAGTGCCAAACGAGGAGACGGCTGCCTATGTCGTCGCCGAAGAGCTGCCCGATGGTCCGATCGAGCTGCGGGTCGAGGTTGTGGGACCTGATCTGCGCTTCAGCTGGCGTTGCGGAGATGACGGGTGGATCGAGTGGCCGCATGTACTGGATGCCAGCGTGCTGTCGGACGAAGTATCGCTGCCCGGCTTGCCCAACTTCACCGGCACGTTCGTCGGCGTTGCTGCGCAGGATTTGTCGGGTGATGGCGCCCATGCCGACTTCCACTTCCTGCGATACCGCGGGAACGACCTTTCCTGACCAAGGCATTTGCCAGGTATCGTTATTGCCAATCTGTGTTAACGTACAACCACGTTCGAACAAGGATATGTCTGATTTAATATGAAGCAGGGCAGGGGCCGGGGCCAGGACCAGAGTGGCGATAGCGAACGCCAGCAGCGCGGCGCCACCGTGATCGATGTGGCCGCACGCGCCGGTGTCTCGGCGATGACCGTGTCGCGCGTCATCAACGGGCAGGGCAGGGTAAAGGCCGAAACGCGCGAGGCGGTGGAGAGAGCGATCGCTGAACTCGCCTATGTTCCAAATGTTGCCGCCCGCAGCCTCGTCAGGTCGACAGAACTGCGCATCGGCGTAGTCTATTCCAACCCCAGTGCCACTTTCATGAGCGATTTCCTGACAGGGGTTTATGAAGAGGCATCGGCGCGGGGGGCGCGGCTTATCCTGGTCAAAGGCGAGGGCGGCCAACCGCCATCCGAGGAATCGCTGCGCGAACTGGTCCGGTCTGGCGTGCTTGGTGTGCTGGTTACCCCTCCGCTGGGGGAATCGCCCCGCGTCTTGCGCATCCTTGGTGAGGCAGGACTGCCTATCGCCGCGGTGGGTGCCTATGGCGCGACCGGCGTGATCCGCGTTCGCATTGACGACCGCAAGGCCGCCTGTGAAATCACCCGCCTGCTGATCGGCCTTGGCCATCGCCGCATCGGCTTCGTCCTTGGCAACCCCGACCAGTCAGCCAGCGCCGAGCGCATGGCCGGATTTCACGACGCGGTGCGCGAGGTCGACGGCGTGGAAACGATGGTGGTCGCAGGCGACTACCGCTACGAATCCGGTCTTGTGGCCGGCGAACAGTTGCTAGGCAGCGACAACCCACCCACCGCCATCTTCGCCAGCAACGACGAGATGGCCGCCGCTGTGGTTTCGGTGGCGCACCGCCGCCAATTGCACGTGCCGGATGAACTCACCGTCGTTGGCTTCGACGATACCACCGCCGCTGTCATGCTGTGGCCGCCGCTCACCACCGTGCATCAGCCCGTCCATCGCCTCGCCAAGGAGGCGCTGGGCCTGCTGGTGCAAAGGATTGCGTCGGGCGCGGACGGGGCCGCCGAGGGGCGCGACGTCATTCTCGATCACGAGATCATCGTTCGCCAATCGAGCGCCCCACCAGCCTAGTGCCGGGTCAGCCCGCGGATCAGTGTGTTTGGCAGAAACGCATTGTCCCATTCCGCGCTGCCGTTGTTGGGTGCAGGAGGCGTCGGCCCCACTCGCAGGGTGATCAGCCGATGCTTCGGGCTGATCGCCACGATCTGGTTGGAGTTGCCATCGAACAGGTACAGGCCCGGATCGAGATAGGGTTCGGAATGAAGCACTTGCGGCCCCAACGTGCCCGGAGCACCGAAGCCGCGACGCAGACGATAGGGATCCCCGATCCAGATGCCGAGGCCGAAGTTGGGATTCTGGGCCGTGCCTTTGCGCATTTCAGCGACATAACCCTTTGGTAGCAGGCGCTTGTTTTGCCACTTGCCATCGTCGAGCAGAAGCACGGCCATGCGCAGGTAGGTATCTGCCGGCAGAAAAGTGCAGCAGCCGGAATGGGCAAGGCCGCCCGGCTTGCCGACCCAGATCCTGCCGCCTTGCGCGCCTAGCGGAGCAAGCACTTCGCGGCTGAGAAAGTCGCCATAGCGCTGCCCGGTCGCCCCTTCGATGACCATCCCGACAAGGTCGCTCGGCGCATTGGCATAGGAATAGCGCGTGCCCGGCTCATAAGGCATCGGATAGCTCTCGATGATCCGCTGGCCGAAGTCGGTGTCGAGCAGAGCAGAATTGTAGGGATGCGCAGGGTCGGGGCTGAACCCTTGGTCGAGCATGCCTGATCGCATGTCGAGCAGATAGCGGATGGTGATCTTCGCTTTCGGCGTACCTTTTGCCGAAGGGATGAAATCGGCAATGGACTGGTCGAGGGAGCGGATCTTGCCCAATGCCATCGCCCGGCCGACCGCAATGGCGGTCAGCGGCTTCGACAGCGACTTGGAGACCAGAGGCGTTCGGGCATCCACCCCCTTGCCGTACCATTCGTTTTCAATCCGGCCATCGCGCCAGACGATGAAGGCGCTGCTGTTCATCGCTTGCGCATAGGCGCGCGCCTTCTCGAGAGCCTCGGGCGCAATGCCGCTCTGTTTCGCGCTTGCCTTCGGCAACGGTTTCCAGCGGCTGGTACCGGCGAGAGGTTCCATGGGGGCATAGGGAAAGTTGCCCGGGTCCTTGATGAAGACGGCAAGGCGCTCGTCAAAGACTGCGCGCGAGTCGGACCAGTTGGGCTGTGCCACCGCATTTGTGCCGATAATGGCAAGAAAGAGACAGGTTTGCGCAATGCGTAGTGCAATACGAGTTGGTTTCATGCCCATTCCCCATTCTGCGGCCTGATCCTTGGCGTTCTGCGCCGTCGGCCGCGTCTGCAGTTCTCCGATTTTCTGCGTGAATGTGCGCGCTCTCCGTCGCTTGCCCGGCTTTATCACCGCAAGGCGGATAGTTTGGTGGCTTTCGCAACCTCCCGCAGCGGCCCGGTCCATACCCCGTATCAGAAGTTAGATTGGAGTCCGCTGGATATGACAGGGGTTGAACGGTGCCAGGTGGCGATTGTCGGAGCTGGTCCCGTAGGGACGGTTCTGGCCACGCTGCTGGCCCAGGCGGGGGTTGATGTGGTCGTGCTCGAATCGGGCGAGGACTGTGCGCAGGATCTGCGTGCGTCCACGTTCCACCCGCCGACGCTCGAAATGCTCGATACCATCGGCATCACGCCGATGTTGCTGGAAAAGGGCCTGAAGGCGCCGGTCTATCACTGGCGCGATCGCAACACGGGCGAAGTGATCGATTTCGATCTCAGCGAGATCGACGACGTCACCCGCTATCCTTTCCGCATCCAGTGCGAACAGTATCATCTGTCTCGCGCGCTGGCTGGCGGCCTGGAAAAATACTCGAACGCCAAGATGCATTTCAGCACGCGCCTGCTGACCTTCAAGCAGGATGAAAGCGGCGTCGATCTGTGGGCTGAAACGCCCTACGGCATCAATCGCCTGCGTGCCGAATTCCTGATCGGGGCTGACGGCGCCAATTCGATCGTGCGCAAGTGGCTCGGGATCGAGTTCGACGGGTTCACTTACCCGGAACGCTTCCTGTGCCTGTCGACCGACCTTGAGCTGGCCGATCACCTGCCGAACCTGGCCTACGTGAATTACGTGTCCGATCCCAAGGAATGGCTGGTTCTGCTGCGCGTGCCATCGCTGTGGCGCGTGCTGGTGCCGACCGATGGCTCGCTCAGCGATGAAGAGTTGCGTTCTGACAAAATCAAGAACGGCATCTTCGATCGCCTCGTCGGCGATGGCGCTTCGGTAAAGACGGAGCACCGCACGCTCTATCGCGTGCACCAGCGGGTGGCCAAGTCGTTCCGCGAAGGCCGGGTCATGCTGGTTGGCGATGCCGCACACCTCAACAATCCGCTTGGCGGCTTCGGCATGAACTCGGGTGTCCACGATGCCTTCAACCTGTTCGAAAAGCTCGAGCCGGTGCTGAAGGGCAAAGCCGCGATGGAGCCAAGCCTTGCGCTCTACGATCGCCAGCGCCGCGAGGTGACGCACAGCTTCACCCAGATGCAGACCAAGGAAAACATGGCCTTCATCAAGGGCGGACAGGACGGGGCGCATGAAGCGCGCCGTGCCAAGATGCTGGAAATCAAGAACAACGACGAAACCCGCCGCAACTACCTGATGCGGCAAGCCATGTTCGACAGCCTCGCCCAGGCGGCTGCGATCGTATGATGCGAAGCGGCGTCGCGGTGGTGGGACTGCGGCGCGGCTTTTTCCGGAGACAAATCCAATGGTTGACGTCCAGGGTTACCGCGCCTGTCTCGGCGTGATTGCCCCTTCCACCAACACCACCGTCCAGCCCGACATGGAGCGCATGCGCCCTGCCGGCGTGACCAATCACTTCTCCCGCATTTTCGTGGAAGACCCGGTCGCCCTCTCGAACGAGGATTTCATCGCCGGCACCACCGCGATTGCCGAAAACACGATGGACGCGGTGCGCTCGGCGATGACACTGCGTCCCGAATACCTCGTGCTCGGCATGTCGGCGATCACTTTCTACGGCGGGGTCGAGGGTGGCAAGAAGTTCAAGGCCGAGGTCGAGGAACTGGCCGGCGTAGGCGCGTCGACCGGATCGGAATCGGTGGCGGCAGCGCTTCATGCCTATGGCAACGTCAAGACCGTCAGCTTCGTTTCGCCCTATTACCCCGTCGCCAACGCTGAGGTACGCCGTTTCCTTGAGGAATCCGGCTTTTCGGTGGTGCGGGACGTGCCCCTGCAGTGCAAGCGCTGGACCGACATCGCCAAGGTAACGCCCCAGCGTTTGCGCGAGGTGATCGACCATCTCAACGGTAGCGACGTGGATGCAATCGTGCAGGTCGGCACCAACCTTTCGATGGTCAGCCTTGCCGCCGAATACGAGCTCAAGCTCGACAAGCCGGTGATCGCGATCAACACCGCAACATATTGGCACGCCTTGCGCACGCTCGGCATTACCGACCGGATCGAAGGCCTCGGAAGACTCCTCTCCGAGTTCTGAGGCTACGGGTGCGCGCGCGGTTCTCCCTCCGCAGACGCGCACCCTCAACGCCTTTGGCGGTTGACCTTCACCGAGGCTGGCCGCCGCCGTGCGTCGAGTTCGATCACGAGTTCCGCCCGAGCCGGCATTTCATCGAGAATGTGCCGTGTGATCCGTTCGTAGTACATCACGAAACGTTCGATCGCCTTTCGGTCCATCAAGCCTGAAACGTCACGGCCTTCGCTGGCCAGAGCGCGGCGCAGGGTCTCCTCCTGCTCCAGACGCCACTCGGCCACGACCTCGAAGCCGGGGGCCTGCAGCAGCACCAGCATGTCGAACTTCGCGAAGAACGCCTGATACTCTCCGGCGAGGCAGGCGTTCACGTGGCTCCGCCAGACCGCATCCGGGTCTTCGTCCCGTTCCAGCGCGTTGATGGGAGCGCTGAGCAGGCCGGCTTCCTGCGGCTGCGCTCCGACGCACCAGCCTTCGAACAGGACGATATCGACGGGGGTGTCTACCATCCGCCAGTCCTCGTGGGGAACCTGGTCGTCCTTCGCCTTGTCAAAAGCCGGCAAGGCGAGGGATCCCGTTCCGCCAAGCGCATCGAGAATGCGGATGCCTGCTGCAACGTCATGCGTGCCCGGAACGCCCCGCACCGCAAAGAGCGGATGGACCATCCCAGCCAGTCGCTGCCGGCCGGCCTTGGGCAGATAGAGATCATCGAGCGACAGCGTTACCGTTTGTAGGCCGTCTTGCTCCATGCGCTCGGCCAGCAGGCGAGTGGTCCACGTTTTGCCGCAACCTTGCGCTCCGCAGATGCCGACCGCGAAGGGACCTTTGCGGTCTTGCGAAAGTCGATCAAGGATCGCTTCTGCCAGAATCTCGACGATGCTTGTCATGCGGTGTCCTCAAGATGGACACCGATTATCAGGCGCGCCCAACAGCGCCGCAACCTAGAACCGCAGGATCGGCTTTACCACGCGTCCCGATTCTGCAGCCGCAAACGCCTCGGATATTTCGTCGAACCTGAACCATTCGACGAGGCGGTCGAACGGGAAGCGACCTGCGCGGTGGTATTCGATGAGTTCAGGGATGAAGGTTTGGGGATCGGCGCTGCCTTCGACCACGCCGCGGATCACGCGGCCCGCGCTCATGACGTGGGTGGTGTCGGCCCGCACTTCTGTGCCGGGGGCATAGGCGCCGACCAGCGCGATTTCGCCCCGCGGCGCGAGGGCAAGGATCCCGGCATTTACCAGCGAGGCAATGCCCGTGGTATCGATGATATAGTCGAACCCGGCCGGACAGCCCGCTTCCGCCGCCAGCGCCGTGAAGTCATCACCGCTCCGCAAGACGTGGGTCGCGCCCAGTTCAATGGCGAGGTCGAGCCGCGCTGGATTGACGTCTATCGCCGCAATCGCTCCTGCGCCGGCGACGCCCGCTGCCATGACCGCAGACAGGCCGACCGCGCCCACTCCGATGACCGCGACGCTCGCTCCCGCGCGCACGCGGCAGGCGTTGAGCACCGCGCCCGCGCCGGTCTGGATGCCGCAGCCCAAGGGGCCGAGCAGCTCGATCGGCAGATCCTCGGACACCTTCACCGCATTGCGCCGGTTGACCACGGCATGCGTTGCGAATGATGATTGGCCGAAGACATGGCTATGCACCGGTGCGCCACCTGCGTCGGTCAGCGCGGTAGAGCCATCGGTGCGCGCACCGAAGAAATTCAGCGGTACCCATGAATGGCAATAGGCGGGCGCCTTCTCGTCGCAGCTGGGGCAATCGCTGCAGAACATGAAGCTCAGCACGACATGATCGCCCACCATGAGATCGGACACGTCGCTGCCCACCGCCCGGACGACGCCCGAACCCTCATGACCCAGCACCACGGGAAGCGGCACTGGCAGGTGCCCGTCGCGCATAACCATATCCGTATGACAGATGCCTACGCCGCGCATTTCGACGAGCACTTCGTCGGCGCGCAGAGCGTCAATGATGACAGTCTCGATCCTTGGCGCTGCGCCCGCAGTGCGCAGGACTGCGGCCTTGGCGGTGGTCATGTCGGATTTCCTGTGAATGGCAAAAGCGATGGAGGCGAAGCCCCGTCCACGGTTCGGATTTGTGGCGGGGCTTCGGACGATCAGAACTTGAAGCCGACGCGGGCGTACCATTCGCGGGGCCGGTTGTAGCTGCCGAAGTAAACCCCGGCCGCGTCGTTGGCTCCTGCCGAAACGAGGTAGCGCTCATCGGTCAGGTTCGTGGCGCCCACGGTCAGGTCCCACTTGCCGCCTGGTTCGCGGTAAGTGAGGCTGGCGTTGACGATGTCGATCGGCTGGCGGCGCAGCGGCAGATAGCGCGCCACGTCGTTCCACACCGCGCTCTTGTGCGTCCAGTCAGCCAGGAACACCATCGAGCCACCGTTGCCAAGGCCGAGTTCATAGCGCGGCGCCAGATTGGTGGACCACTTCGCGGTCTTTGGCAGCTGTCCGCCAACCACGGCACCTTCGCGCAAGCCAGGGATCGGACCCGCTACGTCGGGGCGCAGGACGTTGGCCGAGAGCGCCGTGAAATAGGCATCGAGATAGCCGACCGAAGCGTTTATCGTCAGGCCCTTGACCGGAGCGACGATGGCTTCGAGTTCCACGCCCTTGATCCGCGCTGTGCCGGCATTGTCGATGGTGGGCGAAGTGCCGACCTGCTGGTTCAACTGGACGTTCTTGTAATTGGTCGAGAAGGCCGCGATGTTTACTTGCAGGCGACGGTCGAGCCAGGTGGACTTCACGCCAACTTCGAAGGTCTCGGCAATTTCCTCGTCGAAATCGGGCGCCACGTTACCTTGCGGGTTGGTCAGTCGCGTGGTCCAACCGCCGGTCTTGTATCCTTCGGAATAGCTGCCATAGACCATCACGTCGTCATTGGGGTGCAGCTGCACGCCGATCTTCGGCGCGAAGTTCGAGAAGGTCTTGCGGTTCACGCCTGGCACGTAGACCCGTACCGGGTTGGTGGGATCGGGATAGGACAGCGCGGCAAAGCAGGGCGGGCCGCCCGCAGCCTGCGGCGGCGCCAGCGGGAAATCGCCGAACGGGAAGATCGTGCCCGCAGCGTTCGCGCAGCCGAAGAACTTGTAGTTGCCGCCGTTGAGGTCCTGCTGCCCGCCTTCGAACAGCTTGGTCTCCTTGGTGTAGCGGCCTCCCAGCGTGATCCCGATCCAGTCATTCACGCGGAAATCGACCTGGCCGAAGAAGGCGTAGTTCTTGGTGTCGAAGCTATTCGGACCATCGACTTGAAGCAGGCCTTCGTCGAAGGTCACGTAGTCGTGCAGGTCACCGTCTTCCTTGAAGTAATAGGCGCCGGCCACGAAGTTCAGCTTGCCGTCGAGCAGGTTGGACCCGAGCAATTGCACTTCCTGGCTGAACTGCTGCTGGTTCTGGCTGAAGGTCAGCTCAAGCATCGACAGCGGCGAACCGTCGAGGTCGGATCCCGCCTTCCAGTTGGTCTTGCGGTAGCTGGTGATCGAGCGGACCATCAGGCCGTCGGCAAGGTCATACTCCAGATTCCCAGCAAAGCCCCAGGCACGCAGCTTGTTGAGCGTCGGACCGGTGGCATAGGTCTTGTCAGGATCGCCGGTGATGAAGCGCCCATCCCATGGCAGGCGATTGTTCGTGGGGTCGGCATCGGTGTTGACGCCTGCCAGCGAACCCAGGAGGCGACCGGGGTTGACGCTGGTGCCACGCGCGCCACAGATCGCGCTGGCACCGCGTGCGGCGATCTCCGCCTGAGTCGAGCCGATGCAGAAGTTGTAGAGCCCGGCGAAGAGGAAGCCGCCGGCCGGATCGATCGGGTCGATGCCGGTTCCGGGCAGGGGGTTGGTCGGGGCAAACGGTCCCGGCGGGAAGGACACGCCGAGCAGCGAGTTGTTCTGGCCCGAGGAATCCTGATTGGTGTAATCACCCGAAAGCGTTGCGCGGAAGACACCGCCATCGTCCCACCGCAGCTTGCCGCGCAGGCTCAAGTTGTTGTCCGCGCTCTGGCGCGATGACGTCGAGTAGTCCGCGTTGTTGAACGAGGTGAAAGGATCGGAATTGGCAATAGCGCGCATTTCCGCCGCGCTACCGTTGTATGGGATACGCTTCTGGAAGCCGCTGCGGCTGGTGACCGCGCCCGTCAGCGAGGCGGCAAGGCTGTCCGTCAGTGGCAGGTCCAGCGTGGCGCGGGCGCGCAGCAGGTCGAAGCTGCCGGTGGTAAGGTCACCGGTCAGGCAGAACTCCTTGCCGGGATTGTGCGTGACGATCGAGATCGCACCGCCGATGGTGTTGCGCCCGAACAGCGTGCCCTGCGGTCCCTTCAGCACCTCGATGCGCTCTACATCTGGCAGGTCCTGGTTGGCGCCGACGGTACGGGCCAGGAATACGCCGTCGAGGTAGATGCCGACGCCCGGATCGATGTTGAACGCAAAGTCATCCGAACCGATGCCGCGGATCGTTGCGGAAAGCACGGCTGACGATCCCGAGAACGGCGTGCCGCCATCAAGATTGACGTTGGGCGCGATGCCGCTCAACGCGGAAATGTCGGCAACGGCGCGCTCCTTCAGCGCAGTGCCGCCGAATGCGGAAATCGCGATCGGCACGTCCTGCACGTTCTCGACGCGCTTCTGCGCGGTGACGACGATCTCCTCGATGCCGCCAGCATCATCGGGCTGCGCGGTTTCCTGGGCGAACGTCGGAACCGCGAGAATGGATGCAGCCAGCGCAAAGACGCTAGCCGAAGTGAATCGAGCCTTCATGCAGAACCTCCCATGTTTATGGGATCGGTCTAGCTGTCGGTTTCAAAGCTGCTTGTCTGCGCGCGCAGGAAACCGGACGGATGCGCAAGGACCTGTCAGTTCATCCGGCGATAGTGGCTGGGCGTTGTGCCGAAGTGCTGCTGGAACCGGCGGGCGAAGTGTGCGGAATCGGCAAAGCCGCATTCCATGGCAATCGTGGTCACGCTCGCACCGGGCTCGCTCACCAGCCTCTTTGCCGCGCGATGCAGGCGGCGGCGCATGATCAAGGCGCTTGGCGTTGTTCCGGTACTGGCAGCAGCGGCCTGTAGCGTGCGCAGAGGAACGCCAAGGCTCGTCGCCAAAACCGACGGGGTGAGGTCTGGATCACCAATCCGTTCAAGGATCATGGCTTCGGCGCGCGTCAGGAGGAAGTGACTCGGCGCTTCCATCACCTCGCCGCTGCCCTTGATGCACGAGGCAATGATGTCGCCAAGGATGCCCGCGTGCATCTGCCAATGCGCATCGGGCAGAGTCTCGGGCGCTTCCTGCCACAGCGAGGACATGTAGCGATGGGCAAGCCGGGTTGAGGGTAGTTGGCCGGAAATGCGCCTTGCGACGAAATCGTCGATATTGGGCATGCGCTCGGCCAGCGTGCGGCGATCGAACTCCACCACCATCATCTCGTGCGTCGTGCTGGTGTCGAAGCGATAGAACTCCTCGGCCGCGCACAGCACCATGTCTCCTTCCGTCAGATCGACGGTGCGGCCACGCTGTTCGAGCCGGGCTGCGCCGCGCGTCAGCAAGTGCGCGACAACCGTCTGATCGGTAGGCCGGGTATGCCTTTCGGCATGGCGCGAGATCACGGCAGCGCGCGAATAGGGGCGAACCATGCGCAGCGTTCCCATCTGCCACACGGTCAGTCGCGCGTCGAAGCGGTCGCGCGGGGCGTCGACGACCATGCCGGTGTAGGTCGAGGCGATCAGCTCGTTCCAGTAATCGAGCCGATCAACCGGAGCGAGTTCGCGCGTGCTGAGAACTTCGAGCATGGTTTTACCGCCGGTTTCAGGACTCTCCGGCAGCATTGTTATAGGATATAGCAACGCCTGCCAAGCGTGCGCTTGTCAGCCCAGCTTGCGAAGCGGTTCAGATCCGTCCCAGTCTTTCGCGGCGTCCTTGATCATCTGGAAGATGGCATCGGCGCCGGTCATGTTCTGGAGCAATTCGATCACGTGGCCGGGGCCCTTTCCGGGATCGACGTAGATCACCTCGCCGTCGGCACCGACCTTGCCCTCCACGAGAATCTCGGCGCCTGCTTCGGCGCAGGCGGCTCGGGCTTCTTCGATCGAATCCACAAAGATGCAGATGTGGTGGAGACTGTCGGTCACCGCGTATTCGCCGGTGTAGATAGAAGGCTCGCTGTTTTCCGGACGGATCAGTTCGATCTGCACATCACCCCAATAGGCGATGGCGATGGAGAACACCGCGCCCGTGGGCACGCCCTTGTACTTGGCATCCCCGAGCGCGACGTTCTCCATCAGGTAGAACGGGCCGACGCCCATCGTCTCGGTCCAGTATTTCACCGCCGCGTCGAAATCCTGCGGCAGGTAGGCAAGTTGGCCGACCGGGCCGAGCCTGGTGATTGCGCGGGTCATTGGAACAGGCCCTCCGGTGCTTCGAGCAGGCCCTTGAGCGTCTGCAGGAACTGCGCCCCTGCTGCGCCATCAATGGCACGATGATCAACCGACATGGTCAGCTGTATGCGGGTCTCGAAGGCGATGCCGCCATTGTCCGCCTCCACCGCGACGCGATTGGCTCCGCCGACAGCAAGGATCGCACCCTGCGGCGGGTTGATGATCGCATCGAACTGTTCGATCCCGAACATGCCGAGGTTGGAGACGGAGAATGTGCCGCCATCCATGTCCTCATAGCCAAGCTTGCCTGCTTGCGCCTTGTCGATCAGCGCGCGGGTGGTCGCCGCGATCTGGGCGATGTGCATACGGTCTGCCTGGCGGACAATCGGAGTCACGAGGCCCTTGGGGCTGGCCACGGCAATGGCGACGTCTGCGTGCGGGAACGAATGCACGCTGTCGCCATGGACCTGTACGTTGACGTCAGGGTGCTTCACCAGTGCCAGCGCCACGGCCTTGACGATGTAATCGTTGATCGACGCCTTGGTACCGAGAACGAGGTTCGCCGTCTTGCGCAAGTCCATCAGCGCATCGACCGAGGCCGAGACGCGCAGGTAGAAATGCGGGATGGTCTGCTTGGCCTCGGTGAGGCGCTTCGCCACGACCTTGCGCACCTTGTCGAAGGGCTGGACGCTCGGCTGGTTGACAACGAGTTCGAACGGCGCACCGAAGACTGGCGCAGCGGCCGTGGTCGGCTTGACCAGCGCTAGCACGTCGGCCTTGGATATGCGGCCGCGCGCGCCGGTGCCCCTGATGGAGGATAGGCTGATCCCGTGCTGCGCGGCAATGCGGCGGGCGAGGGGGGA
This sequence comes from Novosphingobium sp. GW835-FHT14H07, assembly GCF_058793515.1. NCBI lineage: Bacteria > Pseudomonadati > Pseudomonadota > Alphaproteobacteria > Sphingomonadales > Sphingomonadaceae > Novosphingobium > Novosphingobium sp. GW835-FHT14H07. The sequence goes on from NZ_JBXAFX010000003.1 coordinate 246,002, forward strand.
GGCGAACGCCTCGGGGCTGTCCTCGACAAGTTGCGCGCTGCCCTTGTAGGATACCGCGCGTTCGGGGCGCAAAGCCTGCACCACGTCCTGGTAGGTAATGCGTCCGTTGCGGCCCGACCCTTCGATCGGCTCGATATCGACGCCTTCCGCTTCGGCGAGCTTCAGCGCTTCCGGGCTGATCGCACGGTTGGTGACGATCTTCTTGGGCTCGCGCGCCGGGGCCGGGGCAGGTTCAGCAGGCGCCGCTGCCGCCGGGGCCGGTGCAGAACCACCACCCTTGGCCGCAACCGAGGTTTCGGCGGGCTTGAAGCCGGCGATGAACTCGTCGACCTCGGCGTCGCTGGTATCGGCATCGGCGAACACCGCCAGCAGCGCCCCCACCGGGTGCGCTTCGTCGCTCGCCGGGGTCAGCAGGCGCTTGAGCACCGCATCGTATTCAGCCTCGACCTCGTTGGTGATCTTGGCGGTTTCGATCAGGCACAGGACTTGGCCTTTGGAAAAGGCCTCGCCTTCCTTGACCATCCATTCGGCGATCGTGCCCTCGGTCATCTCGATGCCCCACTTGGGCATGCAGAACGGGCGGATATTGGCCATGTCGCGGCTCCTCAGCGGTAGCCCAGAACCTTGCGCACCGCCGCCTCGATCTTGTCGATCGAGGGGAGGTAGGCAGATTCCAGCTCGCGCGCGAACGGGATGGGGGTGTGCGGCGGGTTGACCGACAGCGGGGGCGCCTTGAGGCTGGCGAAGGCCTTTTCAGCTACCAGCGCGCAGATATCGGCCCCGAGGCTGCAGCGCGGCGGCGCTTCGTCGACGACAACGAGGCGACCGGTCACTTCGACGGAATCGAGGATCGTTTCCTCGTCCAGCGGGCTTGTGGTGCGCAGGTCGATTACGTCGCAGCCGATGCCCTCGGCGGCCAGCTTGTCCGCCACCGCTTCGCAGAAGCCGAAAAGCAGACCGGTCGAGACGATCGTCACGTCCTGCCCGGCGCGGGAAAGGCGGGCGTGGCCGAACGGAATCATGAAGTCCGGATCGTCAGGCACTTCGCCGCTGACGCCATAAAGCGCCTTGTGTTCAAGGAAGATCACCGGATCATCGTCGCGGATTGCAGTGCGCAGCAGACCCTTCACGTCGGCAGGAGTGGTCGGCATCACCACCTTGAGGCCGGGCATGCCGGTCAGGATCTGATGCACTGCCTGGCTGTGCTGGGCAGCGGCATTATAGCCCGCGCCATAGGCCATGCGGATCACCGCCGGGCACTTGGTCTTGCCGCCGAACATGTAGCGGAACTTGGCGATCTGGTTCCAGATCTGGTCGAGAGAGACGCCGATGAAGTCGGCAAACATCAGCTCGGCAATCGGGCGCTTTCCCGAAAGCGCAAGGCCCGCAGCCGCACCCATGATTGCGCTTTCCGAAATGGGCGTGTCGATCACGCGGTCCGCGCCGAACTTCCCGAACAATCCGGTCGAGGTCGACCAGATGCCGCCGATGGCCTCGGGGCCACCGGGCGTGCCCATGCCGCCGACAATGTCTTCGCCCAGGCACACGACGTTCTCGTCGCGCTCCATTTCCTCTGCGATCGTCGAGACGACAGCGTCGCGGTACATCATTTTTGCCATTGGTCCGCTCCCTCGTCTCAGTACGAAATGTAGACGTCGGTCAGGACGTCTTCGGCGGTGGGACGATCGGCAGCCTTGGCTTGCCGGACGGATTCCTCGATGGCCTCCAGCACTTCGGCGTCGATCTTGTCGAGGTCTTCGCCTGCCAGCAGCTTGGCCTGGGTCACGCTTTCGCGGAACTTCTTGAGGCAGTCGCGCTCCTCGCGGATGCGGTCGAGTTCGCCCGGGCCGCGGTAGCGCTGCGGGTCGCCCTCGAAGTGGCCGAAGAAGCGCTCGGTATCGAATTCCACCGCCGCTGGACCGTTGCCGGGGACGCGCACGTAATCGAGCACTTCGCGCATGGTTTCATAGACCGAGAAGAAGTCGGTCCCGTCCCCGCGCCACACCTTCATGCCGAAGGCTTCAGCGCGGCTGGCGATGTCGCCATTGGTGCCGACCGCATACTGATAGCCGGTGTGCTCGGAATAGTGGTTGTTCTCGAACACGAAGATGGTCGCGGCCTTGGTAACCACGGCCATGTTCATCGCTTCGAACGTCGTTCCCTGGTTGCAAGCGCCGTCGCCCGAGAATGTGATGGCGACCTTGCCCTTCCCATCGATCTTGGCGGCGATCCCGGCGCCTACCGCGATGGGAGCGCCCGCGCCGACGATGCCGTTGGCGCCGAGCATGCCCTTGTCGACATCGGCAATATGCATCGAGCCGCCCTTGCCCTTGCACAGGCCTTCGCGGCTGCCCCAGATTTCCTTCATCATTCCGTTCACGTCACAGCCCTTGGCAAGGCAGTGGCCGTGGCCGCGATGGGTCGAGACGATCTTGTCGTCATTGTCGAGATGCTCGCACACGCCGACCGCGACGGCTTCCTGCCCGCAATAGAGATGAGTGAACCCGGCAATTTCGCCGGTCTGGATATCGACGTGCAGGCGTTCCTCGAATTCGCGGATCACCTTCATCTGGCGATAGGCGCGCAATAGCGCCTCACGGCTCAGTTGCATCCTCTTCTTCCTTTACAGTCCGAGCACAGTGCGCGCGATGATGCTTGCCTGCACTTCGTTGGTTCCGCCGAAAATTGTCCATGCCCGGCTGTTGAGATAGCGCGCAGACGCGACCTGCGCGCCCTCTGCGTGGATCGGTGCCGGGGCATTGTCGCCATAAAGCGGCCGCGCCAGATCGAGCTGGAGGCCGGCCGGGCCATAAAGATCCACTGCCAGCAGATCGACGTCCTGACGGAGGTTGGAGGCCAGCAGCTTGCACAGCGAGGTTTGCGGTCCGGGCGGGCGACCCTTGGCGATCTCCGAGAGAATCTTCAGCTCGATCATCTCGAGGCTCTGGATGCCCAGTCGCACCTTGGCCACGCGGCGCTTCCAGTCAGTGTCGTCAGCCAGCCTGCCGCCACGGCCATCGGGCTCACCTTCCGCAGCCTGTTCGATCTGGGCAAGGTCGTATTCCAGCTTGGGCGAATGGCACGAACCACCCCGCTCGTTCTCGAGCAGGAACTTGGCGAGCTTCCAGCCATCACCTTCCTCGCCGACGCGGTCCTCGACTGGCACGATGGCGTCTTCAAGGAACACCTGGTTGACTTCGTGGTCACCGGCCAGCGTCAGCAGCGGCCGGACCGAGACGCCGGGCTGGTTCATGTCGACGAGCAGGAACGAGATACCTGCCTGCTTCTTCACGCTGGCATCGGTGCGGACCAGCGCGAACATCTTGTTGGCCCAGTGGGCGTGCGTGGTCCAGATCTTCGATCCATTGAGCTTGTAATGCGTACCGTCATCGGAAAGCACGGCACGGCACTGCAGGCTGGCAAGGTCAGAGCCTGAGCCGGGTTCGGAAAAGCCCTGACACCAGTAATCCTCGCCCGACAGGATCTTGGGCAGGTACTTCGCTTTCTGTTCGGGCGTTCCGAAAGTATAGATCACCGGGGCGACGAGCTTGAGACCCAGCACCGTCAGGTTCGGTGCGCCGGCAAGTGCACACTCCTTTTCGAAGATGTAGCGCTGCGTGGGCGTCCAGCCCGTACCGCCCACGTCCTTGGGCCACTGATAGGCAAGCCAGCCCTGTTCGTTCAGCACCGCGTTCCAGCGCTGGCCGATGTCCGGTTCGACGAACACGGTGGGCGACATCGCGGCGCCATGCTTCACTTCTTCAGGCAGCTTCTCGGCCAGAAAGGCGCGCACTTCGTCACGGAAGGCCAGTTCTTCGGGAGAAAGATCGATATCCATAACTGTCAACGCTCGAGAATGGTAACGGCAGAGACGCCCGGGGCGCCATAGACATGACTGTATGCGGTCTTGGGATTGCCGGGAACCTGCCTGCCGCCGCCATCACCGCGCAGCTGGACGACATTCTCGTAGACCTGGCGCAGGCCCGATGCGCCGATCGGCTCACCACAGGCGAGGCAGCCGCCATCGGTGTTGACCGGAAGGCTGCCGCCAATCTCGGTGCGACCTTGCGCCAGCCATGCTTCCTGATCGCCGTCCTTGCAGAAGCCGTTCTCGGCCATGTGCATGATCTCCGCGCCGCATTCGGTGTCCTGCAGCTGGGCAAGGGCAATGTCTTCGGGCCCGATACCGGCCATGCGGAAGGCATCGGCGCTGGCGATCTGCGTGGCCGTGGCCTTGCCACCGCCGATGTCGATCGACGGCGCAAAAACCTCGAAGCTCTTCGGCGGGCGGGTGCGCATCGTCGCAGCCTTGAGCCGGACCAGCGGCTTGCCCAGCTCGCGCGCCTTCTTCTCGCTGGCCAGGATCAGCGCGACGCCGCCCTCGGCCGGAGAGCAGAACATGTATTTGGTATAAGGGTCCGAAACGAGCGGCGCCTCGAGAATGGTCTCCATGTCCACCGGTTCGCGCCGCCAGGCATGGGGCGCATGCACCGCATTGCGAAAGGCCTTGTTGGCCACGCGCGCCAGGCTGGTCTGGCTGATGCCGTGTTCGTGCATGTAGCGCATGATCTTGGCCGCAAAGAACTGCGTGGTGATCATGTAGCCGGCATCGCCATACCATTCCGGCAGGTTGTATTCCGAAGGCAGGGCATTGAACGCGCCGCGCGGGTGCTTGTCGAAGCCGACGGCAAGACCGATGTCGAACTCGCCGCTCTTGATCGCCATCTGGGCAGAGAACAGCGCCGACCCGCCAGCCGCACAGCCATTGCGCACGTTGATGAACTGCACGCCGGTCAGGCCCAGGCGCTCGACCATCGTATCGGGATTGCCGGCCGCGTCCGAGCTGCCATAGGCAAACTGGATCTGCGGCCAGTCGATCCCCGCATCGGCCAGCGCCTCGCGCACGGCATGTACGCCCTGTTCGAGGCCGGACAGCCCATCGGTGCGACCGAACGGGTGAATGCCGACGCCAACAATGCAGACATCGTCGCTCATGCCGCATCTCCTGCAGGCCGGAAGGCGGGGATCATCACCGGATCGGCGGCATCCGGATCGAGCGGTATCATGGTCAGTTCCAGCGGCATGCCGATGCGGATGTCTTCGAAGGCGATGTCGGTCAGGCGCGATTCCACGATCACTTCGCCCGGCAGCTCGACGTAGGCGACGGCCCATGGGCGAAAGGCCTCGGGGCCCTTGTAGGGTGGCGATTTCGGGCGATAGCGCTGGATGGTGTAGGACCACAGCGTGCCGGTGCGTGACAGCGCGACTCGATCGTACCGGTCACCAGTGGGACAGGGAAACACCACGCGGCCCGTATCACGCTCGCGCCCGCCGATCAGGTGCGGCGGGTTGTCCTCGGTAATGAGCCCTTGGGCGATAACGTGCATTCCACTCCCGTCCGTGCAAGTCCGGAGGCCTGATTCCGGTTTCCTGCACTAGACCCGTCGAAGCAGCATTTGCCGACTCTGCAAAACGCTAGGGTGGGCAAAACGCTAGGGTCAGCAAAACGCTAGGGCAAGCAAACGGACAGGGGCGAGCGCATTGGTCGAAGTTGGTCCAGCAGGCGCGGAATTTCGCTCTTGAGGTTGAAGAAGCCCTTGCCGCAGTGGGGCCAGCACAGGCGGTCCCACGTGCGCTGGTGTTCGGCAAGGACCATGCCGTTTGCGGCAAGTCGTGATCGCAGGGTGTCAAGCGCGGCAGCGACCGGACCGACGGGGGCAAAGCCGGTGACCACCTGCCTGCAGCCGTGAAGTGCGGCGAAGGCCACGGGATTTGCGACCCCGACAGGACATTGCCAGTGAGCAGCAGCACGAAGGGCTGCGTCGTCGAGTGCCATCCGGTCCCACTCGTTGGCCGCAAGATCGTCGGCAACAACCACGGCGCGCACGTCAAGATCTGGCAGGACAGTTTCCAGCGAGCAGTCTTCAGGCGTCAACAGGACCAGCGTGGGCAGGGCAGGGTCCAGGGCAATTGCCGTGCGGAGCGGCGTTCGCGGCAAGGGTGAAGCCGCCTCGGGAGTGCGCGCCACTCGGGCAAGACCATCGGGCCTGAACCTGCCCCCGGTCATAGCCGCGATCCGGTCGGCATCGGCAAGGTAGGTCTTGCCCGGCGTGTGCAAGCCCGCCACCCATCGCCAGCTCAGGGTATTGGAAGCAGGGTCTGCATCGACCAGTTTCTCGAAGAACCACTGCGCACCCAGTTGCCAGGGCAGGCCGAGCGTGAAGATCCAGATCGATGCAACCTGCATCCGCGCCCAGTTGTGCAGGTAGCCAGTCGCCGCAAGCTCACGTGCCCAATGGTCGAAGGCATCGATGCCGGTGCGGCCTGCCATCGCCTCGGCAATCATGGTGCCGGGATGAAACGCGCTGACATCGGCGAGGTATGCGCTCCACACCCCGGGGCGCTGCTCCAGCCAACCCTTCCAGTAGGTCCGCCAGAATACCTCGGCGAGGAACTTTTCGCACTTGTCCAGCCGATGCGCCGCCAGAACGCTTTGCACAACTTCGTCTTCGCCGATCAGACGGCGGCGCAGCGCGGCGGAAAGGCGGGAGACATTGGCGTGGTTGCCCTGCGGGTCGACGAGATTGCGCCGCGCCGCATAGGCGCTGCCGGCGCGGGGAACGAAACGTTCGAGTCGTTCGAGAGCAGCGGCGCGGGTGAGGGGGAACCTGTCCATGCCCATGGCCTAAACCCGCTGGCAGTAATCCTCGACGTGGCAACAGGGCCGTGTTGCGAGAGGATAGGCGCAGGGGCAGGGCGGGCGAACGATGAAGGAGTCTGCCCGCGTGACCCGAACCACCCTGCCTCCTGCCGTCACCGTCTTGGGACTGGCGGGCTGGCTGCCACAGGCGCTGTGCATCTGGGCAGTAATGGACAAGGGGCCGTATCAGTGGACCGCCAAGGCGGCAGGCTGCTTTTACGCTGCGCTGATCCTGTCGTTCCTCGGCGGGCTATGGTGGATGGCGGGGCTGCTTGGCGGCGTGCGGAAGTCCGGGCTCTATGTCGTGTCAGTGCTGCCCAGCCTTGCTGCGTGGGCTGCGCTGCTGCCGTGGAGTGAGGGCTGGCATTGGCCGGGCCCTTCGCTGGTTGCGCTGGGCCTGCTGCTGCTGGCCAGCCCGCTGGTAGACCGCAAGCTTTCCGGCGACGTCACTCTGCCGCCGGGCTGGTTGCGTTTGCGGGCGTGGATGGCGGGCGGCCTTGGCTTCCTGACCCTGGCACTCGCATCACTTGGCTGATCTCGCACGCACGTTTCGCTTGGTGGAACGCTCCGGAACAGCGCCGATAGCGAGGCGCCCACAGGCGCGATAACTCTTTCGGCAAGCGGAGATCACGCCGCACCGGAGGGGATATATGCCCGATAAGACCACAGCCCTTGCCATTGCAGGGGCAACGCTGCTCGCGCTGGCCGCGCCCGCCATTGCCAGCCAGAAACTGGGCGAGACGCAACCGATCCGCGCGCCGGAGACGGTCTACGCCAAGACCTGCGGCTACTGTCATGGCCGCAACGTCGGCCCGATCATCCTTGGCCGGGCAATCCCGGCGGAGAGCGTCAAGTACATCGTCCGCCATGGCCAGAACGGCATGCCCGCCTTCCGCCCGACCGAGGTGAAGCCTGAGGAGCTGGAAGCTCTCGCCGCCTGGATCGAGAAAAGCGATGCTCGCAAGGGGGAGCACGGACAATGAGCGATCTGAACCTCGACCGTCGCGGCCTGCTTGGCGCAGGCATCATCGGTGCAGCCAGCCTTGGCCTTGGCACCGGCGCCAGCGCAAGGAACCCCGCGCCGCTCGCCCCTCACATGTCCAAGGCAGACTTTGCCGGGGCGATGAAGGCCTTCCGCGCTGTCGTTGGTGCGGAATGGGTGTTCGGCGATGAGGAAGCAGTCGCTCCCTACGCCAAGGTTTACGTGCCAGACCCGGCGAACCGCCACGTGCCCATCGGAGCGGTCTGCCCCGAAAGCGTTGAGCAGATTCAGGAGATCGTCCGCATCGCCAACAAGTACCGCCAGCCGCTCTGGCCGGTCTCCACCGGCAAGAACATGGGCTACGGGATGACCGCGCCTGCGACGCCCGGCCAGGTCGTGCTCGATCTCAAGCGGATGAACCGCATCCTTGAAGTCGACGCCGATCTCGGGACTTGCCTGCTCGAACCCGGCGTCACCTACCAGCAGCTCAAGGACTACCTGGTAGAGAACAACATTCCGCTGTGGATCGACGTGCCGACTGTCGGCCCGATTGCCTCGCCGGTAGGCAACACGCTCGATCGCGGGGTGGGCTATACGCCCTATGGCGAACACTTCATGTTCCAGTGCGGAATGGAAGTGGTGCTTGCCGATGGGCAAGTCATGCGCACCGGCATGGGCTCGATCAAGGGCAGCACCGCGTGGCAGGCGTTCAAGTGGGGCTACGGACCCTATCTCGACGGCCTGTTCACCCAGTCGAACTTCGGCGTCGTCACCAAGATGGGCCTGTGGCTCATGCCCAAGCCGCCAGTCTACAAGCCGTTCATGGTGCGTCATGGCGAAATGGCCGACGTGCCGCGCATCATCGAGGCGATGCGCCCGCTTCGCGTCTCCAATCTCGTCGCCAACTGCAACCTGATGATGAGCGCGTCCTACCAGCTCGCCATGTTCAAGCGCCGCAACGAGATCGTGCCCGATGGCGCGGCCCTCGACGAGGTTTCTCTCAAGAAGGCGGCCAAGGCCAATGGCCTGGGCATGTGGAACACCTACTTCGCACTCTACGGCACCGAACAGACCGTGGCGGGCGTCGAGCCGATCATCCGCGCCAGCCTTGAAGCCAGCGGCGGTGAAGTGCTTACCGCGGCCGAAATGGGCGATAACCCGTGGTTCCATCACCACGCCACGCTGATGGAAGGCGGCCTCAACCTTGACGAGATCGGCCTGTTGCGCTGGCGCGGGGCCGGCGGGGGCCTTGCATGGTTCGCGCCTGTCGCCGCCGCGCGCGGCGTTGAGGCCGAGCGCCAGACCGCGCTGGCCAAGGAAATCGTCGAACGCCACGGCTTCGACTACACCGCCGCCTACGCCATCGGCTGGCGCGACTTGCACCACATCATCGCGCTGCTGTTCGACAAGTCCGATGCCGAGCAGGAGAAGAAGGCCGACGCCTGCTACCGCGAACTCGTCACCCGCTTCGGCGCGCAAGGCTGGGCGAGCTACCGCACCGGCGTGAACTCGATGGAGCTTGTCGCCCAGCAGTACGGGGCCGTGAACCGCGAATTCAACGCCAAGATCAAGCACGCGCTCGATCCAAACGGCATTCTCGCCCCCGGCAAATCAGGAATCGTGTAAGATGATGCGCTTCGAAGGAAAGGCCGTCCTCGTGACGGGCGCCGCCACCGGCATCGGCCGGGCCACAGCCATCGCATTCGCGCGCGAAGGCGCCTCGGTAATGATCGGCGACATCGACGACCGCGCCGATGAAACCGTCGCGATGATTCTCGGAGAAGGGGGCCGTGCGGCCTTCCGCAAGACCGACGTGCGCAAGGCCCCGGAGCTGGACGAACTGGTGGCGCAATGCCTCGACCGCTTCGGCCGGATGGATGCGGCGTTCAATAACGCCGGCGTCCTGCCACCGCAGCGTCCGATCCACGAAATTCCGGAGGACGAACTCGACCTTGCCATCGACGTCGACTTCAAGGGTGTGTTCTTCGCCATGCAGGCCGAAATCCGCCACTTCCTGGAGGTCGGCGGCGGGGCAATCGTCAACACCGCCAGCGTCGGCGCGCTGATCGCGGATCCCAATATGAGCGCCTACTGCGCAATGAAGCACGCCGTCTCCGGCCTGACCAAGGCGGCGGCCGTGGAATATGCCCAGCAAGGCATCCGCGTGAACGCCATCGCGCCCGGCTTCGTCGTCACCCCGATGACCCAGCACTGGGCCGACAGCAACGAATTCACCCAGATGTTCTTCGCCCAGAACATTTCAGGCCGCGCCGCGCGCCCCGAGGAAATCGCTCCCACGGTGCTGCACCTGTGCTCGGACGGAGCCAGCTTCATCAACGGCGCCACTTTCACCATCGACGGCGGCCAAACCGCACACTGAGGAGACGGAAATGCGAAAGGTTCTCTCGCTTCTCGCGGCATCGGCGCTTTCAATCAGCGCAGCCCATGCCCAGACACCTGCAAAGGGGCCGCTCGAATACAAGGTGATCCCGACCAGCCCGGTCAGCATGGTGGCCAACGTCACCCTGATCACCGGTGAGAAGGACGCCGTCCTTGTCGACGTACCCTTTGCCCGGTCCGACGCCATGCGCGTTGCCGCTGAAGTGCTCGACAGCGGCAAGAGCCTCAAGGCGATCATCATCACGCATGATCACCCCGATCACTTCTTCGGACTGGACGTGCTGCAGGATGCATTCCCGGACGCTAAGATCATCGCCAATCCGGTTGCCGCCAAGGATATGGCGCGCTCGATCCCGATCAAGTTCAAGCGCTGGAGCGGACAGCTCGGCACGAATGCGCCCAAGCGCCCGGTGCAGCCCGTGGCGATGGCCGGAGACAGCTTCGATCTCGAAGGCCACAAGCTTCAGGTTCTGGGCCCGATGCAGGGCGATCACGTCCATTCGACCGTGGTCTGGGACGCCGAGACCCGCACCCTGATCGCAGGGGACATTCTCTACAATGGCGTCTACGTCTGGCTCGGCGAACACGGACCTGCGCAGTACGATGCCTGGCTGAAGACGCTTGACCAGCTCGAGGCGCTCAATCCGGTCAAGGTCGTCGCCGGACACACCAAGCCCGGCCTGCCTGATGACAGCATGAGCATCGGCTGGACCCGTGCCTACATCAAGGCCTTCGCCGAGGCGCGCAGCCGGTCGAAGACCTCAAAGGAACTCGCCGCGATCATGGCCGCGAAGTATCCCAATGCGACCGAAGTCTACGGCGGGTTCCTGCTCGGCATCTCCAGCCAGGTTGGCGCTGGCGAAATTCCGCCGTGGGATGAGTGAGGGACGATGAACGAGACGGAAGGCTGAGACCTCGAACGGCCTCTTCATGCACATGCCTCGGTGACCGCCCTCAAGTCGCCAGCGAGATATAGCCCAGCTGCGCCGCCTTGAAGACTGTCTGGCTGCGGTTCACCGCATTGAGCTTCATCGAGGCGTTGTGGATGTGGAAACGCACCGTGGCCCGGCTGCGGCCCATGATCATGCTGATTTCCAGGTCGGTCTTGCCGATGGCCGCCCAGCGCAGGCACTCCACCTCACGCTTTGACAGGCGCGAGCCCGAGGGCAGGGCCTGCGCCGATCCCATCGCATGGACATAGCTGGCGATGAAGGTGCGTGCATAGATGCCGAAGGCGTCGCCGTTCTCAAGGAACACGTCATCCAGTTCGGTCTGCGCAGGATCGAGCGGATTGAAGCTGACTGCACCGATCTGCCCGAACGGCAGGTGCACGGGCACGACGATGGCAGCGCGGGTCATCGCGCGAGCCTCGAAGTTGGTGAGGTCGATGGCGGTCAGGTAGTGGTTAGGCTGGCGGGTGTGAAAACCGTTGGCGTTCACCCAGAATGGCTCGCTCTCGAACCGGCACGCAGACGTCAGCGGCGAATCGAGCGCGATGCGCGAATTGCGCCACCACACCTTCTCGTCGTTCCAGCCGAATACGTCGCGTGCCAGGATGTTGCCATCGGCATCGACCGGCGTGCGCTTGTCAGCAATATCGTGCGCAGGGGCGGCACGCATGCCGGCGGCCGTTGCGATCTGGTGCAGGGCTTCTGCCGCGCGGCGCACGTCCTGCGGATTGCTGATCCTGACCGAGTCGATCGACTCCACCGAAAGCTGCACTGACCTCTCCTGTACTTATGGACATGGGTCATACCGGCCAAGTGCTTTGGAAACAACGACGGTATTGGCTCAAACGCCTAGTCATTTGCGCAGCATGGCGAGCCGTGCGAACTTGTTACAGGTCGTCTCCTTGAGGAGAGGGACGTGAATTTCGACCTGAATGAAGACGAGGAAATGCTCAAGGCCCTTGCCGAGCGCTTCGTCGATGACAACTACGACCTCGATCGCCGCCGTGTCTATCTCGGCGGGGCGAATGGCTTCTCGCCGCAGATGTGGTCCCTGCTGGCCGAACTCGGCCTCGTTGCGGCACCCCTGTCATTCGAAAGTGGCGGGATGGCGCTAGATGCCACTGCGATCGCCACGGTGTTTCAGGCGCTGGGCAAGGGCCTCGTCGTCGAACCCCTGATAGAAAACGTGATGGTCGCAGCGCGGCTGTTCGAACGCGTCGCCCCGGCCGATCTTGCTGCACAATGGATGGACGGCCTTGCCATGGGCACCCGCCGCCTTGCGCTGGCCCATGCAGAACAGCGTGCCCGTGCAGGACGGACCTTCATCGAAACGCGCGTCGATGATGCGGGCGCTCTGACCGGAGCGAAATCGTGCGTGCCCGCTGGCGCCGGGGTTGATGGCTATATCGTCACCGCGCGCGAACATGGCGCACCTGCCGATCAGGAAGGCGTGGCGCTCTATCTCGTCGCCGCCGATGCGCCCGGTCTTTCGATCAACCCGTGGCGGATGGTGGACGGATCGCTGGCAGTCTCGCTCGATCTCGCTGCGGTGCCGGCCCAGCGGCTCGGCGGCTCGCTGGCCGATGTTGCCGAAGTCGGCGTGCTTGCCTCGCTCGCCCGATCTGCCGAGGCGCTGGGTATAATGCAGCAGCTGTTCGAAGCCACGCTCGATTACCTGCGCACGCGTCAGCAGTTCGGCACGCCCCTGGGCTCGTTCCAGGCGATCCAGCACCGCATGGCCGCGCAATATGCCGCGATCGAGCAGGGTAGGGCACTGCTCGATCTTGCCATTGTCAGCCAGGGATCGGACAGGTTCGCCACCGCCGTTGACGGCCTGCGCGCCTTCGTCGCCCCGGCTTCGGTCGAACTTGGGCACGAGATGATCCAGTTCCACGGCGGCATGGGCGTGACCGACGAACTGTTCATCGGCCACGGTCACAAGCGCCTGCTTGCCCTGTCGCGCTGGCCCGACGACGGGCTTGCCGCGCTCGACCGGTTTGCTGCTGCCTGAAGGAAGATGGCCCGAACCTGAAGGTTTCAGGGCCGTCTTGCCTCAGAACTCCGACCAGTCTTCGGCAAGCGCGAGGCTGCCGCTGGTTTGCATCGGAGCAGCTGACTTTACAGGAGACTGAAGGGCAGCACCGGGCGAACGTACCACGACCGGTCCGGTAACCCTTGGCCTGGCGCTCGGCTGATCCTTGATCAGGAACGCGCCGACGCCTGCGGACAAGGCATTGGCCTGTTCCGACAGACTGCGCGCCGCCGCTGCCGATTGCTCGACCATGGCGGCGTTCTGCTGCGTCATCTGGTCCATCTCGGCCACGTCGGCATTCACGCCGGCAAGGTTGCGCACTTGCTCTGCGGTATGCGAGGCGACTTCGGTGATGAAGCTGCTGATCTCGTCGATCAGTCCGTTCAATTCTCCGAGCACCGAGCGCGTCCGCTCGACGGTCGTGACGCCCCTGGCAACCGTGCTGGTACTGCTATCGACCAGCCCCTTGATATCCCGCGCAGCTTCGGCGCAGCGCTGGGCAAGGGCGCGCACCTCGGTGGCGACAACGGCAAAACCCTTGCCAGCCTCCCCTGCGCGCGCCGCTTCCACGCCAGCGTTGAGCGCCAGCAAGTTGGTCTGGAAGGCGATGCCGTCGATCAGCCCGACAATCCGGCCGATTTCCTGAGACGACTTCTCGATCTCGTGCATGGAATCCATTGCCGAGGCGGCAACCTCGTGGCCTTCTGCGGCCTTGGCGGCTACGCTGGCCACGGAGCGGTGGGCGGTATCTGCGCGCTCGGCGGTCTGGCCAAGCGCGCTGGTAACCTGGTTCATCGCCGTCGCCGCACGCTGCAGGTTGGCGGCCTGCCGTTCGTTGCGGCGGGCAAGATCGGCTGAAGCTGCGTCAATCTCCTCCGATCCGGTCAGCACCGTTCCGGCGAGGCCGCGAATGCTGGCGAGCGCGTCCGAGATACTGGCAAGCCCCGCATTGAAGTTGCGGCGCATCTCCTCGTACTCGCCGGGGAACGCCTCGGTGACTTCTGCCGTGAGGTCGTTGGCGGCCAGTCGTTCCAGCGAACTGTTCATTCGGTCGATGATCCGGCGCTGCGTTTCCAGATCGGTCGAGGCGCGGATGCTGAGGCGAAACTTCTCCATCGCCTTGGTCATGCGCCCCACGCAATCGGCATGGTTCGTATAGCGGATCGGACTTTCGGTATCGCCGCCGGCTAGCGCTTCCATGCGTACGACCGTGTCCACATAGGGCCTGCAAATCCGCTCCGTCACTGTGCGCATGATCATGAAGGTCAGGACCAGCGAGATGACTGCGGCGCCTGAAACGAGCATGAGGATGTGCTCGGGGAACAGCAGAATGGCGGGAACGTCGAAAAGGTTCAATGCCGAAGCGCCGAGCAGCGCCAGCATCATCAAGCGCATTTTTTCGCGGATCGGCGCCTGCGTTTCGAACCAGTCCAACATGCAGCGGTTCCTTTCTTTCCTCGCCGCTTCCATTGGTACGCACGGCGATGAACTGCGAACAATCTCGCGAACCGTCTTACCTCTCGAGCATGAACGCCGGCCTCCATGCCCGATTGTTGAAACTCCTCATGTCCTTTGGTGCAGGTTTCGGCTTGGCCAAGGGGCAGGACCCTCGCGATGCGCGCAGCATCCTTCCAAGGTACAATTGGCCTCGTCCCGGCTTGGGCGCACACTGGTGCCAGATCTCGATAACAGGATTTCGGAGGACCGAGGATGTTGCAGCAGGCCCTTAGCCAGTTCACTGGCGTTTCACTCATTCGCGACAAGTTCGACAACTTCATCGGCGGCAAGTGGGTTGCCCCGGTGAAGGGTGCGTACTTCGACAATATCTCGCCGGTGACGGGCCAGGTCGTGTGCCAGGTCGCGCGTGGCACGGCCGAGGACATCGAGCTGGCGCTCGATGCCGCCCACGCTGCCAAGGATGCCTGGGGCAAGATGTCGACCACCGAACGGTCGAACATCCTGCTCAAGGTCGCCGACAAGATGGAAGCGAACCTCGATCTGCTGGCGATGGCCGAGACCATCGACAACGGCAAGCCGATCCGCGAGACGACCGCCGCCGACATTCCGCTCGCCATCGACCACTTCCGCTATTTCGCCGCCTGCGTGCGGGCGCAGGAAGGTTCGATTGCCGAGATCGACCACGACACCGTCGCCTATCACTTCCACGAACCGCTGGGCGTGGTCGGCCAGATCATCCCGTGGAACTTCCCGATCCTGATGGCGGCGTGGAAGCTTGCCCCGGCGCTGGCCGCAGGCAACTGCGTGGTGCTCAAGCCTGCCGAACAGACCCCGATGTCGATCCTCGTGCTTGCCGAACTGATTGCCGACATCCTGCCCGCCGGCACGCTCAACATCGTCAACGGCTTCGGCATCGAAGCAGGCAAGCCGCTTGCCACCAACAAGCGCATCAGCAAGATCGCGTTCACCGGCGAGACCACCACCGGTCGCCTGATCATGCAGTATGCGTCGGAAAACCTCATCCCCTGCACGCTGGAACTGGGCGGAAAGAGCCCGAACATCTTCTTTGCTGACGTGATGGACCACGACGACGACTTCCTCGACAAGGCGCTCGAAGGCTTCACCATGTTCGCGCTCAACCAGGGCGAAGTCTGCACCTGCCCGAGCCGCGCGCTGGTGCATGAATCGATCTATGACCGCTTCATGGAAAAGGCGATTGCCCGGGTCGAGGCGATCAAGCTCGGCAGCCCGCTCGATGCATCGACGATGATCGGCGCGCAGGCATCGAACGACCAGATGGAGAAGATCCTCTCCTACATCCAGATCGGCAAGGACGAAGGTGCCAAGGTCCTCACCGGCGGCGAGCGCGCGATGCACGAGGGCGATCTTGCGCAAGGCTACTACGTCAAGCCGACCGTGCTCGAAGGCCACAACAAGATGCGCGTGTTCCAGGAAGAGATCTTCGGCCCGGTCCTCGCCGTGACCAGGTTCTCGACCGACGAGGAAGCATTGGAGATCGCCAACGACACCCTCTACGGCCTCGGTGCTGGCGTCTGGACCCGCGATGGAACCCGCGCCTATCGCTTCGGCCGCGGCATCCAGGCCGGTCGCGTCTGGACCAACTGCTACCACGCCTACCCGGCCCACGCGGCATTCGGCGGCTACAAGCAGTCGGGCATCGGGCGCGAAACCCACAAGATGATGCTCGATCACTACCAGCAGACCAAGAACCTGCTGGTCAGCTACAGCCCCAAGAAGCTCGGCTTCTTCTGAGGCGGAAGATGGAGATACCGGCGTAACTGCTGGAGGGAGACGGCGCGGCGCAGGGAGGAAGGTCCCGCCCGCGCCGTCACCATTTGTGATCTGCCCTTTGCACTTCGGCCGCAAGAGCGCGAAGGTGAAGCGATGAACAAGAGAGGATGAACCGATGGCCCAAGTCGTCGTCAACGTGATGTACAACGCGCCTGCCGATCCGGAAGCGTTCGAAGCCTATTACTTCGGCACGCACATGCCGATCGCCGGGAAAATTCCCTCGGTCGAGAAGGTCGTCCTCCTCAAGGGCCTGCCCGGACCCGATGGGAGCCCTCCGCCGTACTACCGCCTGACCCAGATCTGGTTCGCCGATGCCGCCGCCATGGCCGCAGGCATGGGCTCGGCCGAAGCCCAGGCCGCAACTGGCGACATTCCGAACTTCGCCACGGGCGGCGCATCGGTCATGATCTCCGAAGTCGGATGAGCAACCTGCCGGCCCGCGTTCTCAATACGCCTGAAGCCGGGGACTGGATCGCCCGGCTGACGGCTGCTCACGGACCGCTGATGTTCCATCAGTCGGGCGGATGCTGTGATGGCTCCGCCCCGATGTGCTTCGTGGCTGGCGAGTTCCGGGTCGGAGGGCAGGACGTGCTGCTCGGCCATGTGGCCGAGGGTACGCCGGTATGGATCGGGGCGGCGCAGTTCGAATACTGGCGGCACACCCAGGTCACCATCGACGTCGTTCCGGGGCGCGGCTCGGGGATGAGCCTTGAAGCGCCCGAAGGCGTGCGCTTCATCGTGCGCAGCCGGGTGTTCAGCGATGATGAAAGCGCTGCGCTCGAGGCCGCGGGCGAGCCGCCGCGAGGGGACAGCGTTGCACTTGGCGAGGGCACGGCTTCGCCCTAAGCTGCGCGGCAGGCAGGAGAACCCGCAAGAGGTCAGGCCATGGAGGATGCGGTGATGGAAACGGCGACAGCAGTGGACGAGGCGCGCATGATAGCGTGCACTTCGCGCGCAGCCGATCCCCGCGCCGCAGTGGCCGAGCTTGCCGAGTGCATCGAAGGCCGCAAGCTGGCCGGGGCGCTGCTGTTTTGCTCCAACGCCTATCCCCGCGATGCCCTTCAGGCCGAACTGGCCAGCGCCATGCCCGAAGTGCGGCTCTTTGGCTGCACCAGCGCAGGTGAATTGAACGATCAGGGGTATGATACCCATTCGATCGTGCTGATCGGATTCCCCGAAGGCCCCTTTTCCATGGCCTCGCTGCGCTTTGACGATCTCGATCATTTCGATCCGCAGGCTGCACAGGGCGCCATCCGCCAGCTCGTCGCCCAGTCGCGGCGCGAACATGGCGAGGGGCTGCATCAGGTCGCGCTGTTCTTCGTCGATGGCCTTTCCCACCGCGAAGAACTGCTGACGATGACCGCGCAGCATGCGCTGGGCGATATCCAGTTGATCGGCGGGTCAAGCGGCGACGGCCTGTCGTTCCGCGACACGGCCATTTTCCACGAAGGAGCCTTCCACAAGGACGCCGCTGTCATCGTCCTTCTCACCAGCCGCCGCCCTCTCCATGTCTTCTGCAAGAGCTTCTATCGTCCCGGCCCGGCCAAGATGGTCATAACCGAGGCCGATGCCGAATCTCGGGTCGTCACCGAGATCAATGCCGCCCCCGCCGCCGAGGAATACCGCCGCCTTGCCGGAAGTCCGCCGTCCGAACTCAACGCCCAGTTCTTTGCCGCCTATCCTCCCATCGTGCGCACCGGCGGCCAGTTCCACGTCCGGTCGATCCAGACGGCCAATGACGATGGCTCGCTGACCTTCTACTGCGCGATCGATACCGGCGTCGTCCTGTCCATCGGGGAACCGGTAGATCGCATCGCCGAAATGGATGCCCTGTTCGATGAAATCGGTCGCAAGGTGGGCGAGATCGACCATGTCGTCGGCTTCGATTGCGTGCTGAACCGCCTCGATGCCGAAGACCGCCAGCAGGCCGGCATTGTCTCGCGCATGTACGTCGCCAACCGCGTTTTCGGCTTCAACACCTATGGCGAGCAGTTTCGCGCCGCGCACATGAACCAGACCTTCACCGGTCTCGCCGTCGGGCGATGAGCGGCTCGAATCTCACCGGCATTCTTGCCCCCGCCATGGTCAATGGCGAGGACGAGATCACCGCCTTGCGCGCCCGCGTGCGCCAGCTCGAAAAGATCAACGCCGCGCTGATGGACCGGGTGGAACGCTCAGGTGACATGGAGGGCGGCGCGTTCTCAATGTTCGAAACCGCCATCGCGCTCGAATCCGTGGTCCGGGACCGCACGAGCGCGCTCGAGGCGGCCATGGCCGAACTCGCCGCCGCCAACGAAGACGCCACTGCCGCCCGCGTCCTGCTGCGCGATGCGATCGAATCCCTCAGCGACGGGTTTGCCCTCTTCGACGCCGATGACCGCCTGATCCTGTGCAACCGCGCCTTCCTCAAGATATTCCCTGCCGTCGAACCGATTTCCGGTGACAGCCCGGAGTTCGCCGAAATGGCCAGCCGCGTGGCGCTGACCGGCTCGACTCTCGGCGCCGCAACCGGTCCGGATCGCTGGCTCAGCGACCGGGTAGACTGGCACCGCCGCGCCGAAGGGGCCCATGTGCAGGCGCTGGGCGACGGGCGCTGGATCCAGATCAACGAACTGCGCACCAGCGATGGCGGCATCGTCGGCATCTATACCGACATCACCTCGGTCAAGGCCGAGGACGCCCGCCAGCGCGCCTTGGAACTGGCAGAGCGCAACCTCGCATTGCAGGCCACGCTCGATACCCTGTCCGAAGGCGTCTGCCTGTTCGATGCCCAGCGCCGGATGCAGGCGTGGAACGAAGGCCTCGTCCGCGTGCTCGGCCTTTCCGGCAGTGACCTGCTGCGCCATGTCGAAAGCCATGCCCAGCTGGTGCAGTGGTGCAGCTGGCGATTGGGCCTCGAATGTGCCGACAGCCTTGCCTGGCGGGAAGGCGATACGCGCCAGCTTTCCGCCGAATGCCTGATGGATGGCCGGCACTTCGTGATCCGCTCGGTCCCGCTCGGTAACGGCGGCATGGTCTTCACCTTTGACGACGTGACCGACCACGTCAGCCTGCAACGCTCGTTGACCGAGACCGCCGAACTGCTGGAGCGCCGGGTGCAGGAGCGCACCGCCGAACTGGTCGAAGTCAACCGCCAGCTGGTCGAGGCAAAGAACGAGGCCGAAACCGCCAACCGCTCCAAGACCAGCTTCCTCGCCGCCGCCAGCCATGACTTGCTCCAGCCCCTGAACGCCGCGCGCCTGTTCGTCTCGGCAATGGACGGCCTCAAGTTGCCGGAGCGTCCGCGCGCTCTCGTCAGCCAGGCGTCAACCGCGCTGGATTCGGTCGAGGACCTGCTCGAAGCCCTGTTCGAGATTTCCCGCCTCGATGCCGGTGCCATCCAGCCCGAGATCGGCGATCATTCGCTCGGCGCGATCCTCCATGCCCTGCGCGTGGAATTCGCCCCGCTCGCAGCCGCCGGCAAGCTCGAATTCGACGTGGTCGAAACGCCGGCCTGGGTTCGCTCCGACGCGCGCCTCTTGCGCCGCGTCCTCCAGAACTTCGTATCGAACGCGATCCGCTATACCGAGGCTGGCCGCGTCGCTGTCGAAGTCGACGAGATACAGGGCATGATCCGCGTCACCGTGCGCGATACCGGCCCCGGCATCGCCGCGTCCGACCGCGAGGAAATCTTCGGCGAGTTCCGCCGCGTCGGCAAGACGCAGAAAATCCCCGGCAAGGGCCTTGGCCTTGCCATCGTGCGCCGCGTGTCGACCATGCTCGATCACCCGATCGGCCTCGATTCCGTCCCCGGCCTCGGTTCCGCCTTCTCGATCATGCTCCCCCGCGTCGAACCTGTCGCCGCGCCCGCGCCGGTCGAGCAGCCCCCGGCAGTGCCGACCGGCAACGGTGGACTCGTGCTTGTGATCGACAATGACCCCGCCATTCTTTCCGGCATGGAAGCCCTGCTCGAAAACTGGGGCCTCGAAGTTGTC
Organism: Novosphingobium sp. GW835-FHT14H07; assembly: GCF_058793515.1. Classification (NCBI taxonomy): domain Bacteria; kingdom Pseudomonadati; phylum Pseudomonadota; class Alphaproteobacteria; order Sphingomonadales; family Sphingomonadaceae; genus Novosphingobium; species Novosphingobium sp. GW835-FHT14H07. Next base: position 266,310 of record NZ_JBXAFX010000003.1, read on the forward strand.
ACTGCCCGTGACCCTGCGGAGCCGTGCGTCGCGGCTGCCCTCGCGCGCAAACCGGCCATGGCTATCGTCGACTACCAGCTGGATGATGGCCTGACCGGCGAGGCAGCCATCGCCGCCTTGCGCGCACGCGCCAACTATTACCTGCCGGCGATGGTCATCACGGCCGACCGCAGCGAGGAAACCAAGGCGCGCCTCGGCGCGCTCTCGCTCCCGATCCTCAACAAGCCGGTCAAGCCCGCACAACTGCGCGCCCTGCTCCGGCAGCGGGATGTGCTCTAGCCAACCCCATTCCCCCCAAAACCCCGCTCGCCCCCTAACCCGCTCACCCTGAGCTTGTCGAAGGGTGCCAGAACCCATCTTTCGACAAGCTCAGGATGAGCGGTTGTGGCGTGATGAACGGTTGGATCAGGGTTCGGCGGTGGGGCAGGGGCCGCGCGCAACGTATGCCTAAAGCGCGCGCCGTGCCTTCATCCACGCCTTCGCGTGGTTCTGCACCTGCAATAGCGAGGCGAACACCGATTTGCGCGGCTCGGGCGTGCCGGTCCGCCCGATCGCATCGATCTGGGCATAGTACCACATTTGAACGCCGAAGCCCGCGATGGTGCGGACGGTATCGAATTTCTCCAGCCAGCGCAGCGCCGGGGGCAGCAGGCGCAGCGTGGCCTCGAAGCGGGGCAGGTCGGCGCGGTCCTCCAGCAGATTGCGGCAGGCATCCGGCGCCCCGCACAGCGGTCGCCCGATGCCGATCAGGTCCGCCGCGCCCGTCTCCAGCGCATGCTGCATCGCCGCGCGGCTGCGGAAGCCGCCGGTCACCATCAGCGGCATCCTTGTCAGGCTCGCCTTCATCGCCTTGGCGAAGTCCACGAAATAGGCCTCGCGTGCCGCCGTCGAGGCCGGGACATCCGGCCGTTCGAAAGGGTCCAGCCCTTCCATGTCCATCATCGCCGGTTGCTCATACGATCCGCCAGAAACCTCCAGCAGGTCGACGCCCGCCTCCTCCAGCCAGCGCGCGACGGTCAGGCTCTCCTCGAAGGCAAACCCGCCTCGCTGGAAGTCTGCCGAATTGAGCTTCACCGAGATGCCGAACTGCGGGCCCACGGCTTCGCGCACCGCTCGCACGGTCTCCATCAGGAACCGCGCCCGGTTCTCCAGAGATCCGCCCCATCGGTCGGTGCGCTGGTTGCTGCGCGGGTTGAGGAATTGCGAAAGCAGGTAGCCATGCGCGGCATGGATCTGCACCCCGCCAAAGCCCGCGTCCTGCGCCGCTTTCGCACAAGTGGCAAACCGCCCGATCAGATCGAGGATCTCCGCTTCCTCAAGCGGCACCGGCTCGCCGAACTGCCCGCCCGGCAGCCCCAGCTTCACCGCCGATGGCGCCTTGGGGTGCGGGTTGACAGTGGCCTGCGTCTGCCGCCCTGCGTGGCTGATCTGCATCCACAACTGGTTGCCTGCGCGCGTCCCGGCCTTTGCCCACTGCGCCAGAGCCGCCTTCGTCGCCGCATCGGGGGCGCGATCGACGATGACATTGCCGGGGCGCTCCAGATGGTCACCATCGATCTGCACGTTGCCGGTTATTAGCAGGCCCGCGCCACCATCTGCCCACACGCCATAGAGCCGGTCAAGCTCCGGCGTCGGTCTGCCCGACGGATCGGCCAGTCCCTCGGTCATCGCGCCCTTGGCGAGGCGGTTCGGAATGACGATGCCGCACGGCAGGGCCAGCGGTGTCTTGATCAGCATGGCAATCTCCCCCGCGCCAGTCTGCCAGACCGGGCGCGTAGTGCAATTGCCGGATCGTGACCGTTTACCCCTTGAAGCCGATCTTCCCGGCCATGATCACCGCCTGCGTCCGCGAAAAGACGTTCATCTTCTGCAGGATCGCGGAAACGTGCGCCTTCACCGTCGTCATCGAGACATCGAGTTCATAGGCGATCTGCTTGTTGAGCCGCCCGGCGACGAGGTGCCCCAGGACCACCCGCTGCTGCGGGGTCAGGCTGTCGATCCGGCTGCGGATCGCGTCTTCCTCGGCAGCGGCAGAGTCATCACCTTCGAGTTCAGGCATGTAGATCTCGCCCGAAAGCACCTGGTTCAGCGCGTCGAGGATTGCCGCGCGCTTGAGACTCTTGGGCACGAAGCCCGCCGCCCCTGCGGCCAGCGCATCGCGCACCACCTTGCGGTCGGTCACGCCCGAGACCATCACTACCGGCGTCGCCGGAAAGCGGTCACGCAGGGCTTCGAGGCCCGACAGGTGAGAAACATCCGGAATGTTGAGGTCCAGCAGGACCAGGTCGACATCCCCTTCCTGCTCGAGGGTATTGAGCGCAGCTTCCAGGCTGTCTGCTTCAAGGATCGTGCAGGAGGGAAAGGCGTCGTCGAAGATCGAGCGCAGCCCATCACGCACCAGCGAATGGTCGTCCACGATCAGCACGCGATCAGGTCCGTTTACGGCCATGGCAGCGCTCCCCCTTTCGGCTGCGAACGTGGTCATTGCGATGGTATTGCTCATCTGTCTCTACCCGGGGAGGGGGTGGAGCGCCAGACCTGCGGTAAGGTCCGGCGCCCCGGGGAAAATCACTTCGGCAGCTTGAACACCCAGAGCGAACCGCCCTGGCTGATCTCCTTGAAGGTCTTGGCCACCTCGCCGCCCCACAGCGGCACCGCGCCGCCCCAGCCGGACATGACCGCGACATACTGTTCGCCGTCCTGCTCCCAGGTCACCGGCGAGCCGACCACGCCCGACCCGGTCTGGAACTTCCAGAGTTCCGCACCCGTCTTGGCGTCGAAGGCCTTGAGGTAGCCCTCGGGCGTGCCGGTGAACACCAGATTGCCGCGCGTGGCCAGAACACCACCCCACAGCGGAGCCTTGTTCTTGTACTCCCACACGATCTTGCCGGTGGCCGGGTCCATCGCGCGAAGCGCACCGATGTGATCTTCTGCAATCGGCTTGATGGTGAAGCCTGCACCCAGGTAGGCCGCGCCCTTCTTGTAGGCGATGGGCTCGTTCCAGATGTCCATGCCCCAGTCGTTGCTGGGCACATAGAACAGGCCGGTGTCCTGCGAATAGGCCATCGGCATCCAGTTCTTGCCGCCGAGGAACGACGGGCTGGCGAACACGGTCTTGCCTTTTTCCGCGGCATTGGGCGCGCCGGGGCGGTTTTCGGCCACGTAGTTCGGACGGCCGGTCTTCAGGTCGATGCCATTGGCCCAGGTCGTCTGCATCACGAACTTGTGCGCGCCCAGCAGCTTGCCGTTGGTGCGGTCAAGCACGTAGAAGTAGCCGTTGCGGTCGGCCTTGGCGCCGAGCTTCATCGGCTTGCCCTTCATCGTGGCATCGAACGGGATGAACTCGTTCACGCCGTCGAAATCCCAGCCGTCATGAGGCGTGGTCTGGTAGTGCCACTTGATCTCGCCGGTATCGGCATCGATCGCCAGTGTCGAGGACGTGTAGAGGTTGTCGCCGGGGCGCAGGTGGCTGTTCCACGGGCCGGGGTTGCCGGTGCCGAAGTAGAGCAGGTTGGTGCCGGGGTCATAAGTGCCGCCCAGCCAGGTCGCGCCGCCGCCGGTCTTCCACAAGTCGCCGGTCCAAGAAGCGTTGAGCTTGCCGGTCATCGTGGAAGGCTTGCCACCCAGCGTGCCGATGTGGCCTTCGATGGTCGGGCGTGACCACACCAGCTCGCCCGTATCCACGTTGCGGGCCTGCACTTCGCCGATCACGCCGAACTCGCCACCCGAATTGCCGGTGATGACCATGTCCTTGACGATCAGCGGCGCCGCCGTTGCCGAATAGCCGGCCTGGTAGTCGGCCAGCTTCTTGTTCCAGATCACCTTGCCGGTATGGCGATCGAGGGCAACGAGATGCGCGTCCAGCGTCGCGAAAATCACCTTGTCGCCATGGATCGCCGCGCCGCGGTTGACCACGTCGCAGCAGGGCATGATGCCATCGGGCAGGCGGGCGTTGTATTCCCACTTCTTCTCGCCGGTGCGCGCATCGAACGCGAAGAGGCGCGAATACGAACCCGTTACATAGATCGTGCCGTCATAGACCAGCGGCTGCGATTCCTGACCGCGCTGCTTTTCACCGCCGAGCGATGCTGCGAAAACGGGCACGAGATTCTTGACGTTGCTGGTGTTGAGTTTGTCGAGCGAGCTGAACCGCTGCTGCTGCGGGCCCATGCCATAGCTGATCACGTCGCCGGGCGTGGCCGCATCGTTGATGATGTCCGCGCTGGTCGGCCCGCCGGCAATGGCTGGAACTGCCGAAAGACTGGTGGCTGCCGCAAGGCCTGCCAACACGATTGAAAAACGCCGCTTCATCCTGTCCCTCCTGTTATGGGGTCTTGTTCTGCGATGGAGTGCGGTCATGCGGGAATCCCCCCGGTTCGCCACTGATCCCCTATCGTCGATGTGAGCCTATCGGTTGCAGTATGCTGCACAATTGAACCTTGGGATAAGGCCTTGTGCTTCATGCCCAGGCGCGCCAAATGCTGCGCAACACAACCGCAGCAAAAACGGTTCGGGGAACACCGGTCGCAGTCGGTGTTCCCGTCCCCCCGTTGGCCCGCCAATCGAGGATGGCGGGTGCGAGCTGACCGTTCAGGATTGCGCGGAAAGCGCCGGCTTCCAGTTCACGCCATGGCGTTGGAACAGCGCGGCCATGCGCCCATCGCCAATCATCTGCTCGAGCACTTGCTCAAGCCTGAAGCCCAGGTTGCGCGAATTTTCCTTTACCGCGATTCCAATGTCCCAGCCCGGCGACATCATCATTGGCAGCGGTCCCTTGCGCACCTTGATCCCGGCGTCGGGGTTGTCGGCGACGACAGCCTCGATCTGCGCGGTGGTCGCCACGGTGAAGTCGGCACTGCCATCCACCAGCGCGGCGGGCGCATCATAGCCATTGGGAACGTGGACCAGGTCCTTGGCAAGGACGCCGCCAGCGTGGCCGAGCAGGTAGAAGTCAGGGATCGAGGCGAGTTCGGCGGTGATCTTCCGGCCCTTGAACGACGCCGGCACCGCTTCGCAGTTGCCGCCATCGCGCGAACAGGCCGCGCCAAAGGTTTCGCGGTAATAAGGCGCAAGGAACACGACATTGTCTTCCTGCTGTATCAGCTGCCGCTCGAAGGGTACGTGCAGCATCACGTCGCATGGCTGAAACCCGAGCAGCCCCCCGCGCCAGACCACGTTGCGCAAGTCGTCGGAGATGTCCTCGCCCGCGAAGAACAGCTGGACATCGGCGCGAACGCCCAGCGCTTCGGCGAGCGCGCGCGCAATGTCGGCATCGATGCCTGCCACCTTGCCGTCCTTGTTCCACGACCAGGGCCGGTTATCCGCATAGAGTCCGACCCGAAGGACTCCGAGGTCTTTGACCTTCTCAAGCGGTGCGGCAAAGGCGCTGGAGGACGCGGCCAGCGCGGATAGCGCTAGCCCCTGCAGGAACGAACGCCTGCTGGCGCGCATTGCGGTCACTCTTCCGTATGCTTGGATTCGATCCAGGTGCGGATCGCCCATCCGGCCTTCTGGCCGAGCACTTCGCCGAACGGTGGCATATAGACCTTGCCATCGCGTGACGAGCCGTGCTGGAAGCGCTGGACGAACCATTCGTCGCCGCTGTCGCCGGTTTCGAGATAACGCAGGTCAGGCGCAATTCCGCCCGAGATCGCGTCGAGCCCGTGGCAGCGTGCGCAGTTCTGGCCATAGGCAGACTGGCCGATCTCCAGCGCCTTCTCGTTGCCGCGGTAGGGGTTGACCGTCACCCAGGTGTCATTGCCACCGACAAGGTCGGGCAGTGCCGAAGTGTCAACCGCTTGCGGCGTGACGTTACCATGCGCGGAAAGGCTCGATGCGATGGCGCCGGTGGCCAGCGCAGCAGCCGCCAGCAGGGCGGCACGGCCCTTGGAGATCTTGATCATCAGTCATCCTCTGCGACACGGGTGCGGATGATCGTCCGCCCCGATAATGCTCTTTGCTTATCGCGCTGCCGGGCCATCGCAAATTGAACCATGGTACAAGACCAAGGTGTCATATGCGCGCGCACGAGCGTCGGATATGGTGCGCAGCATGGAGAGACAACTGAAGGCATTCGCAGCAACCCTGCTGCTCGGCACCACCCTTGCGCCTGCGGCACACGCAACGCGCGCCTACGTCAGCAACGAACGGTCCTCGACCGTGACGGTGATCGATGTCGAGAAGGGCACGGTCGAGGCGGAATGGCCGGTCGGCAATCGCCCGCGCGGCATCGCGATGACGCGAGACGGCAAGGCCCTGCTCGTCGCCGCCAGCGCGGACAATGCGGTGGAAATGCGCGATCCCGCCACTGGCGCGCTGCTTGCTGCCCTGCCTTCAGGTGCAGATCCGGAGCAGTTCTTCCCCGCCTATTCTGGCAACCTGCTTTTTACTGCGAACGAGGACAACGCCGCCGTCACGGCGATCGATCTCGATGCGCGCAAGGTTGCGTGGCAGGTCACCGTCGGTGACGAGCCCGAAGGCGTCGCACAAAGCCCCGATGGCAAGTGGTTGCTCGTCACCAGCGAGGAGGACAACACCGTCGCCTGGATCGACCTTGCCACGCGCACCGTGGCCGAGGAGATGGAAACCGACGCCCGCCCCCGCAACATCGAATTCGAGGGCGAAGGCCAGAAGGTGTGGATCGCCGCCGAAATGGCCGGGACGGTGCAGATCGCGGACGTCGCCACCAAGTCCATCGAACAGACCATTGCCTTCGCTCCGCCCGGCGTTCCGGCCTACAAGGTCATGCCCTGCGGCATCCGTTTCACCCCCGATGGCAAGACCGCGATTGTCGCTCTTGGACGCGCCGACAGCATCGCCGTCGTCGACGTTCCCACCCGCACGGTGCGCGGCTACGTCAAGGTCGGCGACCGCCCGTGGCACCTTGCCATAACCCCGGACGGAACCCGCGCCATCGTCGCCAACGGAGCCAGCGATTCCGTCTCGTTCGTGGATATTGCGGCGATGCAGGTTACCGCCACGATCAAGGCAGGCGGCGGCCCCTGGGGCGTCGCACTGGGGCGCTGACTGACCTTCGTCATTATCCCAAAGTCCAACGCCCAAAGTCCAATATCGCAGTTTGTTTCCGCGCAGCATTCTCTCCGCTCAGTCGCAGAATAATCGACACGACCTTTCACGGAGGGGATGGAAATGAACATGAAGAAGGCGCTTTGCGCCTCGGTTGCGCTCGCCACGATGGCGATTGCGACCACGCCCGCCTACGCCGGCACGGCCGAACTTCTCAAGCGCCTGCACGAAAAGGGCATCCTCTCCGACGAGGAATATGCCGAGCTGCTGGCCGAGGAAAACAAGCCGTCTCCCGCCCCCGCAGCTGCCGCCGCACCTGCCGGCGATACCATGACCCGCGCCACTGAATCCGTCGATTCCAGCCGCATGGTCCGCATGGCCGCGTCGGGCATCGGCCTAGAAGTCGGCCCCGCCACGATCACGTTCTCTGGCTCGGTCAACGGGTTCTACGTGCACGACAATCCCGCCACGCCCACGGCGCGCACTGCCGTCACCGGGGGCATTGCCAGCGTCGGCGCCAACAACTCCAGCGCGATCCGCAATGGCCTGCTCCCCGGCTTCCTCAAGGTCTCGGTGGCGACCCAGCAGTCGGGTTGGGACGTCGGCGCCACTTTCGGCATGTACCCCGGCATCAACTCGACCGCCTGGGGCGCTCTCGGCGCCAACAACGGCGGCCAGCCGACCGCCCTTGCCACCGCCGGCATCGATTTCCGCCAGACCTACATGACCTTTGGGCGCCCCAACGTCGGCACCTTCAAGATCGGCCGCGATATCGGCCTGTTCGGGTCGGAGGGCATCCTAAACGACATCACACTGCTGTCCTCGGGCACGCCCGGAAACAACGTTGCGCCGGGCAACACCACACTGGGACGCATCGGCGTCGGCTATATCTACACCGATTTCCAGCCCCAGATCACCTACACCTCGCCCAACCTCAAGGGTCTGCAGGCTTCGGTCGGCGTGTTCCAGCCGCTGTCCTCGCTCACCGGCCCTGCCGAGAGCAATTCGGCCCCTGGCTTCCAGGGCAAGGTGACGTATGACGGCAAGTTCGGCGATGTTGCCGCGCGCCTGTGGGTGTCGGGCATCACGCAGAAGCATGATATCGTTGGCGGCGGCAGCTACACCGGCAGCGGCGTGGACTTCGGCGGCAAGGTCACCGTCGGCCCGGTCACGGCGACCGGCTACTACTACACCGCCAGCGGCCTCGGCACGACGGTGCTCGGCCTGTTCGACACCGGCCTTCCGCAGACCGGCAGCGGCGTTGCCAAGCGCGATTCCAGCGGCTTCTACGCCCAGGCGCTGGCCACCTTCGGCAAGGTCTCGGTCGGCGGAAGCTATGGCGAGAGCCACCTCGATTACGCAAGCAACACCGATCGTCTCGCCAATCCGAACCTGCTCGATGTGAACTCCAGCTACGTCGGCCAGGTCCGCTATGGCCTGACCTCGTGGGTCACGCTGATCGGCGAATACGTGCATTCGAAGGCCGTCGCCCACTCGGGCAACAAGGCCGAAAGCGATGCCTTGGCCGTCGGCGGAATCCTGTTCTTCTGAGCCGGATTTCATAAACTTAACATTCGATACCAAAGTCCACCCTTGTCGGCGGCGCCGATTGCTCCCAAAGCGCCGCCGACAGTTCTGTCTTCAAATCGTCATCCGGAAAGTCGCAGCAGATGGACGACACCAAGTTTCTTCGGGCCCGTTCAGTCAGGGTTGGCAGCCTCTTGGCCGCAGCCGCTCTCGCGTCCACCGCGCTTCCGGCCTTTGCCGATGAAGGTCCCGATGGCCAGATCGTCGTCACCGGCGCCGGCCTTGAAAAGACCCCGGGCACGCCCGCCTATTCCATTGTCGAGATCGGCCGCGATGCCATAACCACATCCGCCTCGGGCCGCATCGAGGACGTGCTGACACAGGTCGCCGGGTTCCAGCAGTTCCGCCGGTCAGACAGCCGCTCGTCCAACCCTTCGGCCCAGGGAGTCACGTTGCGGGCGCTGGGTGGCAATGCCACGAGCCGCGCGCTCGTGTTGCTCGACGGCGTCCCCATGGCCGATCCCTTCTTCGGCTACGTCCCGCTCCCGGCGCTCACGCCCGATACGCTGGGCTCGATCCGCGTCACCCGCGGCGGGGGCTCGGGCCCGTTCGGGGCGGGCGCGCTGTCCGGCACGATCGAGCTCGAGAGCGCAGGACCCGATCAGCTTGGCCTCGTCAACGGCCAGCTCCTCGCCAGCCAGCGCGGCGAGACCGAAGCTGCCCTCAGCATCGCCCCGCGCCTCGGCTCGGGCTTTGCTGTCGTCTCGGGCCGTTGGGATCGCGGCAAGGGCTTCTTCACCACGCCGGAATCGCAGCGCGTTCCCGCCACCGTTCGTGCCCGCTACGAGTCCTGGTCCACCCAGGTCCGCGCCGTCGCGCCGCTCACCGATACGGTAGAGCTTCAGGCCCGCGCGCTGGTCTATCGCGATGATCGCCTGCTGCGCTTCAAGGGCGCCACCACCTCCAGCGAAGGCCAGGACGCCAGCCTGCGCCTGGTCGGCCGGGGCGATTGGCAGTTCGATGCCCTCGCCTATGTCCAGGTCCGCAATTTCGACAACATCGTCGTCTCCGCCACCAGCTTCAAACCCACGCTCGACCAGTACGATACGCCCGCGCAAGGGCTTGGCGGCAAGTTCGAGCTGCGCCCGCCGATGGGCGAAAACGATGTGCTGCGCCTTGGCGTCGACTGGCGCCGGGCATCGGGCACGATGAAGGAGAACGCAATCAGCGCCGCCACCGGTGCCATCACCGCACGTCGCCGGGCAGGGGGCAACAACACCGACCTCGGCTTCTATGCCGAGAACGACCTGACGCTGGGCAGCCTTGTCCTCACCGGCGGTCTGCGCGCCGATCGCACCGTGATCGCCGACGGCTATTTCGAAGTGCGCAACACGGCAGGCACTGTCACCAGCCGCACCGATTACGCCACGCAGACCGATTGGACCGTCACCTGGCGCGGCGGCGCGGTGCTGCGCGTCAGTGACATGATTGCTCTGCGCGCCGCGGCCTATACCGGCCTGCGCCAGCCCACGCTCAACGAACTCTACCGGCCCTTTACCGTCTTCCCGGTAACCACGCAGGCCAACGCCGCCCTGCGCAATGAAAAGCAGAAAGGCTTCGAGGCCGGGATCGACCTGACCCCCGCCGAGGGCATCCGCCTGTCTGTTACCGGTTTCGACAACCGGATCGAGAACGCCATCGCCAACGTCACCATCGGCACCAACCTGCGCCAGCGCCGCAACGTCGACGAGATTCGCGCCCGCGGCATCGAAGCCTCCGCTCACGCCGAAGTGGGCATCGTCCGCTTCGACGGCTCGCTGGCATGGACTGACGCCGAAGTGCGCAACGGCCCCTTGTCGAACCTCACCGGCAAGCGCCCGGCACAGACCCCGCGCCTTGCCGCGTCCGCCACGCTTGGGCTTAGCCCTGCCGTAGGCTGGGACATTGCAGCCACCCTGCGCCATGTCGGCCAGCAGTACGAGGACGACCTGCAGATCGACAGCCTCAAGGCCGCAACCACGCTCGACATGTTCGCGCAAGTGCCGCTGCCCCGCGGGATCAGCCTGGTCTTGCGCGCGGAAAACCTGTTCGATACCGAAATCGTCACGCGCAATGCGGGCGGCTCGATTGACCTTGGCAATCCGCGCACACTCTGGGCAGGGGTGAGGGTCAAGATCTGATGATGCGCAAGCTGATCCCGCTGCTGTTTGCCGCCGTTTCCGCACCCGCTCTCGCCCAGACCGATCCGCAGATCGTCGTCAATGCCCCCGGTGGCATGATCGACCTCGATGAGGCCCGTGCGCTGGATCTTGCAGCCATTGATGCCTCGGGTCGCGCCGATCTTGGCCGCGCACTCGAACGCGCCATTCCCGGCCTGACGCTGGGCGAAGCCGCCGGCAATCCGTGGCAGGCAACGCTGAACTGGCGCGGGTTTTCCGCCGGCGCGCTGCAGGGCATGGAGCAGGGCATCGCCGTCTATCTCGATGGCGTGCGCTTCAACCAGCCGTTCGGCGATGTCGTCCTGCTCGATCTCATGCCCGATACGGTGCTTGTCGCGGCGCAGGTCAACGATGCCAATCCGGTGCTGGGGCGCAATGCGCTGGCCGGATCGGTTCTTGTCCAGACCGGCGACGGCGTGACCCTGTCCGGCCTGCGCGGCCAGGGCGATGTCGACAGCGAAGGCATGGCGGGCGGCGCGGTCAGCTATGGCACCGGCACCGCACAAGGCAACCTGCTTGTCGCCTTCGAAGCGCGGCATGACAAAGGCTGGCGCGTGGCCAGTCCGTCGACGCTCTATCGCGGCTTTGCCAAGGGCATCCATCAGGGCGAGGGCTGGGGCATCGAGCTCTCCGCCCTCGGCGCTGCGACCGACCTGACCGGCAACGGCGTCTCGCCCGTCGAGCTGCTCGATGCGAAGTACGATGCGGTGTTCACCCGGCCCGACAGCACGCGCACCCGCTTTGCCCGCGTCGTCGCCGCGCCGTGGCTGTCCATCGGCGAGACCTCCCGCATCGAACTGCGCGCCCACTGGCAATACCTCGATCGTCGCAATGCCAACGGCGATCTTGCCGATTTCGGTGCCTGCGATGCCAACCCGGCGCAACTTTGCGTCGAGGATGATGACGACGGCTACAGCGATCCTCTATTCGCCAATGGCGTTCCCGTTGCCGCCGACGCGGCTGGCGACGATCCCGCGGTGTTCAATCGCGGGAAGGAGCGCACGCAGGCCTATGGCGTCACCCTGCAATGGCAGGACACGGTCGAAACCGACCTCGGCACGCGCCGCATCGCACTGGGCGGCACATGGGAGCACGCCCGCACCCGCTTCGGCGCCCAGACCGACCTTGGCGAGCTGGAAGAAGACCGCTCGGTCGAGGATCTCGGCCTGCCGCTGGTCTCGGCGGAAGGGGCGATCCAGCCGGTGTCGCTGGTATCGAAACTGGACGATTTCGCCCTCTTTGCCAGTCTCGAACTGCCGCTTACCACGGCCCTCTCGGTCGAGGCCGGAGCGCGTTATTCGCACAATCGCGTGGTGATGGAGGACCAGTTGGGCACCGCGCTGAACGGGCGCCACACCTTCGATCGCTTCAATCCTTCGATCGAATTCGACTATGCACTGGCCCCGGGCCTTCACGCCACCGCCGGTTTTTCGCTCACCAGCCGCAATCCCACCCCTGCGGAATTGAGCTGCGCCGATCCGGAAGCGCCTTGCACCCTCGCGAACTTCTTCATCGCCGATCCGCCGCTCAGGCAGGTAACGGCAACCAACTGGCATGGTGGGCTGAGTGCAACCGGCCGAAGGCTGGCGTGGCGCGTCAACCTGTGGCGCTCGGAGACCAGCAACGATATCCGCATGATTGCCTCCAGCGTGCGCGGGCGGGCCTATTTCGCCAATCTCGGCCACACCCGCAGGCAGGGCGTCGAAGCCTCGGCGGAGTGGCGGCACGATGGCTGGTATTCCTCGGCCAGCTTTGCCTTCACCGATGCGCGCTTTCGCGATGCCTTCACCCTTTCAAGCCCGTCGAACCCGGCGGCCGATGACGAGGGCACGATCATGGTCGCGCGCGGTGACCAGTTGCCTGCCGTGCCGCGCCACGCCCTCAACCTGCGCCTTGCGCGCGAGGAGCGGAACTGGTCTGCCGGTGTCACGTTGCGCGCCCGCTCCGGCCAGTATCTTGCTGGCGACGAGGGCAACGACAATGCGCGCACGCCTGCCTATGCCGTGTTCGATCTCGATGGCGCGGTCCGCCTTGCGCCGGGCATCCGCCTTGTCGCGCAGGTCCGCAATGTGCTGAACAAGCGCTATGCCACTTTCGGCACCTTTTCCGAAGTCGATGAAATCGATCTTGCCGAAGCGCCCGGTGCCGAAGACCCCCGCGCCTACGCCCCCGGCGCCCCACGCCGGCTGACGGTATCGCTCAGGGCGGAGTTCTGATCACAACCTCGGCAGCAGTTCCGCTTCCAACCCGGGATAGAAGTGCGAGACGCTGCGCTGCAATTCATACCGCGCGGCCTTGAGCGTTGAAAAGCGCGGCGGAATCGGCAGTTCGCCAGCCTCGCTCATGTCTAGTCCCCGGGCCACCGCATCGCGCAGCGTCGCCTCGACCCAGTCGAGCCAATCGCGGGTCTGCGCAATCGCGGCTCCATTGCGGTCAATCGGCCCGTGCCCCGGCACCAGCAGCTTGTGCGGCAGGGCTTCAAGCACATCCAGCGAAGCGCGCCAGTCTGGCAGCTTGGCATGCGGCGTCGAAGGTGCGCGGTCGTGGAACACGAGGTCTCCGGCGATCAGCGTGCCCGTCGCCTCGTCAAGCAGAGCAAGATCGCCGCCGGAGTGGCCCTTGAGCGCCATCAGACGGAGCTTGCGCCCGCCAAATTCCACTGCGCCTTCAGACACATCGCCCTGCGGGAGGACGATTGCCGTGCCCTTCATCCAGTCGGCCAGCAGGCGGTACATCGCGTCCGAAAAGCCCTCGCCATCGCGCTCCAGTTCGGCCCGCGTCGCGGGCAGGGCGTGGACGATTGCAGGGTCGAACGCCGCTGCGCCCATCGCATGGTCGGGGTGCAGGTGGCTGATATAGACGCGGCCCACCGGCTTGCCGGTCAGCCTTTGCGCCAGCGCTCCCAGCGCAAGGCCGTGTTCACGTGAGACGCCGGGGTCGAACAGCACTGCGCCCGCCTCTGTCGCGATGATCGCGCTGTTGGCAATGGCGCCGCCATTGGCAAAGGCAATGGCCTCGTCGGCGCCGCGCACCATCCACAAACCGTCCGCGATCGGCTCGACCACAGGATTGTATTTGCTCGCAAATTTCTCGGCGAAGGCGGCGGCGGGGCTGAACAGTCCGACCAGCAACAGCGCCCTGCGGTCCAGCCTCACGCACCCACCTTGCCGGGAAACTCCAGGCCAGCGCTGTCGCGTGCCTCGAAGGCAATTGGTCCTGTTGCCTTGACGACCACCGTAAACGCGGGGTCTTCGGCGACGGAGCCGAAAATCTGCATTTCGCCCAAGGACTTGCCACTGGCGTCGCGGACTGTCAGTCGCTCGATGTTATAGGCGGGAATGTTCTCCACCAGCCCGGTGTCCATCGGATGCCGGAAGGTCAGACGCAGGCGGGTTTCTCCAGCCTTTTCAAGCCACTGCGCGCCCCGAACCTCCCCCAGATGATCCGCCCAGTCTCCCTTCACGCGGCTGACCGGCGGCGCGGAGCAGCCGCCGCCTGCGGCATCGATCCAGGATCCGCCGACGTGCCAGATTCCGTCCTGCGTCTGCACCGCCGCGCGCACCGGAGTGCGCTGATCGAGCTTGATGCGCGTGGCGAGGAACGGTTGGGCCCGCGTGGGGGCGTAGTCGACGGCGACGGGGATGGGGTTGAGATCGGCAAAGAGGACGATGCGGCGCACGTTGGGCAAAGCGCGCGCGTCCACCGTCACAGGGAAAACACGTTGATTTTCAGCAATTTCGGGAATGTGGACGGCAACGCGGTCATCGAACACGATAGAGTCCTTGCCGAACAGGCGCGCGGCGTGATGCTCCCACATTGGCGAGTGCAGGGGATCGGCAGGCGCTGCCAGCGCGGGTGCCGAGCCCGGCATCAAGAGGGCAGCAATCGTCATCCTGGCCATCATGCGCATTCTCCCAAAGCACACTATGCGCGCATTGCCAGAGCGATCATATTGGACCTTGGAATAAGGCGTAGGGGGCGGAAAAGGCCATGAAAACAAGGCAAGTAGCGCTTTTCCTGGCGATCTTCGCCGCTTTCCAACTCCCCGGCAACTCTAAGGCGCAAACCACCAACTCTGCCACAACTCCCCCCGAACTGTTCGACGCTGCGGGCTATCGCAAGGCACGCTATCGCGCTCCGGTCGATCGCCCGCCGACACCGGCCGTTGCCATCTCGGCGGAAGAGGCGCTCCACCTGAGGCCGGGCGTCGATGCCCTGTTCATCGATGTGCTTCCGGCAGAGGGTGGCGTGCGCGATCCGCTGTCGGGAAGGTGGACGCTTGCTGCGCAGCATGAGACGATCCCGGGTGCAGCATGGCATCCCGAAACAGGGCGCAGCCATCCCGATCCGGCGCTTTGGCAGGGGCTGCGCACCGCGATTTCTGCCGAGCGGGCGAGGCACCCTTCGCTTCCGGTGGTGGTGTTCTGCCGCAGCGATTGCTGGATGAGCTGGAACGCCGCGCGTCGCCTGGCCAGCGAGGGATTTGCGCAAGTCTACTGGTTCGCCGAGGGCATCGAGGGCTGGAATGACGCCGGGCGGGCGCTGGTCAAGGCAGAGCCGGTGACGATAGCGCCACACTGAGACCCTCCCCGTTTTAGCCCAGCACTATCGGGGAGGATTTTTCGGCGTTACTTCAGCGTCTTGAGGTAGGCGATGAGTTCGGCGCGCTTGGCCTTGTCCTTGATGCCGGGGAAGCTCATGCGGTTGCCGGGGATGAGTTTTGCCGGGTTTTCCAGCCACTTGTCGAGCGTGGCGTCATCGAGCTTGAGGCCGGATTTCTTGACCGCGTCAGAGAACTTGTAGGTGCCCTTGACGCCCATCTTGTGGCCATAGACGCCATAGAGGTTGGGACCGATCTTGTCGGGCGCGCCCTTGGCGTTGCTGTGGCAGACGGCGCAGCGCGCCCAGGTTGAAGGCGGCGCGGCGGGGCCGGCTTGCGCGGCGTTGGCGGTCAGCAGGGCGCCGGCGATCAGCGCTGTGCGGAGGATGGTCATGTCGTCTCTCCCGGATTCGTTTACCCGGAAGGGTGTGACATGACCCCCTTGCCGCCAAAATTGGACTTTAGGATCAAGACTTGGGCGCGCGATCCTTGAGCCAGCCGATCCCGCGCCGCAGCAACTCGTAGAACACCGGCAGGTCCCAGGCGCAGCGGTCGACTGTCGGCCACCAATCAAGCATGGGTTGCAGGTCATAGTGCCCGCGGCAATGGCCGAGCGTGTTGTAGAGCACGCCGCCCTTTCCGTGGTCTTTCAGATACATGACGGCATGCTTGCCGATGGCGTCGGCCGCTTCGACGAAGCCGGTGCCCTCCACGGTGCAGTCGGTTTCCAGCAGCACATGTAGCTTGCCGTGGTACTCCATGTGATAGAGTTCGTCCGTGGTCTCGAACGGCTCGATACCCTGCACCAGCGGGTGATCGGGGTCCGCCACCGTGACCGTATAAGGCGCAATCGGCGGGTGGCTGAGGAACTGGCTGCCAAGCAGGTCCATCATCAGCGGCGCCCAGCGCGGCGCGTCCCACAGGTCCTTGTTGGGGCCTTCGGTGAGGAAGCGCAGGACGGAGTTGGTGCCGTGCAGCGCATACCAGCGCCCGCCCGCCTGCAGCCAATCGCGCAAGGCTTCCTGCGCCTTCAACGAGGGCGTGACGTCGCAAGTGTAGGTGATCAGGATGTCTGCTGCCTTGATCGCCTCGATGTTCTCGTAATCCTCGAACACGCGGGTGCGGATCGCCGGGTCCTCGGCCAGCAGCTTGAGGATCTCCAGCCGGGCGAAGTCCATGTCATGCCAGACGCCGCCGCAGATGAGCACGCAATCGATGCGTGGAGGGTGGGCAACTTCGCTCATGCGTTCAAGTACTTGTCGAGCGTCTGGTGGAACTGACGGATGCGGATTTCCTGATAGTCGCCCAGATTGACCTCGCCGGTCTTCGACGCGTGGAGGCCCTCCTGCACGTAAGGCAGGTTGTCCATGTCCTGTTCGAAGACGTGGCCGAGCACGCCGAGTTCGGGCGCATCGGTCCACTTCTGGTCGTTCGACAGCAACTTCATCGGCACACCGTGCGGCATGGGATCGCCCTTCTTTACGCGAGCGAGGATGCGCACTTCCATGAGGCAGGTGTCGGGCGTCTTTCCGGGACGCCAGCGATAGACGATGTTCGGCATGAAGCCGCCCCACGGCGCGAAATTGGGGAAGACGTTGTAGACGAGGCCGTCGAGCAGTTCGGCGTCGGTGGCGTGATCGTGGTCATAGCCGGTCTGCGCGGTGTAGCCTGCGCGCATGGCGGCACCCAGAGCGGCGCGCGCGGTCATGCCTTCGGGCACGCTGACCGCGAAGGGATCGCCCGAGGCATCGTAGTTGTCGGCCGAGCGGCCATTGTACTTGCAGAACTCGTCAACGATCCACTGCTGCGTCTTGCCCTCGGGATCGACGTGCGGGGACATGATGCCGAACGGAACGTGGTTCACGTTCACGTTGTCGCCATAGGTCCAGTAGGCGGCGTTGGCATCGCCGGTGAAGGGCAGGAGCTGCGGGTGGGTGACGACGGTGTGCCAGGCTTCCATGAAGGCTTCGGCGGTGACCTTCCAGTTGGCCGGGACTTCCTTGGCCACCCAGATCACCGTGGTGCATTCCTCGTGGCGCCAGCGCTTGAAGAACTCAGGGATCGGGGCAAGGTATTCCTCGAGAGTGGGGCCGCCCGGTTCCTCGCGCAGGAAGATGTAGCCGCCCCAGCGGCCCACTTCCGCCTCGGGCAACTGCATCTTTTCTGCCGAAAGATGCTTGAAGTCCCACGAACAGGGCATGCCCGCAAAGCTGCCGTCCTTGTTCCAGGCAAAGCCGTGGAAGGGGCAGGTAAAGGTGTCGGCGGTGCCGTCTTCGGTGCGCAGCTTGCGTCCGCGATGGAGGCAGACGTTGTGCATCGCCTTGACGCTGCCGTCTTCCTGGCGGGAGATTAGCCAGGAGCGCCCGGCGTTTTCGAACACGGTGTAGTCACCCGCTTCGGGGATGTCCTCTTCGCGCGCGGCGAATTGCCAGACGTGGGGCCACATCTTCTCGCGCTCGAGACGGGCGAAGTCTTCAGACGTGTAGCGCTCTGCCGCCAGCGGTTCGGAGCCGCGGTACTGGTAGCTTTCCTCGGTGAGCATCGCCGGAGCGGGGCGCGAATCCTGGGCCAGCAGTTCCTGCCAGCTGATCGCTTCGCAACGGGCTTTTCCGCCGCCCATGTTAGGGTCACTGTCAGCCATTATGATTCCTCACCCAGATTCCGGTATTGGTGCCGGTTTTGCCGCCCATGCGCGCGCGCGTCACCTTGCTGAAAGCATAGGTTGCACGACTGCCGCCTGCGCGTAACCACTGACATCATAAACTGACGCAGATTCTTGCGGGAGAGAGCAATTGTCCAAGAGGCTTGAAGGCAAGGTTGCCCTGATTACCGGTGGCACCACCGGCATCGGCGCGGCCACCGTGGCACGACTGACCGAGGAAGGCGCCAAGGTCTGGTTCACCGGATCGAAGGAAGAGGCGGCCGCCACCCTTTGCGCCGAAACGGGCGCGGTGTTTCGCAAGCTGCGCGTGCAGGACGCCGCTGGCTGGCCGGGCTTGATCGACGAGATCATCGCCGCCGAAGGCCGGATCGACATCGTCTTTGCCAATGCCGGCACCGAAAGCGGCGATGCCAGCATCGAGGATGTTTCGATCGAGGGCTGGGACAATGTCGTCGCCGTCAACCAGACCGGCGTGATGCTGACCGTTCAGAACGCCATCAAGGGCATGAAGCGCAATCCCGAAGGTCCGCGCGGGTCGATCATCATCAATTCCTCGATGAACGCCACGCGCCCATTGGGCAATTACGTGACCTATTCCGTGACCAAGGCCGCTGTCTGCGCGCTTGCCAAGTCTGCCGCAGTGCACTGCGGGCAAAAGGGCTATGCCATCCGCGTCAATGCAATCCTGCCGGGCGTGGTGGAGACGCCTCTGATCCAGCAGATCATGAACAGCCAGCCCGATCCTGCCGCTGCGCGCGCGATGTATGAGGGCATGGCGCCGATGAAGCGCATGGCGCAGTTGAACGAGGTGGCCGGGCTGGTGGCCTACCTTGCCAGCGACGAGGCCGGGTTCATCTCCGGCGCCGAATACGCGATCGACGGCGCGACGACCGCCGGCATGATGGGGGTCTGAGGAACATGGAATTGTCTGCACAGCGCCTGAAGGGGCGCGTTGCCTTCGTATCGGGCGGCCTGCGTGGGATCGGTCTGGCTTGCGCCGAGCGCTTTCTCGCCGAGGGGGCCGAAGTCGTGCTCTCCGACCTCGATGCCGAGGATAGCGATACCGCGCGCGAAGTGATGGGCAGGCTGGGGCAGGCGGCCAGCTACATCAGCGCCAATGTCGCCAAGGAAGAAGACTGGGAGCGCGCGGTTGCCCTCGTGAAAGAGCGCCACGGCAAGTGCCACGTGCTGGTCAACAACGCCGGGATCGACCTGACCGGGCCGGTCGAGAGCCTTTCGATGGAAGGCTGGCGGCGGATCATGTCGATCAACGTCGATGGCGTGTTCCTCGGCACCAAGCATTTCGTCCCGCTGATGGCAGAAAGCGGCAAGGATTTCCGCGGCGGTGCCTCGATCATCAACGTCAGCTCGATCATGGGGCTCGTCGGCATGAACGAGGTTTCGGCCTATAATGCCAGCAAGGGCGCGGTGCGGCTTTTCACCAAGGGCATCGCCATCGAATTTGCGCAGAAGAAGACGCCGATCCGTGCCAATTCGCTGCACCCCGGCTTTGTAGAGACGCCGCTGCTCAAGGCCGGCTTCCAGCGCTGGGTCGATCAGGGCTTTGCCGAAAAGCCCGACGATCTGGTGGCAGGCGTGGTCGGCGCAACGCCGATCGGGCGGCTGGCGCAGCCTTCGGAACTGGCTTCGGCCGCGTTCTTCCTGGCCAGCGAGGATTCAAGCTACATGACCGGCGCGGAGCTGGTGATCGACGGGGGATGGACGGCGCAATGACAATCGCTCTCAACAATGTGGTCGCCGTCGTCACAGGCGCAGCGGGCGGGATCGGGCGTGAGCTGGTCAAGGCGCTGAAGGCCGCGAACGCCACGGTGATCGCCACCGACCTTGCGCCAGACGCGCAGATCGAAGGGGCGGACCACTACCTCAAGCATGATGTCACGAACGAGGCCGACTGGCAGGCCGTCGCGGCGCTGGTGCAGGACAAGTACGGGCGCCTCGATGCGCTGGTGAACAATGCCGGCTATTCGATCGTGACCAAGTTCGAAGAGACTCCGCTGGCCGATTTCCACCGCGTCAACGCGATCAACGTGGATTCGATCATCATCGGTACGCAAGTTCTGCTGCCGCTGCTGAAGGAAGGCGGCAAGGCGCGCACTGGCGGTGCTTCGGTGGTCAACTTCTCCAGCGTTGGCGGCCTGCGCGGGGCGGCGTTCAATGCGGCCTATTGCACCAGCAAGGCGGCGGTGAAGATGCTGAGCAAGTGTCTCGGTGCGGAATTTGCGGCGCTGGGCTACAACATCCGCGTCAACTCGGTGCATCCGGGCGGCGTGGACACCGGCATGCTGAACTCGATCATGGACCGCTATGTCGAGCTGGGCGCGGTGCCCTCGCGCGAGGTGGCGATGCAGGGCATCGTGGCCAACCACCCGATCGGCCGCATGGGTCGGCCTGAGGAAATGGGCGGCGGTGTGGTCTATCTGTGCTCTGACGCGGCGAGCTTTGTCACGTGCGCAGAGTTCGTGATGGACGGCGGGTTCAGCCAGGTCTGATAAACTTTCGTTTAATTCTTTGTCACAAAACAGTAAGAAAAATGAGGGGTTTAGGGAAAAGATTCGTCATACTCTGTGATGAAAATGCATCATCCTGAACTAAAGTTATGGGGCTGCCCGGAAATGACCCTCCGGGCAGTTGACCCTGTTAATCTTTGAGTGGAATTCCCGGCCAAGCGCTCAGACGCGACCGATCAATGGGGATTTCCATGACGAAAATGACACTCCTGCGGGCAGCCATGCTCGTTTCTGCCAGCAGCATCGCCACCCTGGCATTCCCTGCCCTTGCGCAGGATGCGCAGACGGCCGAACCGCAAGTGGCCGAGCAGGGCGCAGAAGCGACCGAAGACAGCGGCACCATTGTCGTGACCGGCAGCCGCATCCAGCAGCGCGCCGACTACAATGCGCCCAACCCGATCGTGTCGGTAACGTCGGAAACCTTGCAGCAGGCCGGCAACGTCCAGATCGTCGAGACGCTGGCCCAGAACCCGGCGCTGCTGAACTCGCTGAGCGGCGCGCGCACCTCGGGCTCCAACGCCGACTTCGGTGCGGTCGGCGTGCAGTTGCTCGACCTGCGCAATCTTGGCGAGAACCGTACGCTGACGCTGGTAAATGGCCGGCGCCACGTCGCCAGCCTTGCCGGCACCGCCGCTGTGGACATCAACTCGATCCCGACCGACCTGATCGAAAGCGTCGACGTCCTGACCGGCGGTGCTTCGGCGATCTATGGTGCGGACGGCGTCTCGGGCGTGGTCAACTTCCGGCTCAAGCGCAATTTCGACGGAGTGGTCGCTTCCGGCCAGATCGGCATCTCGGATCAGGGCGACGCCGGGCAACGCTATGGCTCGGTCACTGCAGGGCGCAACTTCGCAGACGGCCGCGGCAACATTGCGGTGGCCTATGAATTCCGCGAGATCGACCGTGTCAGCAGCTTCCGCCGCGACTTTACCGGTGATCCGCGACGCAGCTTTGGCCTGGTCCGCAATCAGGCGGACCTGCCGGACAATCCGAACTTGCCCGACCGGGTGCCGACCAACGACCTGCGCTACGCCGACAGCTCGGTCGATGGTGCGATCGACCTCGACTTCGACGGGATCCCCGACTTCACGGGTTCCGGCAAGGTCTATGACCGTGGTCGTTTGCTGAGTTCCGCCGGCGGCCTGACGCAAGGCGGCGACAGCACGCCGCTGGCCGGCTACCAGGGCGACTTGCAGGCCTACAACCGGACCCACAACGTCAATCTGCTGGCGCACTATGATTTCAGCGATGCGCTGTCGGTCTATGTCGAAGGCAAGTACGTCAAGAACCGGACCTTCACGCAGAATCAGCCCTCGTTCGATTTCTTCACGTACCTGACGCCGGACAACCCGTTCCTGCAGGATCGCTACGCCGGCATCGCCGACACCAGCGGCGGTGCGCTGCTGTCGCGCGACAACTTCGACCTTGGCGTGCGCGGCGAACGCAACGATCGCGAGACGATCCGCGCCGTCCTCGGCTTCGAAGGCCGCATTTCGGACCATGCACGCTATGACGTGTCCTACGTCTTCGGGCAGACCAAGTCGAACATCCTCCTGACCAACTACCGCATCGCCGATCGCTATTTCGCGGCCGTGGATGCGGTGCGTGATGGAGCGGGCAATATCGTCTGCCGTTCGACCATCGACCCCACTGGCAACATCGATCCCAACAACTACGATGCACCGGCCACGACCTTCACGCCAGGCGCGAACAGCGGATGCCTTCCGCTGAACCTGCTGGGCAACGGCGTGCGCAGCCAGGCCGCACTGGATTGGGTCAACGCCGACATCGTGAACCGGGCGCGCATTCGCCAGAACGTGATCTCGGGATCGATCTCGGGCGATTTCGGCCAGTTCTTCGAACTGCCGGGCGGCCCGGTCGGCTTTGCGCTGGGCGGCGAATACCGCAAGGAGTCGAGCCGTTTCGTGCCCGACGATCTGCTTCAGCAGGGTGCGCTGGCCGACTTTTCGCTGCAGCTGCCCGAGCAAGGCTCGTTCGACGTCAAGGAAGCGTTTGCCGAGCTTTCGGTACCGGTCCTGCGAGAAATGCCTTTTGCGCACAACCTGACGCTGGGTGCGGCGATCCGCCTTTCGGATTATTCCACGGTGGGCAAGACGACCACCTGGAAGATCGACGGTACTTATGCGCCGATCCCCGACGTGACGTTCCGTGGCACGCTGTCTGAGGCAGTGCGCGCTCCGAACATCACCGAACTGTTTGCGCCACGCAACGGTGGCTTCTCGTTCATCAGCGATCCGTGCGATCCGGTGTTCATCACCGAAGGCACGCAGTTCCGCGAGGCAAACTGCCGCGCTGTTCTTACTGCAGCCGGCCTGACGCCCGCGCAGATCGCAGCCTTCAACCCCGAGAACGATCCGACCGCTACGGTCAGCCTCCCCGGCTTCTCCGGTGGCAACCGCAACCTTCGCGAGGAGACGGCGCGGACGTGGACCGCTGGCGTGGTGTTGCGTCCCAGCTTCATCCCCGGCCTCGTCGCCTCGTTCGACTGGTGGGACATCAAGCTGAAGAACGCGGTGAACACGCCGACGGCCCAGGACGTTGCCGAACTTTGCGTCGACCAGCCGAGCCTCGACAACGTGTTCTGCCAGAACGTGGGGCGCGCAACCGGCACCGGCTATATCAACACTTACTTCGTGCAGCCGGTGAACGTGGCGAACTTCCGCACGGCAGGTGCGGACTTCCGCCTGAACTACAGCTTCCGGACGGACAAGCTCGGCTCGTTCAGCCTCAGCCTGATCGGCGGCTATCTCGACCGGCTCGAGTTCATCCCGACCCCGGGCGCGAACGTGGATATCGATCGTGAGGAAACCTACAGCCCCAAGTGGAACGCCACTGGCGACATTACCTGGAAGATGGATGGCGTGACGGTGAACTACGGCATCAGCTGGTTCAGCAAGACGCGTCGCTACGAGCTGGAAACACTGGCCGCCAACCCGGACATTGTCGCGCCCGAGTACTTGTGGATCAAGGAACGCTGGCAGCATGACGTGCAGGTGGCGTTCGACGTGGACGACAAGTTCCGCTTCTACATTGGCGGCAACAACATCTGGAACCAGAAGCCGGACCGCTTCTCCAGCAACTATCCGATCAGCTTCGTCGGCCGCTACCTCTATGCAGGTGCCCGCGTGACCATGTGATCGCCCAAGAGCTCTGATTGCGAAGGCCGGTCCCGCTGGGGCCGGCCTTTTGCGTTGTGGATCGGTTTGCAAGTGCCGCCTTGTTTCAGGGCAGGGTGACGACGCTGTGAGCAAATTTGGACTGGCCAATTCCCGTAGTCTCGGCTTTATGCTGGCGGCGCCATCGTGCCGCTGGCTCTGCCGAAGCCTCTGATTGTCATGCAGAATGTCCAAATGTCCGACCCAAATGACCGGCCCAAGTGTCGAACAGAGCAAAAAGTGCTTTGTGGTCAGGCCAAATTTTGCGTAAGTCATGAAGATTGGACGGTGAACCTTCGCCGGATTGGATCGACAGGCGCTTCGCTTCAGCTTCGATCAAGTTCCGAAGGGGCTGCCGGTCAGCAACGCAATAAGCAGAAGCTTAGCTGGAGAGGTTGAATGGGGTCATTTCGAGCAGGTCGTGCGAGCGCAATCATTGCCGCTCCCGTCGCTTGCCTGATCATCGCCGGCACGTTGCCTGCCTTCGCGCAATCTCGGCGGGACGTGATGGTTCTGGATGCTGGCTGGCGGTTCTCGGCAGAAGACGTGGCGGAGGCGAGCGCCCCGGATTTTGCCGATGCGACGTGGACGCAGGTTTCGGTTCCGCATACCTGGAACCGGGTTGGTTATTACAAGCATGACCTTGGCGGCACGAACACGGCCGCGACAGTGGACAAGCGGCAGGGCATCGGTTGGTATCGCCTGCATTTTGCGACGCCGACGGGCGCCAGGGGCAAGCGCCATTGGCTGGAGTTCGATGCGGCGAGCCGCGTGGCCAAGGTCTGGCTCAACGGGGTTTACCTTGGCGAACATCGCGGCGGGTTCTCGCGCTTCAGGTTCGATGCCACGGCGGCGATGAAGGCTTCTGGAGAGAACGTGCTTGTCGTCCGGGTGGACAATGCACAGCCCAAGGCCGGTGGCTCCACCGCCGACGTCCTGCCGCTTTCGGGCGACTTCTTCGTGCACGGCGGGCTCTACCGGCCGGTGCGGCTGGTGACGACCGCACCGTTGCATATCGATCTCGCCGATGCTGGTGGGCCGGGCGTGCGCGCGACTACGGTAAAGGCCGACAAGGATCAGGCGCAGGTCGACCTGGTGGTGCGGGTGCAGAACGATACGGCCAAGGCTTCCAAGGCCAGCGTCAGGGTGCGGCTGATCGACCGAGACGGTGCCGAAGCGGCCAGCGCGACTGTTCCGGCGACGCTTGCGCCGGGCAAGGTCGGCGAGGTTGCCGCTAGGCTGACAGTGGCGGGTCCGCACCTGTGGCACGGCACTGCCGATCCCTATCTCTACGATCTGGTCACGCAGGTGGTTGCCGCCGATGGCACAGTGTCGGACGAAGTGCGCCAGCCTTATGGCTTGCGCACGATGGCGTTCGATCCAGATCGCGGCTTCATCCTGAACGGCCATCCCTATCGCCTGCGCGGCGCAGGCTATCATCAGGACCGTGACGGCAAGGGCTGGGCGATTTCGCGCGAGGATGTGGCCGACGATATTGCCACCTTGCGCGAGATGGGCGCGAACACGATCCGCCTGACCCACTACCAGCACGGGCAGGACGTGCACGATCTGGCCGACCGCGCCGGAATGGTGGTGTGGGACGAGATCCCGCTGGTTTCGGTGTGGACGCTGGGCGGCAGCAAGGTGCCCGATCCGGCGCTGGTCGCCAATGCCAAATCGCAGCTGACCGAATTGGTGCGCCAGAACCAGAACCATGCCGCTTCGGCCATCTGGAGCATCGCCAACGAGGTGGACTTCGGCAATTCGATCCCGTCTTTCATGTTTGGCGGGGCTGATGGCCGGGAGGTCGATCCCATGCCGCTGCTGAACGAGTTGCAGAAGACGGCCAAGGCGCTCGATCCTTCGCGGCCGACAGCGCTGGCGACGTGCTGCGAGGCGCGGGCATTCGGCAATGATATCGAGATCCCCACGACAGCCGCGGCAGCGGACCTTGGCGGGGCCAACCGCTATTTCGGGTGGTACTTCGGCAAGCCCGGCGACCTCGGGCCGCATCTCGATGGACTGCGCGCCAAGCGGCCGCAGCAGCCGCTGGCCGTGACCGAATACGGCGCCGGCGGCGCGCT
This sequence comes from Novosphingobium sp. GW835-FHT14H07, assembly GCF_058793515.1. Lineage (NCBI taxonomy): Bacteria > Pseudomonadati > Pseudomonadota > Alphaproteobacteria > Sphingomonadales > Sphingomonadaceae > Novosphingobium > Novosphingobium sp. GW835-FHT14H07. The sequence goes on from NZ_JBXAFX010000003.1 coordinate 292,132, forward strand.
GACCATGCACACAGACAATGTGCTGGGCGGGCCGGCCGATTCACGCGGCGCGGCGCAGCCGGAGGAATACGAGAGCCATATTCACGAAACCGCGCTGGCGCAGCTGGATGCGCGGCCCTGGCTCTATGCCACGTGGCTGTGGAACTCGTTCGACTTTGCCACGACGGTGCGGACCGAGGGCGATGCGCAGGACATCAATACCAAGGGCCTGATCGCCTACGACCACAAGACCCGCAAGGACGCCTTCTGGTTCTACAAGGCGAACTGGAACCCCGAGCCGATGGTCCACATCACCTCGAAGCGCTATGTCGACCGCGCCTATCCGGTGACGGACGTGAAGGTCTACAGCAACACCGCGAGCACCGAGCTGCTGCTCAATGGACGCTCGGTGGGGGTGAAGAGCGATTGCCCGCAGAAGGCCTGCGTGTGGAGCGGCGTTCGCCTGGACGAGGGCAGCAATGCGCTGGTGGCGCGGGGCGTCCACGCCGGCGGCACGGTCGAGGACAGCGCACGCTGGATGCTGGCGCCGGAGACTGCGCGGCGCTTCGTGATCGATGCCGGGACGCTTCTGGCAGCGAAGAGCGAAGGGCGCGTGCTGGGTTCGGACAACTGGTTCGAGGGCGGGCAGGCGGGTTCGCTCGACAAGCCGGCCGACTTTGGCAAGCCCGCGGTGCCCACCGCGATTGCCGGAACGACCGACCGGGCCGCGCTGGCGACTTATCGCAGCGGCACCTTCTCCTACCGCGTGCCGGTGGCTGACGGGCGCTACAAGGTGACGCTGTGGTTTGCCACTGCGCCAACGCAGAAGCCGGGCACGTTCGAGGTGAAGAGCGGCAAGAAGACGCTGTTGCGCAAGTTCCAGCCAGCCATTCCGGCGAGCGGGGCGGTGGCTGAAGCGCGGACCTTCACGGTCAAGGCAAAGGGCGGCCTCGCGCTCGACTTCATCAGCGGCACCACCGATGCGCGGGTCTCGATGATCGAGATCGAGCGGCTGCGCTGACCTCAAGGCAACGGACAGAAGCTATGCTCAGGAAACTTCCGCTGCGCTGGTGGATCATCGCGCTGATCACGCTCGGCACGATATTGAACTATCTGGCGCGCTCGACGCTGTCGGTGGCGGCGCCGACGCTCAAGACCGAGTTTGCGATGACGACCGAGCAGTACAGCTGGGTCGTGCTCGCGTTCCAGGCGAGCTACACGGTGATGCAGACGGTTGCGGGCGCGGTGCTGGATGCGCTCGGCACGCGGCTGGGGTTTTTCCTCTTCGCCGTGGGCTGGGCGCTGAGCAACATGGCCCACGCGCTTTCGACCGGGTGGATGAGCCTTGCCTTCTTTCGCTCGCTGCTGGGCGCAAGCGAGGCAGCGGCAATCCCGGCGGGCACCAAGACCGTGGCGCAATGGTTTCCGGCGAAGGAGCGGCCGCTGGCCACCAGCCTGTTCCAGATGGGCACCAGCGTTGGCAACATGATCGCGCCGCCGCTGGTGGCGTTCTGCATCCTTGCCTGGAACTGGCAGGCGGCGTTCCTGGTAACCGGTGCGCTGAGCCTTGTCTGGGCGGGGATGTGGTGGATCGGCTATCGCGATCCCGCCGTGCACCCGCGCCTTTCGCAGGCGGAACGTGACGCGATTGCCGCGATGAACCAGCCCGACGCGACCAAGCCGGCAACCAAGGGGCAGGTGCTGCGCAGCCGCTCGTTCTGGGCGATTGCCGTGCCGCGCTTCCTGGCCGAACCGGCGTGGCAGACCTTCAACTTCTTCATCCCGCTCTACCTCGTGGCGGTGTGGAAGCTGGATCTCAAATCCATCGCGCTGTGGGCTTGGCTGCCGTTCCTGGCGGCAGACTTCGGCAGTCTGGCTGCGGGGCTGCTGCCGCCGTGGCTGATGAAGCGCGGTTCTTCCATGCTGTCATCGCGCAAGATCACGATGACGACGGGGGCGCTTTGCATGGTCGGGCCTGCCTGTATCGGGCTTGCCACCTCGCCCGAGATGGCCATTGCCCTGTTCTGCATCGGCGGGTTTGCGCACCAGCTACTCAACGGCGCGCTGATCACGCTGTGCGCCGACGTGTTCGACAGCCGCACCGTGGGTACGGCCAGCGGCATGGCCGGGACTTCGGCATGGGTCGGCGGCATGCTGTTCACGCTGTTGATCGGCCAGAGCGCCGACGTGTTCGGTTACAACCCGCTGTTCGTGGCGCTGGCAGGGCTTGATCTGCTGGCGGCGGTGGTGCTGTGGGTGCTCCTCAGGGAGCGCAAGATTGGCCGCGCCTGAGCCAGACGCGGCCGATCACCATTCACGCCGGCCGAAGGTGCGCGAGGGATCGTAAGTGCCGGAAAGCTTGGCGACCGTAGCGCCGGCAGCACGGCTGAGGTACTGATCGCGCTCTGCTGCCACCGGCCGCAGTCTGTCCAGCAAGGGCAGTGCAACCTGCCCGAGTTCCTCGATGGCGTTGAGGCTTTGCAGCCGGGGTGGAAATGGCAGGGCCGTGTCGGACGCGATCTGCCCCAGCACGGCCAGTGCCTCGTCCACCTTTCCCAAACGGCAGCGTGCCTCCGCGGCGACGACGCGTACGGCAGGCCAGTTGTCCCGCGTGGCGGCGGAGCGCAAGGCTTCGATGTGTGGGGCTGCGGCATCGCCGACGATCAGGAGGCCGGTCGCCGCCCAGTATCTGATGACCCCGTTCGGGTTTTGCAGTTGCCGGGCAAAGAGGCCCGCCTTTTTGCGATCCCCGCGTGCAGCCGACTGCGCGAGCTGCATGATGCTCTTCAGCGGATAGGTCGCATTGTCCCGCGTCTGGTCGAACCCTTCTGCCGGCGTGCCTTCGGGAATGAAGCCATTGTCCCGGTTTTCCAGCATGTGCCGATCCAGCACCCGGCGCAGGCGATGCAGCAACGGTGCATGGGCGCTGTTTGCGGCGAGGTTGTTGATCTGGTCCGGATCAGCCGAAAGGTCGTAGAGTTCCTCATAGGCCTTGGGCCTGAAGAACTTGTCCTGCACTTCGTTCAACCGGCCAGCCAGATGCTCGCGCTCGAGTGACTGGTAACCCTTGGTGATCCATTCGAAATCCACGCGCATTCCCAGCATGCGATGGGGCATGTAGTTGCGGATATAGCGATGCCTGCCATCAGTGACGGTGCGGACGAAATCGTAGCGCTCGTCCATGCGGTTGCGCATCCCGAAGGCGTAGCGCGGCAGGTCCTTTGCAAACCGGCCCATCAAGGCGCGGCCCTGCATGGTCACAGGTGGTTCGACTCCGGCCAGCGACAGCACGGTGGGCGGCAGATCGAGCAGGCTGACCGGTGCCTTGACGGACGTGCCGGGCGCGAATGGCGAAAGATGACGCCAACGCGGCGGGACGTAGGCAATAAGCGGAACCCGCAGTCCCTCCTCGTAGCAATAGCGCTTGGTTCGAGGCAACGACCCGCCGTTGTCGCTATAGTAGAAGACGATCGTGTTTTCGGCGAGGCCGTCGCGGGCGAGATCTTCCAGTCGGGCGCCCATTTCGGCGTCCATCATCGTGATCAGGCGATAATAGTTGGCAAAATCGCCCTGGATTTCAGGCGTATCGGGCAAGTACTGCGGGATCTTGAACGGACCGTAGCGATCGGCGCCCGGCTGGCGCTGGAACTGCCGCGATTCATGCGTCGTCATTGAATTGAACACGGCGAGAAAGGGCCTGCCTTCCGGCCGGTTGCGCCAATGCGCCCGCGTGCTGCTATCGTCCCAGATCGCGGCGGGATCGACGTCGCAATTATAGTCGGTCTTTTCGTTGTTGGTGCAATAATACCCGGCGCGCCGCATCAGGTCGGGGTAGGTGGGCAGGATGGCCGGCAGATGGGCATTGGCGCGCATGTGCTGTGCCGGCGCACATGCGGATGCATAGATGCCGGTCAGGAGCGTGAACCGGGACGGCGCGCAAACCGGAAAATTGGAGTAGGCGCGTTCGAACAGAATGCCCTTCTGTGCCAGCGCGTCGAGGTTCGGCGTCTGCGCCAGACGATCACCATAGCAGCCGAGGAACGGGTTGTTGTCCTCGCTGACGAGCCAGAGGATATTGGGGCGCTCGCCTTGTTCAGCCGCAGCCGGAGATACTGCAGCGGCGATCGCCGCGCCCAATGTGCCTTTGAGAATATCGCGCCGGTTGCGATGCATCGCTCGTTCCAATCAGGTGTGTATATGGCACGGTCAGCGCGGCGGGATCGCGCCCGGGCGCATGATTGTCCAACCAGCAAGGTCGTGCCCCGCTTTCGCAGCCTGTGCAACCGGTTCGCCACGAAGGCGCGCGCCAAGGTAGCCTGCGTTGAAGGCATCGCCCGCGCCGCTGGTATCAACGGGCTTCAGGACTTCGGCAGGAGCGAGGATCTGGCCATCGGGTAGGCGGCAGCCTTGGGCGCCGAGCTTGACGATGGTTTCGCTGCAGCCGAGGCCCTGCCAGTGGGCGGCGACGGTAGCGGCATCTGCCTCGCCCGAGAGCATGGTTTCATCCTCGAGCGTGGGCAGGCCGATGCTGGCGACGGCGATGGCGGCATCGCGCGCGGCTTGGGCAGTTTGCCGGTCGGGCCAGAGGCGCGGGCGGTAGTTGCCGTCGAAGGCGATGAGGCCGCCCTTGGCGCGGACCTTGCGGGCGAGGGCAAGCAGGGCCTCCCTGCCGTTTTCGGGCAGGATGGCCAGCGATATCAGCGAGAAGGCAAGCAGGTCAGCCGCTTCGGCATGGGCCAGGGCGGCCTCGATGCCGTTGCAATCGAACAAAGCGCGCGCCGCGCTTTCGCCGCGCCAATAGGTGAAGCTGCGCTCGCCCGCATCGTCGCAGGTGATCGCGTAGAGGCCGGGATTGCGCGCAGGGTGAGCGAGGACAAGGCTGGTGTCCAAACCTTCGGCCGCCCACTGCGCCTTGATATCCGCGCTGAACGGATCGGGGCCGAGTGCGGTCAGATAGGCGGTCTCCACCCCGCTGCGGGCGAGGTGGATCGCGGTGTTGAGCGTATCGCCGCCATAGGCGAGGCGCCAGAGGCTACCGTCCTGCGACAGCTCCAGCATCGCCTCGCCGACAAGGACTGCGCGCATCAGCGGCAGGCCGGGTTGGCGGCGCCGGGCATGGCGTAGAAGGCGATGGACTGGCCGGGCAGGGTGACCTTGCCGTTGACCGCCGTGCCTTCAAGGCCGGTCAGCTTGTAGTCCGCAGACAGGGCAGGGGCCTTGCCGTTGACCAGCACCGCGCGCGTGTCGAGCGGCTGCCCGGTCATCGTCCAGCCCATGCCCTTGCCGCCGAGGTTGACGCGCTGCGCGGCCTCGCCAGTATTGAGCGCCATGACAGTCACGCCACCGGGCTGGCCGGGCATGCAGTGGGCATAGAGCCGCAATGCGGGCGAGGGCGATGCCGGCGAGGCGAGCACGGTGCTGCCCATCGTGCGCTTCCACAGCACGGCGGCCCAGTAGTTGGGACGGGGCGTCAGGGTATCGCGGTCGATCAGGGCATAGTCGCTGGCGGCGAGCGTATTGTGCATGACGACCTGCAACCCTTGCTGCGCCAGCGCGGCGTTCTGGTTGAGGTAGCGGAAGGTGTCGAGGAAGGTCGAGGCCCAGGGAGAGCCACCACAGGCGGCCTGCGCGGTTTCGGTGTTCCACATCGGCTTGCCGGGCTCGAACCGGTCGCGCAGCGCGGCGTAATAGCGGTAGTCGCGCACGGTCATGTCGAGCCACTTGGCAGTGAGCGCGTCGGCCTTCTGTGCAGTGCCGATGCCAAGGCCCGCACAGCGCTGCGAGACGCTGCCGTAGAAGTGGTAGGAGACCCCGTCCACGCTGTTCGGGTTGGCCTGCATCATGTCTTCGCTGCTGACGTGGGTGCCCATTTCCGCGGGCACGGGCACGTCCTTGAGCAGACCAGCCTCACCAACACCGCCGGCGCCCAGAATCTTCATCTCGGGCACGGCCTTGCGCGCCCAATCGCGGAACAGGCGGAATTCGGCGCCGTAGTTGGCAGCGGTGTAGCCCTTGGGCATCTGCGGCGCGGCGCTGGGCATGTTGGCTTCGTTGAAGAACTCGGCGGCGTAGAGCGAGCCGCCCGCCTCGCGGGTAAGATCAACCAGGCGCTGCGCTTGCGCTGGCGTCCACACGCCATTGGCATCGCGCGTGCCGTTGCTGACGGCGAAGCTGGTGACGATGGGCGCATCGACGGCCTTGGAGAAGGCGACCACGTTCTTCCACTGGTCGCGAGTGAGCACCTGTACGAAGCCTGCGGGCGGGGCGGAGAGATGTTCGCCTTCGGCTTCAAGGTAGGTGTTATTGGCCCAGGTGCCGCTGACCCGCACGAGGCTGGGGCCGAGTGCCTTGGCCAGCGCGACGAGCTTGGGATCGGTCAGGTCGATCGGCGGGCGCTGGCGATAGCGTTCGTCCGCCGGGCCGCCATAGGGCGCCCAGAAGCGGCCGCCGGTCACTTCGACCATCTCGATGTTGTAGGACTGATAGCGATCGCTGACGGTACCGACCTTCGCAAGCCTGGCAAGCTGGAGCGAGGGGGCGGGAACGGACGTCGCGCCGGTCAAGGCAACCATGGCGGTCGCCGCAAGAAATGCCTTCTTCATGATATCCTCACTGTTGTCGTTGTTGTCCTACCAGTTCCACATTGTTCCGTCCTCGAGCCGTGCGACGGGGAGGTATGCTGGTTTGTATGGGTATTTGGCGGCGAGTTTCTCGTCGATGTCGACGCCGTGTCCGGGGGTATCGCCGATGAAGAGTTCGCCCTTTTC